>JBEIDF010000182.1:0-7567 GCA_040383605.1 Lewinellaceae bacterium
CGAGTCGTTCCAGTTCTCGGCAGATAACCGCAAATTGTTGCTCTACACCAATTCCGAACGGGTCTGGCGTTACAATACGCGGGGCGATTACTGGGTATTGGACCTCGTCTCCGGCAGCCTGACGCAACTGGGCAAGGGGCTGCCGGGCAGCTCGTTGATGTTTGCCAAATTTTCGCCGGACGGCGCCAAGGTGGCTTATGTCAGCCAACGCAATCTGTATGTGGAAGAACTGCCCTCCGGAAAAATCACCCGGCTCACCGAAACCGACGGTACGCCCAAACTCATCAACGGGACGTTCGACTGGGTGTACGAAGAGGAATTCGACTGCCGCGACGGCTTCCGCTGGCGCCCGGATAGCAAGGGCATCGCGTATTGGCAAATTGACGCCAACCAAATCCGCGATTTCTATATGATCAATACCACAGACTCGATCTACGCCTTCAACGTGCCCGTAGAATATCCGAAGGTGGGCGAACCGCCCTCGCCCTACAAAATCGGCGTGGTAGATATCAAATCGAAAAAAACAACCTGGATGCAGCTACCCGGCGACCCGCGCCAGACGTACCTGCCGCGCATGGAATGGCTGCCAAATGGCGCCCAACTGATGCTGCAACAACTGAACCGCAAACAAAACCAAAGCACGCTCTTCCTCTGCGACGCCAAAACGGGCGCCTGCACTGCTACATACCAGGAAACGGACGAGGCTTGGATTGACCTGCAGGGCGGCGAGATGACCAATTATTTCAAGTGGATGGAAAGCGGCAAATCGTTTCTGTGGACCAGTGAAAAGGACGGCTGGCGCCATGTATATCGCGTCAGCCGCGATGGCAAGGAGGAAACGCTCCTCACCAAAGGCAAATACGACGTCATCAGCGTCAGCCACATTGACGAAGACCGGGGCTATCTCTACTTCATGGCCTCGCCGGAAAATGCCACGCAATCGTATCTGTGGCGGGTGCGCCTGGACGGCAGCAGCCGGGAACCGGAACGACTCAGCCCGACCGAACAACAGGGCGCCCATTCCTATAGTATCTCGCCCGACGCGCGGTATGCGCGGCACATCTTTACCAATTACTACACGCCCCGCACCACGGAATGGATCACGCTCCCGGATCATGCCCCCCTGGATCCCGCCCAGTCGGTAGCCGGAAAAATCGCCGCCAACCCGCCGGCCAATCACCCGGTGGAAATGTTCCAGGTCACCACCGCCGACGGCGTTACGCTCGACGGCTGGCTGGTGAAGCCCAAAGACTTTGATCCAAAAAAGAAGTACCCGATCCTCTTTTATGTCTATGGCGAACCGGCGTCCGCCACCGTGCGCGATGCGTACGGCGTTGGCGCTAACCGCCAGTATGAAGGCGATATGGCAGCCGATGGCTACATTTATGCCTCGCTCGACGGGCGCGGCACGCCGGCGCCCAAAGGCCGCGCTTGGCGCAAGGCCATCTACCGCAAAATCGGCGTGGTGAATATCCGCGACCAGGCAATGGGCGCGAAGGCGATGTTTGAGCGCTGGAACTGGATTGATACCAGCCGCGTCGCCATCTGGGGCTGGAGCGGCGGCGGCTCCAGCACGCTCAACTGCCTGTTTCAATACCCGGAAATCTACAAAACCGGCATCGCCGTCGCAGCAGTCGCCAACCAACTGACCTACGACAATATCTACCAGGAGCGCTACATGGGCCTGCCGCAGGAAAACAAGGAGGATTTCCTCGCCGGCTCGCCCGTCACCCACGCCAAAAATCTGCAGGGGAATTTGCTCTACATCCACGGCACGGGCGACGACAACGTACACTACCAAAACGCGGAAATGCTGGTGAATGAACTGATCCGCTACAACAAATACTTCCAATTCATGCCCTACCCCAACCGCTCGCACGGTATCGGCGAAGGCGAGGGCACGCGCGCGCACCTGCGCACGATGTTTACTAAATTCCTGAAAACACATTGTCCGCCGGGCGGACGGTAGGATGCGCACAGGCAAGCAGGGGGCGATTACCCGTTCCCCTGCTTGCGTATCCGCCGCTCCATCGGCAGATAATTGTTCATCCGATTCGGCATCGCCTTGATCCAACCCAGGGCCAGGCCGCCGAAGCCGGCCAGCACCCAGCCCGAAGGGACGCCCGCAGGCAGATCAAAATGTTCTTTCCGCAAAAATTGCAGCGCCTGCTCCCGATCCAAATCTGCCATCGGCAACGCTGGCGAACGCCCCAGACTCAAGGCCAGCGCGTGGTCAGGAACAAAATCCTTGCCTTTAAACGTCCCGAGCGGGACGCCAAACCACTTGGCGTTGCACACGGGATCCAGCGTCAGGAAATCGTCGGCTAAAACAGCCGGCAGGGCAACGATTTCCTCCCGCGGCGTGCGGTAAAACCGCCATGATTCGCCTTCGGATACCCAGGGCGTCAGCGCAGGGAGCTGATTTTTCGGAACCGCCTGCAAAAACTGAAATCCCGCCGGCTGCGCGCGCCGGGCGATCGGGCCCGCTTGTTTGCGCAATACGCTGATAAAAAAGCCTTCGCCCGCCAACTTGTGCGGGAAAAAACGAAATCCCCACTCGTTGCGCTCAATGCCCCATGCGGCAGGGATGTCCAGCGTAACGGGCGAAAGGGCGTACTCTTTACACAGCCAACGGACATTCTCCTCGTTTTCCTGCCGATTATAGGTGCAGGTGCTGTACAGCAAAACACCCCCTGGGGCCAGCGCCTGCACCGCGCCGCGCAGAATCTCTTGCTGCCGCAGGGCGCAGTGTTCCACCGCCTTTGGCGACCATTCCCGCATGGCGTCCGGGTCTTTGCGGAACAACCCTTCCCCGCTGCAGGGCGCGTCCACCGCTACCACATCGAACCAACCGGCCAGGCGGCCAAACGCGGCAGCGTCCGTGTGGGTTACCGCCGTGTTCGGAACGCCCCAGCGCTCGAGGTTCTCCCGCAAAATCCCCACGCGGGCGCGCACGAACTCGTTCGACACCAACAGACCCTCCGATCCGGTAAAAGCGCTCAACAAGGTGCTTTTCCCGCCGGGCGCCGCACAGAGATCCAAAATTTTCGGACGCGGCGGCAATTCGGCCGCCCGGCGCAAGGCTTCGTGTAAAAACATGGACGAAGCTTCCTGCACGTAATAGGCGCCGGCGTGTAAATTCGGATCCAGCGTAAATGACGGCCGCTCGGACAGATAGTAGCCTAGGGGATGCCAAGGGATTGGGGATGGCGGATTGGGGATGGCGGATTGGGGATTGGGGATGGCGGATTGGGGATTGGCTTTGACGGGGTGCAGCCGGATGCTGACGGGTGGTGCGCTGGAGAGCGCCGCCTCAAATTCCGGATAGGCGGCGCCGAGCAAATCCTGCATTTGCCGGATGAAAGGAGGTGGTAACATTGTGCAAAAATCCGTTTATTTGCGGAATATTAGAGTGTATCAAGCACAGGATATTCATTTTACATTGTAACTGGTTAGCAGGTCGCGTCTGAGCCAAAAAAGAATCCATTTTTCGCCAGACGAAGCGATTTTTTGCAGGCCATAGCAGCGCTATGGTCAAAAAAAATCGCAAAGTATGGCGGAAAATGGGACTTTTTTGGCCAAACAGCGATCCTGCTAACCAGTTACTTTACATATAAATTCACCTATTCTTTAGACAACGCCTCATGCACGCGGCTACCGCCCTCCTAAACATCATCGAGCAAATCAACCACGTGTTGAACCAATTCAGTCCGGAAGAATACCGGATGCCGCTGCCGGAATACGAGGGCAGCAGCGTCGGACAGCATGTTCGTCACATTCTGGAATTTTTTCAGTGCCTGGACAACGGAATTCCGGGCGGGCTGGTGGACTACGCCGGCAGGCCCCGCAACCTGCAATATGAAACGGATCCCCAGCTTGCTACGGAGGCCTTTGATGCTTTTGCCGACCGGCTTCGCGGCTTGCAGCCCGAGGCGCCGGTGTCGGTGCGGGCCGAATTCGGCAGCCTGGAGCGCCCCGACTACGCCAGCACGGTGGGCCGCGAACTCGCCTTTGTGTACGACCACGCCATCCACCACCTGGCGATAATCCGGATCGGATTAAATGGCCATTTCCGCCACATTCAAGCGCCGAAGCATCTGGGCGTCTCGCCCGCTACCGTGAAATTCCGAACCAACTGACCTACCCCATCGGCAGGCAGACCGTCCAGATCAGCGAAAGGCGCTCGTCCAGCTCGATTTTGGCGGAATGCAGTTGAAAAGCACCGGAAAAATCATCTTTTTCCACCCAGCCGGTTGCCTGGGCGCGGCCATTTTCCCAAGCAAAAGGTTCTACCCGGATATGCTTGCGAAAATCCAGCGCTTTGAGTCCGTAAGCCTTGTACAGGCTTTCTTTAGCCGTCCAGAAAACGTGCAACAGATCGAATTGCTCGACCACACCGTGGTTGTACACAAAATCCGCCTCCTCTGGGCGCAGGAATTTATGGGCCAGACGCGGCATTTTTTGAACAAGCACCTGCACGTCGCAGCCGCACGCAGCCTCGGCCAGCAAGGCGCCGACGATCCCTTTCGAGTGGCTCAGGGAGCAATGCAGGTCCGGGTGGCGCAGAAAAAACGGCTTTGAAAAGGCGTCTTTCGCCAGTTCCAACCGCGCGTCCGAGCCGGTGAGTTGGTGCAACAGCCGGCGGGAAGCCAGCCACTCCAGGCGTCGAAGATCCTTAAAACGCGCGAGGTCTTCTTCTTCCGAGGCAGACAGCGGGAGGCCGTCGCGGAAGAAATCTTCCGGCTCGTCTGGGCGCCACAGCGCGAAAGTTGCGCCGGGGGTCGGATGCGTGAGGAGTAGAAGCGGCATGCGGTGGACAACCAGTAAGTTGGAGCGCAAAGATGGACAGCGTCCGGCAAAAACCCGGACTTTTTTTCGTCGCCGAGCTACGACAATCGCATAAAAACAGCAAAAAAATGCCGGCGCGATGATCCTGCCCGAGGCCATTGCGGCAGGGCCGCACATCGGGGTGGCCCTGGCGTTTTTGGCTGCGCGACTCCTTTTGTGTAAAAAAAGCCTGAAAATTTACAAAAAACACAATAATTTGTGGAAAACCTTGAAAATCCATACCTTTCCGCACTCAATCGTTTGTGTATGACTTTGTTGTTTAAAAGTAATTTTGTCAGCTACGGCATGGAGCATCTCGCCTGGATCATGGCGGGTGTTGCCAGCGCTTTTTTTTGGATCATCTTGGGTATGAAGCAGACCAGCGAGGAAAACAGGCGGAAAGTTGGGCTGATCATGAGCATGATCCCGGTTGTGCTTTGGTTTTCGTCGTCCATTTATTTATATTTGAATGAGCCGATGGTGGATTACACCCTCGTGCTGCCTTTCCACGTGTGCTATTTTCTCAATATGCTCATGCCCATCATGTTGTGGCGACGCTCCTATTATTTATTTGAGATTACCTATTTTATGGTCATGGCCGGCACGATTCAGGCGCTTTTAACGCCGGATTTGGATACCGTTTTCCCGGACCACATGAACATTCGTTATTTTTTCATTCATATAGGCCTGCCGCAGAGCATTTTATTCGCAATTTTTGTGTATGGTTTTCGACCGGCTTGGCGCAGTATCGGCAAAGCATTTATGTGGATGAACATCTACCTGGTATTCGTGGGTATGCTCAATTTGGCCCTAGGCACCAATTTCATGTTTCTCTGCCGCAAGCCCAACGCCACGACCCTGCTGGATATTTTTGGCGACTGGCCCTGGTACCTGATCGGGGGAGAGTTGCTGGCCTTGGTGTTATTTACGGTGGTAATGATGCCGTTTGCGGTCAAGTGGCCGGCATTGCGGCGGGTGCGGGGGTAGGAACGCTTAACCGAATGTGGGAGCGCGTCCTTTTGAGGCAATTAAAACAAAAAAGGGAATCGTTGCCAAAACTCAACCATGCTCTTTCACAATCCGCAGTTTTTCCACCTTCCGTCCGATCATGCTGAGCACCTCAAACCGGAAACCGCGCCACACAAGAGCATCGCCCACTTGCGGAATCCGATCCATTTGCGTAATCAGGAAGCCGGCCAGGGTAGAATAGTCTTCGTTGACAAATTCCGCTTCGTCCAGATCCAGCATCCGCAGGAATTCGAAGAAGGGATATTGGCCATCGGCGAGCCAGCTGTTCACCGATTCGGCCGCCATAGCGTACTCTTCCTGGCCAGCTTCCGATACATCGCCCACAAGGGCGTCCAAAATATCGTCCATTGTAATCAGGCCCTGTACGGAACCGAATTCGTCCACGACTATGGCATAATGAAAGCGTTTTTCGCGGAATTGCTCCAAGAGTTTATAGGCCGAAGAGCTGGGCGGCGCCAGAATAGGTTGGACAAGCGCGTCTTTCAGGACAAAGCCCGGACGGTCGAGGTCGTGAAATAGGTCTTTGAGCAGCACCAAGCCGAGCAGATCATCCAGTTCGCCGTCGCCCACCGGAAAAGCACCGTGGAGATCAAGTCCAATTTTTCGGCGGATTTCGGCCGGATCGTCCTGCACATCCAGCCAGACGATATCGCTTCGGTGTGTCATCAGGGTGTTTACCTTGCGGTCGCCCAGCGCGAACACGCGCTCCACGATATCCTGCTCGATCTCCTGAATTTGTCCGCTCTGCGCACTCTCAGAGAGCATGCTCCGAATTTCCTCTTCCGTCACGATCGCGTCGGTGCGGGTACTAATGCCGACGATTTTCAGCAGCAGGTCGTTGGAGCGGGAAAGGAGCCATACAAAAGGGGCCGTCACCATCGCCAGCGCATTCATCGGGATAGAAGCCACGCCGGCGATACTCTCCGGAAAGGACAGTCCGACCCGCTTGGGAAACAACTCGCCCAGCACGACCGAGAAATAGGTGATCGCCACCAGGACGATGAGGGTGGCCAACGGTTCGGCATACGAAGCCAGAAAAGGAATTTCGGCAAATTTTGCCGTCAGCGGAACGGTCAGCACCTCGCCGCTATACAAACCCGTCAGGATACTGATTAGCGTAATACCGATTTGGACGGTAGAGAGAAAGCGCGAGGGCGATTCCGACAGCTCCAGGGCTTTGCGGGCGCCTTTGCTGCCGCGCCGCGCCGCGTTTTCCAATTTGAATTTCCGGGCGGAAATCAGGGCGATTTCCGACATGGAGAAAAGCCCGTTTATGAGTATCAGAAGGAGGAGGAGTAAGATTTCCATGGGGCGAAAATAATAAAGCTCCCGCAGAACTCGGAGAAGTATTTCGCCGCCTTCGGCGACGAAATGGGGGGATAGTTTAATGTCCTTTTTCTGATTTTTTTAGAAAAAATCAGAAAAAGGACATTAAACGGCGACGAAATGGGGTGGCAAAAAAATGCCCGTTTTCGATTTTTATAAAAAAATCAAAAACGGACATTCAACCTAAATAGATATTTTCATCCCCAATCCGAAATCCCCAATCCGAAATCCGAAATCTGAAATCCCCAATTTTTATGCGCCTTCCAACGCCGCTGCCCCGCTCACAATCTCGGTCAGCTCCGTCGTAATTGCCTCTTGCCGCGCCTTATTATAGGTAATGCGCAAATTCTTGAGCATTTCCTCGGCATTTTCGGAAGCTTTGTCC
>JBEIDF010000183.1:0-7564 GCA_040383605.1 Lewinellaceae bacterium
GCGGCGGCGCTTCGGGCGAAAGTCTCTGGGCGTTCCAACCGAGTGCAAAGAAGTAACCCCAACATACGGAAAAGGGTCTTATTTTTGTGTTCAATATTTGAAGGGCGCGTACCGGGGGTGCGTGTCGTCGTGGATCGGAATTGCCATTACCTTATCAACGACCTGCTATATGTGAAGCAGGATGCCAACGGAGGTAAACAGAAAGCAAAGTCCAGTGAGAACGGGGTAACATTCGAGAAGTACGGTCATACTTCCGACGCACTTGAGTACCTTATCACAAAGGCCTGCGAAAAACAATTTGAGGCTTTTGCAAAAATTCTGCAATGACAAACGAACAGGCGGCCGCCTTATTGATTGAAACAGCCGCACGCGGGGCGGCGTCATATCACCCCGGATACAAGTGGACTGTGGATTACGCAGCCGAGTGCAAGGCGTATTTTGCGGGCGTGGATATTGAGAAGTATCTCAAGAAATTTGCCCGCCGTGAATCGCCTGAGCTCTTTGAGCAGCGCAAAGAAATAACAGCGCACGTCAACCGGTCTTTGGGCGCTTCGCTGATGCGTCCCTTCCAAAAGGTGCCACGAAGCAACTTAAACCGAGTGCTTTCTTTTGCAGGCGACTCGGACGGGCTTCGATCAATGGAGTTTGACGCCGAGGTTCTTTCGGGCTTTTACCCCGGCGGCGCTGACAGATATGTATTCGAGCGGATGTTGTATTGGGCTATTTTCGACCCGAACGCCTTTGTGGTGGTAGAGTTTGAAAGCACCGACGGCGTTATGCGGGCGAAGCCTTACCCGTTTGAGGTGACTTCCGGCATGGCTGTGCGGTTCCAGCTGGACAAGTTTGGCAGTGCCGAGTGGCTTATTACCAGGCAGGCAACGGTGGTAGAGAAGCAGGCAATAGAGCGCCTTACTTTGTATCAAGCGAACCAAACCGTCGTGTTGCAGCAAATACCAGACGTGCTGGTGCGCTCGATGACCGTGGCGATTCCAACGGCTTTGCCGACCGAATTGGAAAGCGGACAGATGGTGAAGCTGGAAAGCGGCAAGGTATTTCAGATTGAAATTCCCCTCCCGACCGGCTTTGATCAATGCCCTGCGTTCCGGGCTGGGTATGTCGAGAACCCGAAAGATGACGGCGCTACAAGGGTCTCGATCTTTGACGCGGCGCTTCCGTATGCAAAAAAGATTGTCAAGATCAATAGCGAGCTGGATATTACGACCGCTTTTCTCGCTTTCCCTGTTTCCGTGCGGTATCAAGAAAACTGCGAGGCGGTGGGCTGCCTAAAAGGAACACAACCGAATGGCACAGCCTGCCCAGCGTGTTACGGCACTGGTGTCAAACCACGCCCGACCTCCGCTGCTGAAGAAATTGTACTTGCAATGCCGAACAGCCCGGATGATATGATAGACGTGACGAAGGTATTGCACTATGCCTACCCCCCGACCGACGCTGTGAAAATGCAAATGGAGTTGATGACTACTTATTTGCAGGCGGCCAAAGAGGCGGTGTTTAACTCGCAAATGTTCACAAAGCAGGAGACGGCACAGACAGCCACTTACCACAGTATCGAGTTGCAGTCTGTTTACGATACCCTTTACCCATACGCCCGGCATATTGCGAAAGGCTGGCGATTTATTGCACAATGCTGCAAGTCTTTCACCGGCTTTGAAGGCGATATGACTGCGGCGCTGGTTTTCCCGCAGGACTTCCGATTTGAAACAGCGGCCGAACTGTTTACCGAACTTAAAAGCGCCCGTGAGGCAGGTGCTGGCAAAGAGGTGACAGATATGCTTTCCGAGCGCATTATCAGCCGTATGCTGATTGATGACCCTGAGCGGGCGCAAGAGGTGCGGGTGGAAATGCGTATCAATCCGTTTTCGGGCTTCAACGACGTGCAGGTGTTGCAGGCGCTTTCCTCCGATCTTGTTCCGCGCTGGAAAAAGATTTTATATGTGAATTTCAAAGACATTTTGCTGCAACTCGAAATTCAAAACCCCGGCTTTTTCCGGCTGCCTTTCACCCGGCAATCCGAACTTGCGCGGGCGGCGGCGATGGAGATAATGACCGGAATAATATCGGAGCAAAGCGCATTGACAATAGGAATGCCTGACTTTGGAGATGATTCAGTGGGCAAAATACCGCTTGCGCTGCAACAATTAGCCCTTGCAAGAGAAAGGGCCGCAAACGCAGGAGATACGGTATTGTCCGCCGAAATTGGACAGAAAATAGAGGAGTTATTGAGTAGAATATAATGCCGAATAACCCGCAAACATTAATAGCAGATCTGTCAAAAAAGGCAGACCGGATAACGGACGCAATCGAACGCAAGGAGGCGACGGTTGACCGGGCTTTGTATGTGGCTGAGCGCGATTTATTCGCGTTGATTGTTGAGCAGTTTATTTCCCGGCTTTCAATCCGGGACGGCATCGTTGAAAACACGGCCGCAAACCTTACGATACTCTCCCAACTTGATCGGGTGTTCGATCAGTTTCAGCGGGAAATATTGGGCGGGGCAATGCCGGTTTTCGTTGACAGCCTGTTCGAGGTGGTGGCAATGACCGGCGAACTGTACACGGGCATGGAGGCGGCGACCGTATTGGAGTCGATCACCAAGGACAACGCAGTGATCCGGGCGGCGATAGGAGTTGACAATGCCGGAAACGTTCTACGTGGTACGGTTTTATGGGATTTATCGAACGCCGCACCGGTTCGGGACGGCCTTAAAAATGTTGTCCTGAAGGCTATACAATCCGGCGATACATTGCAGGCGTTCACGAAATCGGTTAAGGATTACGTGACCGGCACGCCCGGAACGCAGGGGCGTTTGCGGTCGTATTACCGCACCTACGCTTACGACCTGTTTAATCAAGTTCAAGAGGCGAAGAACGAGCAGTTCCGGCGCGGGCTTGATCTGCAATGGTTCATTTATGTTGGCGACGTGATAAAAGACAGCCGTGAATTTTGCGCCCGAAAAGCGGGTAAAATATTTGCGGTCGAAGAGGCAGACAAAGAGTGGCCAAACGACCCGACGCTAATTGGCAAATCAAGTGGCATACCTTACACGCCACGAATTGACCGGGGTAGGTGGAATTGCAGGCACCGGATTCGATATATTTCACGCGAAATGGCAGAGCAGATTGACCCTGCGAAAGTCAAACGAATACAAGAAAAGTATGGCGGTATTGGCGGTTAAAAATATTGCGGGCAACAATGTGCAGCGCTACTTTGAGTGCGGCCAGTTCGACCTTTTGCTTGAAAACGGCGGGTTCGGCTGGACTGAACTATGGCGTGACTGTGATATTTGGACACAGCGCCGCCGGACGCTATGGCCGTTCGCTTCCGGGCCGAAAGGCACAGCAAATGCGGCGGTCGTGAGCCTTGAAAGCACTTTGACCCGATTCCGAAAATACTTTCCGGCAAATGACGACGACTTTCAGCCAGTTCTTGACCTATCCGACGTGAACGACGGCGTTTTGTGCGACCCGCTAAAGGCTTGCGAATTTATCGAGGTTCAGCAGAACGGGAAAAAGTTACCTTGTGAGGCTTATACCGTTAACTTTGTATTGTCAAGCATAACCGTGCTGGAGCCGTGGAGGTCGCCCGGCGAAGCTTATGAAGTTTTATTTTGGGCATTGCCCGCACCGACATAATATGAAAAGGATTCTGTTTGCAATATTCTGCCTGCTTTCTTTCCAGTCCGTCGCGCAAGTTGACCGGATTGAACTTGGGATTCAAACAACCCGACGCGGAGTTGTATGGTATCAAGATACGCTGCCACGGCACAAGCCCAACTGGCGACTGAGCCGGGACACAAACGCCGTGCTTTGGGTTGACACAACAACCGCAATCCGCTACGACTGGGACTATAAAAACGACCGATGGAGAGCAAAGGGAACCTACAAAGACAGCCTGCCACCGCTTCCACAATACTACTACACCATTGACAGCACGGTAATAGACTATACGACATTATGGTGGATTCGAGACACCTTCAATATCCTGCACAAATACGACAGCACTTGTCAGGCTTGGACGCCAATAGGCGATTTTATATTTGGCGACACCGTGCCGTCAAACATAGCCCCGACAGACAGCAACGGAGCGGCAATCTATACGCGGTCGCTGTGGCAAAACGACAGCACTTTTGTCGTGAAGTATTGGAACGGAGCTATATGGAAATCATTTGACGACGGTATTTATGGCGACGGTTCGCCCGGCTCAGGCTCCGATACATTGCCGCCGGGCGGGTCAAATGTTACGATACCTGGCCCGTGGCAGGGGTTAAGCTTTTCGATCAATAATACTGCTGGCTCTTGGTGGCACGCGCTTACAGTTGTTTCCGCATATTGTGACGATGATGCGTTTGTTGATATTTTGAAACACAAAACGCCGGTGGATTCTTTTGTCATTCAGGACTTCGATTGCGAAACCTTCCTAAAGCAGTACAACCGATCACTTCACCTTGAGGCTGGACTTGATCTGTTTCACCAAGCGGGCGCTTGGATGGACTTGAGTGCTGATTCGGTATCAATCGGCACCATATTGCCCGTATCTCAAATACCGTGGGTAATTGGACAGGGAGCGCCGGGGACAAACCCAAACACGCTACGCCGAATACAAGGGACTGCTTCAGGTCAAGTGCTAAAGTGGAACGGGACAAACTGGGCGCTCGCGCAAGATTCTATTGGCGGCGGCGGCGGTGGCCCGTCGGTTGACGGTGCTGAAAACGGCTTGTATCTTTCAGGTACAAAGGTTAGGCTTGGTACCAATCCGCTGATTGAGCAAACTCAGATAGATCAGGCTGGATTTCGTATGATATGGAATAACGGCAAATGGTCGTATAGTTCGCAGGCCTTCAATACATACAACCCTACCCAGCCTTTCGGGCTATCCGGTGCCGAAAGCCTGCCTACCATTGGAGCGCCCGTGGTTGACGGTATTCTTGAGCTTCGCCCGCATCTCGGTAACGGGATGGAAGAAAATACCCTTGTATTCGGCGGCTATCCGACGGACAATGTAGGGATGTGGATGCAGTCACGCGGCGCGTCCCAATATAACACTTATTACGGGCTTAACCTTCAACCGAGAGGCGGCAACTGGGCGGTTGGGCGCAACAACCTGACACAAGCCAAAGGAACCGTCTCAGCGGTCGGCCTTAGTGGTACAACCGCTTCCGGTGTGGTTTTGCTGCTCGAAAACTCGGAGGGGTCTGGCCTTACAAAGTTGGGCTTTGGAACTGGCGCTGATAACCTCGGAGCAGAAGTAAGCTGGAACAGCCCAACAAGTTCGATGCGCATCACAAACCGTAACACAGTGGCAGGCACCAGCAGCGTGCGGGTGGCTTTGGGCGCTCAAGACGAAGACGTGGCTGTTCTGCTCAAATCCGCTGCCACATCTAAGGTGCGCGCATCTTTCGGGCAAACCACACCAGCGCAAATACACAGCACGCTTCAAAGCGGCGGGTCACTTGCAACGGCTTTCACCCAGACCACTGGCAATTTCACAATTAACGAGACGCACCACACTGTTGTTTATACGCTCAACAGCACGGTAAACTGGACACTACCAGACCCGACAACCTGCATCGGACGCCAATATATTTTGCACCATTTTGGCTCGACTGGAAATATCGGATTAAACTACAATGTGGTTTCCTCAAGCGGCACAACCTTCAACGCAGTCCCTGCTCGAAACTGGGCTTGGATAATTTCAGACGGCACTAACTGGCGGGGCTACCGTCTAACTTCGCAATAATATGAGAAACATTCTTTTCGCTTTCCTTTTTTCGCTTCCGGCGCTGGTTCGCGCTCAGGATACAATCACCTACACCTTTGCGCTTGATACGATCTCTTCCGATTCGTTCTTTCTGCTTGAAACAGTAAGCAAACCGCAGCCCGGGCTGCCTCGGCCGATTGAAACAACAACACCGTACTACTTTTTTTCAACAGAAGAATTTGACAGGTTTATTTTGCTGCTCAAAAATGATTCAGTAGCGCTTGACCAGCAAGTGAAGTATATGCTGGACGCGAAGGACGCGATGGAGTACAAATTGGCGCGCATCCAATGCCTGCGAGACAGTGTTTTCAAAGGTTATTCGTGCGGGACAGGGGTAGGGTCTCGGATGGCACTTGCGCCTCCGAGTGAAGCGGCGGAAACAATGCAGCCAACAGGATACTGGATGCTATATTCTGACGGGCAAGTTGAATATTTGCCGGACGGCACAGTACCTGAACGTGGCGGGCGTATGCTTTTGCCGTCGGGTAATACTGTGCGAGTTATGAACCGAAAAACCAAAAAGAAAAATGCAAACTGAAAGAATTAAACGCGGCGCGGTGCCAATCCGCAACTTTGACGCATACGTTGGCGATACATTTGAGTTTGCGCTTTCGATTGAGGAAAGCGGAGATCCGGTTGACTGCTCTCTCGATTCTTGGAAGATGAGGATTGAGGATTCAGCCACCGGTGCAGAGTTCTTGACACTCGAAAACAATGACGGGATAGCCTTTCCAGAGGTCGGCAAAGTTCTGATCACTGTTTCCGCTGTTCAAGCCGGGCTTTTTTTGGCTGGCAAAAAATACAAGTACGACTTGCAGCGCACAAGGCAATCAATTTATGTCCGCACCCTTTTGCGCGGCCTTATTAACGCAACCAAAGACGTAACACCCCCATGACCATAAACCTAACAGACACCGAGTGCATTAAGTACGTCTTTGAAGACGAACAGATAACAATGCAATTCACCGGGGTGACTGGCCCGCCCGGCCCGCCCGGCCCGCAAGGCCCTCCCGGCCCGCAAGGCCCCGCTGGCGAAGTGGATTTATCCGTGCTACCATCGTACATTGATGACGCGGCGGCAATCGCTGGCGGCCTATCTGTCGGAGATTTCTATGTAATTTTGCCGGGCAATGACGCTATACCGGCTGGCCTCGTAAAAAAGATTTTATGAAACACATACTTTTTGTTATCTCTATTCTGATTCCGGCTTTTGGCTATTCCCAAAGTCAAATACTTAAAACTGCCGGAATACCCTACACGGCAATAGCCCCAACCTACACTCCGAGTGCAAGCGGCTCTAATTGGGCTATTGACACCACAATGTTGCGCTTATACGTTTGGACTGGCAGCGCTTGGAGTTTGGCCGGTGAGCGGATTCAGACAGTTAGCGGCTGTGTCTTGCCAGCCTACACACCGGGCAAAGGGCAATCTGTTTTCGTGATAAATGGCTGCGATTCGCTGTACTATTACCGAGCAGGGGTTTGGAGGCACGTAAATAAATCGGGCGCGGCCGCTTCCATTGATTCAACCACAGCGCGCAATACGGGCTTAACCGGACAAGGCGTGTATAGCCACGAGGCAAATAATGCGCTTAACTTCCGGCGGTTAATTGCAGGCGCTGGCATGACGCTAACTGGCGCGGATTCAAGTATCACTGTCACCAACGCAGCCCCCGATCAAACAGTAGTCCTTACCGGGGCTGGCATAAACGCTGTTACGGGCGCATATCCCAATTTCACAATTACCGCAACCGAGATAGACGGCTCTGTAACAAATGAGATACAAA
>JBEIDF010000184.1:0-7499 GCA_040383605.1 Lewinellaceae bacterium
CCGACGCTGATGGCGCCGGCGAGCGCGGCATAGACCAACCCGCAAGGCAGAAGGCCATTGAGCAGGCCAACGCCAATGGAGGCGCCGATGGGATTGCGGCGCAGCAGTTTTCCGATTTGCCGCTGTACCCAAGCGGTAAGGCTGCGGACGCCGGGAGCGGTCAGGGCGGCCTGTTCCCAGTAAAAAGCAAAAAGCGCGGCGGCGATCATGGCCATCCCCGCGCCGACCGACAGCGCCTGTTGGAATCCGGCGATGACGATGCCTTTTCCCAGCGCGCCAAAAAGCCAACCGAGGAAAGCGTAGGTCGCAATCCGGCCGGATTGATACAGGAGCGTCTGCCAAACTGCGTTCCACCGGGCGCCGGGCGGCAGCGGTATGGCCAGCATCAGCGGTCCGCACATGGCGGCGCAGTGCAGACTTCCGGCGATTCCCAAGAGTAAAGCGGGCCAAAGCATGGTTCAGGCGTGTGTTACGGTGATTTGTACGTCGTTAAAATATTTTTTTCCACCGGCCTCCCATTCCATTTCCAGGTTCCATAGGCCCTGCTGCAAGTTCTTTGCGGGAATTTCCATTCGCCCTCGGGCGTCCGGCGAGAGGTCGAGCGCGCGATCGTCGGACAACGTAGCCGAGCGGAACAGTTTGATTTGGCCGGTCGGTGCGCCCAGCTCCAGCGGGAACTGGATGGCGATCACGCCCTGCGGCGCTTCGTAGCCGATGCGCAGGCGATCCCCGAGCAGGGCGGCGTTTTGCTTTCTATCCAGCCGATCCTGGTAGTTTAGATCAAGGCTGTAATAGTCCTTCTGCACCAAGCCGGGATCGTGGCGACGCGAGGCAAAAACGGCGCCCAACATACCCAAAACAAAAAGCGCATACACGATCGCGATTCCCGTACCCCAAGAAAATTTCATAATCTGTGACTTTGAATATGGATGATAAAAAGGTTGTAACTGGTTAGCAGGTCGCGTCTGAGCCAAAAAAGGATCCATTTTTCGCCAGACGAAGCGATTTTTTGCAGGCCATAGCAGCGCAGTGGTCAAAAAAAATCGCGAAGTATGGCGGAAAATGGGACTTTTGGGGCCAGACAGCGATCCTGCTAACCAGTTACAAAAGGTTATTGCGGTGTTTTCGGGGCGCCCGAGCCCAGGAAATTGGATTTCACGGCGTCAATTTTATTGTCGCCGGCATAGACATGGATTACGATCGGCGTGCTGAGTCCCTCCAATTGATCTTGCGCCAGCTCCACAAAAAAAGCGCCCTGCGCGGTATGCCCTTTGGCGAGCGCGGCGGGTGCTGCGCCGACCATTCGGATAACGCCTTGCGGTTGCGCCAGTTTGAAATGCAGGTCGGAAAGTTCCTTAGGCGATTTATTGATAATCTTAAAGGTGTATAAATTGGTCAGGTGCGTGGCATCGGTTTGCTGGTACAGTTGACCGGGCGATCGGAGGATGATACTTTCCACGATGCCCCTGTTGGCGATGAGCGCCACATCGAGCGCCACCAGTGCGATGAGAACCGCCGTGTAGGCGAGTACGCGGGGGGTAAAAATGCGGCGTTTGCCTGTTTCGATCCCCTTCATAGAGTCATAACGGATCAGATTCGTGGGTTTACCAATTTTTTCCATGACCCCGTCGCAGGCGTCCATGCAGGCTGTGCAATTGACGCATTCGAGTTGGGTGCCGTTTCGGATGTCAATCCCGGTGGGGCAGACTGCCACGCACAGGTTGCAATCCACGCAATCACCTTGGGTTTTGTGCGCGGCCTCGCCGATGTCCGCGCCGGGACCGGGTTCATTTGCCGGGTGGTGTTTTTTTATCTTGCCCCGCGGTTCGCCGCGCACGTGATCATACGCTACGATGATGCTGTCTTTCACCAGCAGCACCCCTTGCATACGGCCGTAGGGGCAAATGGTGGTACAGACTTGCTCGCGGAGGCGCGCGAACACCAGATAGAAAGCGCCGGAAAAGACCATCATGGCGACAAATCCGCCGAAATTTTTCGATACGGGCTCACGGATGATGTTCAGCACCTGATCGGCGCCGATAATATAGGCCAGAAAAAAATTGGAAACAAATACCGCGATCCCGAAGAATACGGCATGTTTCAGCGCCTTTTTTCTAATTTTTTGAGCAGTCCAGGGCGCTGCGTCCAGTTTTCGTTGCGCCGGCCCGTCGCCCTCCATGGCGTACTCAATTTTGCGGAAAATCATTTCCATGAATACCGTTTGCGGGCACACCCAGCCGCAAAAAAGCCTGCCGTACACGACTGTGAATAGGATAATGAACACAAAGAAGGTCAGCATGGCCAGCACGAACAGGTGAAAGTCCTGCGGCGTGAACAGGATCCCGAACAGGACAAACTTGCGTTCCAGCACATTGAACAGCATAAACTGTTCGCCGTGCACCTTAATAAAAGGCGTGGTGACGAAGAGGATAACAAACAGCAGCGCGACGAGATTTCGGCGGTTGTAGTATTTCCCGACGGGCTTCTTTGGATACATCCATATCCGGCGTCCTTTTTCGTCCACGGTCGCGATTTTGTCTCGATACGCCTCCGTGTCCTCCATGATTTCTTCGTACCAGGTATTCTTTAAGTCTGCCATAGTGCAGGGAATCCTTTTTTTGACGGGTAATTTTCGACTGGGTGCGTCGAAAAATACCGACATCGTTGGTGTGTGTACGTTTGACGTAGCCGCCGGGCGACTTTGAGTCGCCCGGCGGCTGAACCTGATTTTCACCTACGCAGTGGTTACCCCGCTGCGCCGGTTTTTTGATCTTTAGAATCTGCGGGCGCGGGTTCGTCGCCGGCTTCCGGTTTCCAAATGTCTCC
Source organism: Lewinellaceae bacterium (assembly GCA_040383605.1). Classification (GTDB taxonomy): domain Bacteria; phylum Bacteroidota; class Bacteroidia; order Chitinophagales; family Saprospiraceae; genus M3007. Next base: position 2,827 of record JBEIDF010000184.1, read on the forward strand.
TTGGGGCGCTTTGGGATTGGGCGGGTTGGTACCCTGCATTGTCAGGATAAAAGAGGCCACCTTTTGCATGTCGGCGGGTTTGAGGGTACTAGACCACGCGACCATGCCTTTTTCAGGCACGCCGTACTTGATGGTTTTGAAGATATTTTTTACCCCGCCGCCATGGAGCCAGTATTCGTCTGTGAGGTTCGGCCCTACGCCGCCTTCGCCGGCGGCGCCGTGGCAGACCAGGCAGCTGGTTTTGTAGATTAGTTCGCCTTCGCCGAGGTCGCTGCTTGCTGTCAGGGCTGTCACGTTGCTTTCGTCCACGGCATTGGCTTGTCCTGCCAGGGCGATTCGCTGTTGTTTAATGGCGGTTTCGACCTCCATTTTATATTCTTCTGCCGAGGAGGGTCCGTTGCCGCCCCAGTGGTAGTAGAACATATAGATGACGCCCCAGATCACGGTGAGGATGAACATATTGACCCACCACGGCGGGAGACTGTTATCCAGTTCGCGGATGCCGTCAAATTGGTGGTGCGAGATGATTTCATGCTCGCGATCGAGGGGCACGGCATCTTCCCAGTATTGTTTCCGGATTTTTTCCCAAAAAGGTTCGCCGGCGTCGGCCGCCGTGGCGGCGGCGGTTTCATTGAGCAGGGAAACGCCGCTTTGCTCGGCTTGCAGCGACAGCAAGCGTTTGTACAAAAATTGGTTGACCCGGATCATGTAAACCATAGCTACAATAAACAGCAGCGCGCCGGCGGCGGCCAACACGTAGGTCATGATGTGGGGCAAATCGGCTGTTGGCGCCGCTGCCGCCGGGGCTGCCTGTCCCCAGAGGGTGCTGCAGGCGCCGGTGATCAGAAGAAAAGAGAGAAAATATTTACCTGATTTCATCGCACAAAAGTTGAAGTTTTAGGCCTCCTCATCGAGCGGCATTTGGGCGAGCCGGTCCGTATCCTGTTTATCGGCCAGGATCGCCCGAATTGCCGCGATGCAGAAGACAGAAAAAAATAGTACCAAGGTTACGATTCCGTACAATTGAATACCATCTACGGATTGAAGTAAGTACTTATACATGGATGCGTGGCGGTAGGTGAACGATTATTTTTGTGTGGCTGTTTTTGCGACTTGAATGTCCGTTCCGAGCCGCTGGAGATACGCGATCAGGGCTGCGATTTCTTTTTTATCTACATCGGGCGCATTGATACCCTCTGTTTTCAAATTCGCGGCAATTTCTTTCGCCTGCTCCTGCGCTTCTGCAACAGCGCGGTCTTCGTATCCGCGCGGATACGGTGTGCCGAGTGCGCGCAGGGTCTTTATTTTTGCCGGCAATTCACTCAGGTCGAGATTGTGTTCGGCCAGCCAGGGGTACGGCGGCATGAGCGAGCCGGGCGACATCGTGCGCGGGTCAATCATGTGGTTGTAGTGCCAGCTGTCGGGTTTGGCGTTTTTATTGCCGCGGCCTTCGCGCATAAGATCCGGCCCCGTGCGTTTACTACCCCAGAGGAAGGGGCGGTCGTAGATATACTCGCCTGATTTAGAGTATTCGCCGTAGCGTTCCGTTTCGGCGCGGAAGGGTCGGATCATCTGCGAGTGGCAGCCTACGCAGCCTTCGCGGATGTAGATATCCCGGCCGGTGAGTTCCAGCGGCGTATATGGTTTGACTGAGGAAATTTTCGGCGTCTGACTATCCAGGAATACCATCGGGATGATTTGTACGATACCGCCGACGGAGATCAGGATGGTGCTGAACAGCAACATTTGAATCGGGCGGGACTCAATCCATTTGTGCCAGTAATCCCCTTTCAGCATCGGCGCCGGTCCGGGATCGCGCGCGGGCGCTTCGGCGTTTTCATTCGCCATGAAGGCGCCCTGTTGGGCGGTCTTGTACAGGTTGTACACACCCAGAACTACCCCGGCGAAGAACAGCGTGCCGCCAATTGCACGGATAGCGTACATCGGGACGATTTGCAGCACCGTATCGAGGAAATTACCCCAGGCCAGCGTGCCTTCCGGCGTAAACTCGCGCCACATGAAGTACTGCGTCCAGCCGGCCCAGTACATCGGAATGGCATAGAACACGATCCCAAGCGTTCCAATCCAGAAGTGGATATTTGCCAATTTTTCGGAATACAACTTGGTGTAGTACATCCGGGGCCAGAGCCAGTACAGCATAGCGAAGGTAAGGAAACCGTTCCAGCCCAGCGCGCCCACGTGCACGTGCGCGATCGTCCAATCGGTAAAGTGGCTGATGGCATTCACCGATTTAATGGAGAGCATCGGACCTTCAAAAGTCGCCATACCGTAGGCCGTGATTGCCACCACCATGAACTTCAACACCGGATCCTGCCGTACGCGATCCCAAGCCCCGCGCAGTGTGAGGAGGCCGTTGAGCATACCACCCCAGGAGGGCGCGATCAGCATGATGGAAAAAACCGTGCCGAGCGACTGCACCCAGTCGGGCAGGGAAGAATAGAGCAGGTGGTGCGGGCCGGCCCAGATGTAGATGAAGATCAATGCCCAGAAGTGAATAATGGACAATTTGTAGGAATACACCGGACGGTTGGCGGCTTTGGGGAGGAAATAATACATCACGCCCAGGTACGGCGTGGTCAGGAAAAAGGCCACGGCATTGTGGCCGTACCACCATTGCACCAGTGCTTCCTGCACGCCGCTGAATACCGGGTAGGAGCCGAACAGCGAGTAGGGCACCTCCAGGCTGCGCACAATGTGCAGCACCGCTACCGTCACCCAGGTTGCGATATAGAACCAGATCGCCACATACAGGTGGCTCTCGCGGCGTTTGATGATCGTGCCGAATAGATTGATCCCGAACACGACCCAGATAAGCGTGATGAGCAAGTCAATCGGCCAGGTTAGTTCGGCGTACTCGTTGCTTGTGGTCAGACCCATCGGAAGCGACAAAGCGGCAGCCAGAATGATTACCTGCCAGCCCCAGAAGTGAATCCACGACAGGGTGTCGCTGAACATGCGGGTTTTTAGCAGGCGTTGCAAGGAGTAGTAGATCCCCATGAAAATACCGTTCCCGACGAAAGCGAAGATCACGGCGTTGGTGTGCAAAGGCCGCAAGCGTCCGAAGGTCGTTTGCGGAATGCCGAGGTTGAGTTCAGGGTAGATCAATTGCAAAGCAATGACCACCCCGACGAGCATTCCGACGATGCCGAAAATAAAAGCGGCGATCCCGAAAGCCCGAACAATGCGGTTGTCATACTGAAATTGCTCAATGCGGCTCATAAATCAGATTCTGCGTAAAGAGTATAGGTGTAAATAATTTGTCTAGGCGGTTTGCTGGTTAGAGAAGGCTTTTGCTGGTTCGTCCGGCTTGTTTTTTCCTTTACTTTCTACTTCTTCACGCCCGGGTTTGATTTCATCGTCGAATAGCATACGGATCGCGGGCGTACAGTCGTCGTCAAACTGCCCGTTTTTTGTTGCCCAGAAATAGGCCGTTAAAAAACCGACCGCCAGTACCAAACTAATGAGAATCAAAATGAAAATAATTTCCATGCGCAAACAATTGTTTAAAATCGGCTGCAAGGTCGGGCGGCGCGGAAAGCGGGCGAATGATGGAAGTCAACGGATACGCTGATATTGATCTTTTGACTGGCGTATTACGCGACCGGCGGTGGTTTTACCAGCCGAAAACTCCGCGATCTGTCCAAATTAAGCGGCTATCTGAGAAAAAAGGCTCTATCTTTGCCTACTGTATGCTTCAGTTGTATATCTCGCACGCACCGGCAGATCGAAAAACGCTGGAAAAATTGTTGGTCTGGCTCAGACCGCTGGAGGAGAAGTATTTTTTAAAAATTTGGTATGACACGGGGTATCCCGCACTGCCGCCCTTCCCGCCCGCCTGGCAATTGCTGCTTTTTTGGTACAAACCGCCCAAACCTGAATTTCCGTACCACCCGGAGTTGCCGGCCAAAGCGGCCGATGCGCACATCTATTTGTTTTTGACCAGCCACGCATCGCTGATTACCGCCTATATAGATCAAATAGAGGGCACGACGGCCGTAGATCGGTATGTGCATTTGGGGGAAGATTTGGTGCGCGTATTTCCCGTGCTGGTTTCGCCCTCTGTGTGGCAGAAACACAGCCGGCTATCCGGTTTCAAGGTATTGGGCCCGCCCGCTTCACTGGCAGCCATCGTCCCGCAAGAGGAAGGATACAAACAACTGGTAGAACAATTGGAACCCGCAATCGTACAACTTCGGCAAAACTGGATAGAGGAGTACCGGCGGGCAGGCCTGTCCACCGAAGGTTTTTTCCGACCGCCGGAGAAGGAAATCCCGAACACCGGAATTACCCCGCTCCCCGGCTGGGCCGGCTGGGTGATTTTGTTTGGCATCATTTATGTAGTGACGGCTTGGTACACCAACTACTGCGCGCCGCGCATGTACCACGGAATCCGCCGGGAAATTCCCATCCGCGAAGAACAACCGGAAATGTATCGGCGGGAAAGACCCTATCGGCCCGCAGATACCACCGGCCTGCCGCTGCAAGACGAACCGGACGCCCCGCTGCGGCCGACGCGCTACCGGGAAACACAATGAAAATTCTGCACGCAGGAAACAAAGGATTTATTTTTGCGTTCCACTGTGTTCTATCTCTCATTTCCAATCGCACTATAATCTGGTTGAAGCAAACGCGCGCATGTTCAAACCTCAGAC
>JBEIDF010000185.1:0-7451 GCA_040383605.1 Lewinellaceae bacterium
GCAAAATAGTCGAGTATAAATTGAAGGTTATTTTCTGCCTGCCCTGCCGGTCGTTTCAGGCGTAATTGCGCGCCGGAGAGCGTAATTTCGTCAAAGTTGAGGCGATTATTCAGAATGGAAAAAAAATTTGTTTCCAAACTTGCCCGCAGCTCGCGCGCGATCAGCAAAGTGTCTTTATTCAGGTCTTCCACATACAATCCTTCCAGGATTACATTATCGAAAAGTCCGACGTCTATTTTGTCCAGACGAACAGTCGTTTGCAGTTCCTCCGACAAAAAAGCCGTCGCCTTGCCGATCAGCCAGTTTTGGACAAACGGGCTTTGAAGCAAAAAATAAAGGACAATGAGCAAAAAAAAGAACAGAAACACGCCGTTTTCAACCCTCCGCCAGACACGGCGAAAGACAGAAAAACGCCCCGGCGGCTGCAGCGGCGTGTTGGAGGGATTCTGACCGGAAGGGGCTGTCATAATGCATAATTTTCCAAGGGGGTCCCGCAGAATCCGCTAAAAATAAAATTCTTAATCTGCGTTCTCTGCGAGTTCTGCGGGAGATTCATTACGACACGCGGAAGCTGGAGGCGCCCAATAGTCCTTTATCACAATAGATTCCGACGACATAATTCCCTGCTTTGAGGCGGTCGTCGAATTTGTGGGAGAAAGAGAGTCGCTGTGTCACGTCCAGGTTTACGCCTTTCATTTCCTGCGCGATGATCTCTACCGGGCCGGAGGGTGCGTACACCGTTGCTTTGATTGGGTTGGCGCTGGGTACAGGATTACCCTGATCGTCTGTGATGACCAGGTAAAGTTTTTGCGGGCCTTGGTAAACGGCCGGCACGTCTGCGAGGTCGAACGTAACGAGTACGCCTTTCGCGCGACGGGCTTTGGTGGTGAGTTTTTCACTTTTTCGCTCCACTTCCACGCGGAAAGAGGTGGCGCGGAAGGTAGCGGATTGCGTTTTGCGAATCTGATCCTCCAGTTGCTTAGCCAAATCCGTGACCTGGCTGTTGAGTTTGGTATTCTGGCCTTTCAGATCCGTATTTTCCGTGGCGAGGCGTTCATTTTCTGAACGGAGTTGTTGATTCTCCAAGCGCAGATTGTTGATAATCTGCTCCATATCAGTTTTTGTTTTCTGCAATTCCGCAATTTGGGCGCGCAGCACCTGCAGGTCTTTGGTGTTTTGTGCCTTGATTTGTTTGATGACGATCTCCTTTTTTTGCACCAGGGCAGCCGAGGCAGAGACTTCGCCTTGCAGATTTTCATTTTCCGTACGCAGGTCGGAATACGCCAGATTGAGGCTGTCCAGCGACTGCGCGAGCCGGTCTTTTTCAATCGTCAGTGCGCTCACCAGCGCCTCTTTCTCTAAGGAGACGTCTTTAAGCGCCTGTGATTTTTGCCAAAAAAACCAACCCAGGGTGCCGGAGAGCAGCAACAGGATCGCGATGATAATACCGTAGATGCGAGCATTCTGATTGTCGTTCATATTCAGTGATTGATTGATGGAATAAATAAATTTTCCTTTTTCTCGAGGCAAATTTAAGGCGCTTCTGGATTAAACGTTTAAAATCTGATTAATTAGATAAAAATCCGGCGATTTTTTTAAAAAATTATTGGACAGATTGCACTGTTAAGCCAAAATCCGGCAAATGGCCGTATAATCTTCCGGGCTGTTCGCATTCAACAGGAGGGTTGGATCCGGCGGCGAAACAATCTTAACCAATTGATCCTCCAGTACCTTGCGCAGGCTGTAATCCCCGGCGTCAACTTGTCGGGTGAGGCAGCCACGCGCGGCAGGCTCCCAAATGGCCGCCAAGGGTTCCGGCCCGAAGGATGTCGCGCAGCCAGTAAACAGTCGCTCCGGATCTCGGTGCTGGATAAGCCAATGCAAAAAATCGGCAGTTACCAAGGGTAAATCACAGGCGACGACCAGCCAGGCGCGCCCGGGATAGGCGTCCATTGCAGAGCGCAAAGCGCCCGCCGGACCGATTGGGCCATGGGCATCAGGAATCAGACAATCGGTCGGTAGCGCCTGGTTTAATTGATCGGGCCGGATCGAAAGGCACGCGGGTAGTCCTATCTGCCGGAATAAATCCAACAGATACTCCCGTTGTGGCTTGCCATGCCACGCAATCAGTCCCTTGTCTGTACCCATGCGGGTGGACAAGCCGCCGGCCAGCACAAGCCCCCAAAGCGGCGCGCTCAACACAGCGGCGCCTGTTGGTCGGCCAGTTCCTCAAAGAAATCCTTTTTGTCCTCGTCCGGACGATCTTTACAAGGAAAATCCTTCTCGACCAGAACGTGGACGCCGGCGGCGTGGGACTCCATGCCCACTGTTTCGGATTGTATCCAACGCTCAGCCTCCAGGAGCGGGAGCCGCACGCAGATCCGTCCGTCGGAAAAGCTGCAGGTCATAGATTCTACATCGGCATCCAGACGCACTTCCCAAGCAAAAACCGGCCCTTCTGCAAAATGTACCCCCGTTTGTAAGCGTTTTTGATCATACAGGGTTTGAATTTCAGATTTACGGAGGCGCAAACGGATACTATTGTGCTCGCATCGTATCTTCATGGCGTGAAATTGAACATTTTTTGAATCAGCAAGGCAATCACCGGCAAGTTTAAAGGTTAACAGGACAAAAATACGATGAATCCGTCAATTCGCCCAACGCAAACGCAAACCCACACGCCGCAAGGCGTTCAAAACCGGGAGGATTACCTCGTCCTGGAAGAACCGTTGGAGATTCGACTGGCGCATGGCGCCGGAAAAAGTCGCAAACGGTTTACTGTGGCCGTCACCATGCGCACGCCCGGCCACGATGAAGATTTGGCGCTCGGTTTTCTATTTACAGAGGGCATTATCGCCAAGGCGGACGTCGTCACGGAAATCCGGATACCGGAAGAAAATGTGATTCTGTTGGAATTAGCGCCCGATATCTATGTGGATTCGGAGCGGCTGGTGCGGCATTTTTACACCACGTCCAGCTGCGGCGTTTGCGGAAAAACCTCTTTGGAAGCAGTCCAGACTGTCAATTGCTACTACCCAGTGCACGGGAGGCCGCAGATTAGTCCGGAATTAATGTACGGGCTGCCGGAGAAACTGCGCGCAGCACAGCTGGCTTTTGCTTCCACCGGCGGATTACACGCAACCGGCTTATTCGGCGCGACGGGTAATTTACTCTTCTTGCGCGAGGACATCGGGCGGCATAACGCCCTGGACAAAGTGCTCGGGGCAGCCTTGCGCGCCGGCGCTCCCCTACCCTTTCGGGATTATATTGTACTGGTCAGCGGCCGCGCCGGATTCGAACTGGTACAAAAAGCCACTATGGCGGGGATCCCTGTGCTGGCGGCCGTCGGCGCGCCCTCAAGCCTGTCGGTAGAACTGGCAGAGGCCGGAAATATGACGCTGATTGGTTTTTTGCGCGGCGAACGATTTAATATTTACGCCTGGCCGGAAAGAATTACGCCCTGATAGGTGGCAATAGCGCCCCTGCCGGACAACGATCCCTAAAAAGTGCAATACCTGCCGTGCTTAGTCCAAAGTTTGAACCATTAAACAGCCGACCTTTGCGTTGTTAATTTGATTGCACATGGAAATTCTCGGATATATCGGCGCGGCAGTAATGGGTTTAACGCTCGGCCTTATCGGCGGCGGCGGATCTATCCTGACGGTGCCGATTTTGGTCTATTTGTTTCATATCAACCCGGTGCTGGCTACCGCCTACTCCTTATTTATTGTGGGGCTTACCAGCCTGATTGGGTCGCTCAGCCACATTCGGATGGGAAACATCGAATGGAAAACTGCGATCGTATTCGGTATTCCATCTATCATTGCGGTTTTTTTTACCCGCTGGGCGATAATCCCCGCGATTCCGGATGCGCTGTTTTCTCTGGGCGATTTTGTGGTCACTAAATCGCTGCTGCTGCTGCTGTTGTTTGCCGTACTGATGGTAGCCGCCTCCATCAGCATGATTCGAAAGACCAAACCGCGCGCGGTATCCGGCGAAGTGCGGTTTAACTATCCGCTTATTTTGGCGGAAGGACTGGTGGTGGGCGTGGTGACCGGACTGGTGGGCGCCGGTGGCGGTTTTTTGATCATTCCGGCCCTGGTATTGCTTGCGAATCTGCCAATGAAACAGGCGGTGGGCACCTCCCTCATCATTATCGCGGCGAAATCGCTGATCGGTTTTACGGGAGATGTCAACACTGAAATCGCGGTTGACTGGTCGTTTTTGCTAACATTCTCCGCGATTGCAACAGCAGGTATCCTGGGCGGCAGCCTACTTTCCAAACACCTTGACGACGCCAAATTGAAACCCGCATTCGGCTGGTTTGTACTTGTAATGGGTGTGTATATCATCGCCAAAGAGTTGTTTTTCTGAGATACGGTGTAACTTTGAGATCATTTATTCGCCACTTATTTATAAATTTTTTTATATTATGAAAAACTTGCTTTTGTTTTTATTATTGGCATCGGGCTTTGCCTGCACCCAAAACGCTGCGGCGCAATCAAAAATAAAGCCGGACGCTTTCGAGCAAATGCTCAAAACGGATAAAACCGCGCAGTTGATTGACGTGCGCACGCCGGAGGAATTTGCTTCTGGGCACTTGGAAAACGCCCGGAATTTTGATTATTACGCGCCGGATTTTGCCAAAAAACTCGGCACGCTCGACAAAAACAAGCCAGTGCTGGTGTACTGCGCCGTCGGCGGCCGCAGCGGTTCCGCCGCCGCGCAACTCAAACAAATGGGTTTTAAAAACATCGTTGATCTGGATGGCGGTTACCGCGCCTGGTCTGGCGCCGGGAAAAAAGTGATTAAATAGTACATTTTACCATATTAAAACAACAAGGGATGTTTAGCTTTTTAAAAAAATTATTAGGCCCGGCGGTCAACTACAAGGAACTGGTCGAGCAAGGCGCGCTGATTGTGGATGTGCGTACCCCGGAAGAGTACAAACAGGGGCATATTGACGGCTCGATGAATATTCCGCTGCAGGTACTTCCGGGGAAGATCGCCGATTTGCGCAAAAAGGGTAAGACGATCATCACCGTTTGCCGCTCCGGTGCGCGGAGCGGCGCGGCCTTGGGAATGTTGAAAAAAGCAGGGCTGGACGCTTACAACGGCGGGCCCTGGAACCGTCTGCAAAATCAGATTTAATCCTTATGAATGCACATCCTCCCGGCTGCACTTGCGGTCAGCACGACGAACAAAACGGCATGGATCGCCGCGATTTTCTCAAACTGGGGTCCGTGCTGGGCGCTGGAATGGGCCTGTCGCCGACGATCTCGAGCCTGATTCCCGACGAACCAGGCCGGCGGGAATCCCTGGAAAAAAATCGAACAGTCGCCAGTGGTAAAGGTAAAGCGCAGCGGATTACCTTCCTGCATACCTCCGATATCCACGCGCAATTGCACCCGCATGACGAGTTCTTTTGGGAAAACGGCCAAGCCGTTTATCGCAAACGCGGCGGACTGGCCGTACTCAAAACCATGATCCGGAAACTCCGGAGTGACAATCCTTACCATACCTTGTTGATAGACGGTGGGGATTGTTTCCAGGGCGGCGGACTTGCCGCGCTGACCGAAGGCCGCGCGCTGGTGCCGATGATGAATCAAATCGGATACGACCTGATGCTGCCCGGCAACTGGGAGGTGACCTACGGAAAAAAAATGATGCTGCAAGACCTCGGCGGCTACACGGCGAATAAAGTGTGCGCCAATATGTGGCACGATAGCCAGGATGAATACCAGGACGAACTCATTTTCCCGCCCTACTGGGTGAAGTACCTCGGCGGCGTAAAAATAGGTTGCATCGGCTACAACGATCCGCTTACTTTCCGCCGACAGCCGCCGGCCTACTCGAAAGGTATCCGCTTTACACCGCCGGAAAAAAACGTCCGGAAATATGTCAAACTCCTGCGCGAACAGGAGCAATGCGCACTCGTATTGCTGGTCACACACATGGGCCTCGCCCAGCAAATCGGACTGGCAAATATGCAGGATGTAGAAGGCGTGGATTTTATCCTCGGCGCGGATACCCATGAACGCGTGCGCCAGCCTATTCAAGGCGCCTACAGCCGGGTAACCGAACCCGGCGCTTTCGGATCTTTTATCAGCAAACTGGATATTATTCTGGAAAAAGGCCAAATAAAAGACAGCTCCTACGAATTGCTGGAAGTGGATCCGGCACGCTACAAAGCGGATGAAGAAATGCTGCGCCTGATCGCCGAGCAGGAAGCGCCGCATAAGAAAGAACTGACGCGGGTCGTCGGAACCACCAAAACGCCGCTGGTGCGGTATTTTGTCATCGAGACGCCCATGGACAACCTCATCACCGACGCCCTGATGTGGAAATTCAAACCGGATATCGCCCTGTCAAACGGATACCGGTTCTGTCCGCCGCTGACGCCTGACCCTAAAACCGGCATCGCGGAAATCACCAAAGACTACTTGTACGGTATGCTCCCCGCCGACACGGAGGTGCAGTATGGGGAAGTCAGCGGTAAACAATTGCGCGATTGGCTGGAAAACGAACTGGAAAACGCTTTCGCCCAAGATCCGGCGAAGCGATTCGGCGGCTGGTTGGTGCGGTTTAAAGGCATGGAAATCAATTTTACGATCGGGAAGCCCGCCGGTTCGAGAATCAACAGCATCCGCATAGCCGGCAAAGCATTTGACGAAAACAACACCTACCGTATTACCGCCTGTCTCCGGGAAGGCGATCCAGCCGATACACTCTGCCGAATTACTAAAGTGCGCGCAGTGACCGGATCAGGTGTCACGATGCACCAGGCGCTGGAGGAATACCTGGCCAAATTCTCTCCGGTAGAACCCAAATTAGAAGGCCGCGCCACCGCAACAGATGCGCCTGCTACCCTATTGACGCAATTGAGCGGCTATAATTATGAGTTTAAATAATTTGCTAAAGAAAATTTCGTCTGAGTAAAATTTAATTATTTATGACTGAATACTGGGAAATCATACAAAACAGTTACCAAGGCTACGCCCGTTACTTGTGGCATTCCATGCTCAATCCACACTGGGGGAACTACTTTTACTGGTTGATTGGAATATCGCTGGCGGTGTACGCGCTGGAATTGCTGTTTCCTTGGCGGAAAGATCAGCCGAAAATCCGGGAGGATTTCTGGCTGGACACCTTTTATATGTTTTTCAACTTCTTCCTGTTCTCGCTGGTAGGTTATGCTGCGATCTCCAGCGTGGCGGTAGAGGCCTTCAATAGTTTTTTGGCCTGGGCGTTCGGTATCCGAAACTTAGTGGCGATTAATGTCGCGACCCTGCCGCACTGGGTGCAGTTATTGGTGCTGTTTCTGGTGCGCGATTTTATTCAATGGAACGTCCACGTAATGCTGCACCGGGTTCCCTGGTTATGGAAATTTCACATGGTACACCACTCCGTTCGACAAATGGGTTATGCCGCGCATTTGCGATACCATTTTA
>JBEIDF010000186.1:0-7362 GCA_040383605.1 Lewinellaceae bacterium
ACGATCGAGCCGTCCACGCCGGCGTTTTCAGCGATCGTGCGAATCGGCGCTTCCAAGGCTTTGCGAACGATACCGATACCGATCGTTTCGTCTTCGTTCGCGCCTTTAAGGCCTTCCAGGCTCTTGATGGCGCGCACCAGGGCGACACCGCCGCCGGCCACGATTCCTTCTTCGATGGCTGCGCGGGTAGCGTGCAGGGCATCATCCACACGGTCTTTCTTTTCTTTCATTTCCACTTCGGTTGCGGCGCCGACATACAGTACGGCAACACCGCCAGCCAGTTTCGCGAGGCGTTCCTGCAGTTTTTCGCGGTCGTAATCGCTGGTAGTTGCGTCAATCTGCTGCTTAATTTGATTGATGCGGGCCTTGATGGCTTCTGCGTTGCCTTTGCCGCCCACCACCGTGGAATTGTCTTTGTCCACCGTGACGCGTTCGCAGGAACCGAGATGTTCCAGTCCGGCGCTTTCCAGTTTGTAGCCTTGTTCTTCGCTAATGACCGTACCGCCGGTGAGGATGGCGATATCTTCCAGCATCGCCTTGCGGCGGTCGCCGAAGCCCGGGGCTTTAACGGCTACCACTTTCAGTCCGGCGCGGAGGCGGTTTACAACCAACACGCCGAGCGCCTGACTGTCCACGTCTTCTGCGATAATGAGGAGCGGGCGGCCGGTTTGGAGCGTTTTTTCCAGCACCGGAACCAAGTCCTGCATGTTGGAGATCTTTTTATCCGTGATCAGGAGGAAGGGATTTTCGTATTCGGCCACCATTTTCTCCGCGTCCGTGATGAAGTACGGGCTGAGGTAGCCGCGGTCGAACTGCATACCGATTACTTCTTCCACGTGGGTGTCCGTGCCTTTAGCTTCTTCCACCGTGATAACGCCGTCTTTCGTGACGCGCTTCATGGCGTCTGCGATCAGCGTGCCGATGGCCTCGTCGTTGTTGGCAGAGATTGCCGCGACTTGTTGGATTTTGTTGAAATCGTCGCCGATTTGCTCCGTTTGGGTTTTCAGGTTTTCCACAACGGCTCTTACGGCGCGTTCGATACCGCGCTTCAGATCCATGGGGTTAGAGCCTGCTGCCACGCTCTTCAGTCCGGCCGTCACCAGTCCCTGTGCAAGCACAGTCGCCGTTGTAGTGCCATCGCCGGCAGCGTCTGCGGTTTTGCTGGCCACTTCCTTGACCATTTGAGCGCCCATGTTGGCAACCGGATCTTCGAGTTCCACCTCTTTAGCCACGGTAACGCCGTCTTTGGTCACTACCGGCGCGCCAAAAGATTTTTGAAGCACCACATTGCGGCCTTTCGGGCCGAGGGTTACTTTTACAGCATTGGCAAGCGCGTCAATACCGTCTTTCAGTTTTTCACGGGCTTCCGTATTGAAATGAATTTGTTTAGCGGACATATTAATTTTTACAGTTTAAGTTAAAAAGAGGAGATGAAAATAGGGGCCTTGAACGCCACTACAGCACGCAAAGGATATCGTCTTCCCGCATGATGAGGTAATCCTGCCCGTCGAAATGAATTTCCTGACCGGAATATTTTCCGTACAGGATGGTATCGCCCGCCTGCACCGTCATTAAATTCCCGTCTTTACCCGGGCCGACTGCCACGACTTCCCCGCGCTGCGGCTTTTCTTTGGCAGTATCGGGAATGATAATTCCGCCTTTGGTTTTGTCTTCGGCCTGAGCCGGCTTTACGATAACGCGATCACCGATTGGTTTCATAATGTGAAACTATTTTGTTTTGGTTAACCTTTAATTATGTTTTAAAAACAGAATTTAATTTTGATAACTAACCTTTAGCAGACTTCGTGCCAAGCCATTTTTTCTGCCATTTTTGCAGAAAAAACTGTCAGTAAATCCGACCGGCGGCACAAATTGTCAGCACGCCGCTTTCCCAGATGCCAACGGGCCGATCAAATCTTTTTTATGAGAACCAAAAAAACCTTAATATTGCGCCGGAAATGAAGATTTATATAATCCTTGTGGCTTGAAGTTATGCGCAGAACCTACGATCTCCTGAGTGCCGGTGAACTATTAGTTGACCTTATTACCGCCGAATTTGTCCAAACGCTAGATGAAGCAACGCTTTTCAAGCGGATACCCGGCGGAAGTCCCGCCAACCTTTGTATGAATATGGCCCGCCTGGGCAATTCGACGATGCTGGTTTCCAGCGTCGGAAAAGACGATATGGGCGAAGTGCTCAAAAATTACGTTGCCCGGCTGGGCGTGGATGTTTCGTATGTCACGCAGGTGGACGAGCCAACCACCCTGATTTTAGTCACGCGCTCGGCCGCCGTGTCCAATTTCCAGGCCTATCGCGGCGCGGATTCCATGCTGTCCATCCGGCAGTTTCCTTACGGACGCTTTGAGGACACGAGTATTTTCCACACCACCTGTTTTGCTTTGAGCAAGCATCCCGCGCAGTCGGTCATCATGGAGGCGGCTGAACGCGCCCATCGGGCTGGATGCCAATTGAGCATAGACGCGAATTACGCTGAAAAGATATGGCCGGATCAAAAGGAGGCCAAGCGCCTGGTCGCTGAACTCTGCCGCTTGGGAGCGCTTGTAAAAATTAGCGATGTGGACTGGGAGCGGCTGTATGGAGAGCCGCAATCACCGGAGGCTGTGATCGAACATTTTTTGAAAATGGGCGCCACAGAAATTTGTTATACGCTTGGCGACAAAGGTTTATGGGTCGCCGATGACGATGCGGCGCATTTCCTGCCATCGCGTCAGGTGGAAGTGAAAGACACGACGGGCGCCGGCGATGCATTCTGGGCAGGCTATCTGACGGCCCGCCTGGACGGAAAGTCGCTCCTGGATCGCGCCATTGCTGGCCGGAAAATGGCAGAAATCAAACTCGGCCACTTTGGTCCGCTGCCGGATCGTTTGGAAAAGAGTCAGATCTATGCGGATTTGCCGCCAGATGCTCCAGCAAATCCGGGAAAAAAGCGCTGAAATCAGCGCTAAACGCCTCCATTTCTCCGAAAAAAGCGGCATGCACCGCTGCCGGGTCAAAGTGACCCGCCAAACGCCGGCTAAACCGCTCCAGCACCCGCAGCATGCCGGCTTCGTCCGCATAGCCATGCACAAAACGCGCTTCCCGCATCAGCGGCCAGCGCTGCTGCAAAAGTTCCGGCATCCACGCTTGCCGCTCATCGAGGGCAGAATACAACCAGACGGCATAATCGTCAAAAGACAATTCGGCGTATTCCGACCAATGCCGCAGCAGCAAATGATCGTACAGCACATCCGCAACAGGCCCCGCGTACCGCCCGGCTACAGGCCGAATACGGCGCACACTCGCGCGGACAGCCGGGTGGTTGTCAGTGAAAGCATCAATACGCCGATGCAATAAGATACCCGCCCGGATTTCAGGCGGATAGGCCTGCCAGGCACTGCCTTTCACAAAATCGCCGATAAAATTCCCGAGCAGATTTTCTCCGTCAGGATAGGACAATAGGCTGTGCGCGAGGTGGTTCATATTGAGTGAGCAAGCCGGTACAATAGCATCTAGACATACTCTTAGACACGCTGTTAGCCGCCCCGTTAATTGGTTCCGAAATATTCTAACACTAAATAGCTAAAGGCCCGGACACCGAGCAGGAGACCGCTTTCGTCCAGGTAAAAATCCGGCGTATGGTGCGCGGCGGTTTCTTTGGGATCAGCGCCTTTGGGCATTCCGCCGAGGAAAAAGAAAAAGGTAGGCGCCCTTCTTCCGTAAAAAGCAAAATCCTCTGCGCCGGTCATAGGTTTGCGTTCGCGCACATTCGAGGTTCCGGCCGCTTTTTGGAGCGCGGGCAGCATGCGCTGCGTGAGTTCGGGATCGTTGAAATTCACCGGCGCCATTTTTTGGATGCGCACCTCGGCACGCGCGCCGGCGCTCTCGGCGATGAGTTTGGCCGTGCGGTGAACCCGTTCGTGGATATCATGCTGCATCGCGGTATCCAGCGTGCGAATCGTGCCGACCATTTCTGCTTTTTCCGGGATAATATTAGGTCGGACGCCGCCGTCTATCTTTCCAACCGTTATCACCGCGGGCTGATCTGTTAAATCCACCTGCCGGCTCACGATCGTCTGCAATCCTTCTATGATTTGCGCGGAAACAACCACGGGATCCACCCCGCTCCACGGTTGCGAACCATGCGACTGTTTGCCGTGAACCGTAATGTAAAACCAGTCGGCTGCCGCCATAATGCCGCCGGATCGGTACGTCAGGACGCCAACCTCCGTCTGGGCATTGATATGCAGGCCCAGCATGGCTTCGATGCCGAATCGCTCGAACAGGCCTTCCTTGACCATGAGCGCCGCGCCACCCTCTTCGCCATCGGGCGGGCCCTCCTCTGCGGGTTGAAAGACGAACACAACCGTTCCGGCGAGATCCTCCCGCATATTGTACAGCAGTTCAGCAGCCCCCATCAAGATGGCAAGGTGCGCATCGTGGCCGCAGGCATGCATGACGCCGACCTGCTCGCCATTATACGTCGTTTGCACCGCGCTTTTGAAGGGCAAATCCACGCGTTCGGCGACCGGCAGCGCATCCATATCGGCGCGCAGTCCGAGCACCGGACCAGGCTTTCCGCCTTTCAGCACGCCCACGACGCCGGTTTTTGCGATACCGGTATGAACTTCCAGGCCCAGCGCGCGCAGGTGCGCGGCGATTTTTTCGGAAGTGCGAAATTCGCGGTTAGACAGTTCGGGGTACTGGTGAAAGTCGCGGCGCCAAGCGATCACCTTCGACTCCACCGCGCCGGCCAGTCGGTCCACTTTGGCATGTAACCCGGTCGTGGCGTCTTTAGCGGCGCTTTGCGCGTGCAGCGCGCTGCACAGCAGACAGGCGCAGGAAAAAAGTAGGAATAATTTTTTCATAAAACAGGCTGTTTACCCGGATTTTCGGATGGAAAGCGCGGTTTGCCGGGCTCGATCAATGGCGTCTTCGACAGACTGGCAGGGGGTTTGTACCAGCGGCCCCATCCACTGCAGATTGTCTTTATCCCGCAGAATCATTTTTCCGTTTTCGAAGATCATCGTTCCGGCGCCTTGGAACAGTTGGTTGCCTTCGATTTTAAAGAGCACCTCATGGGTTTGCACCTCGCCGTTGAGTGCGAAGAGGTAGTCCACCGTCAGGAGATTTCCGTTCATTTTGCCGGAGAAAGACCCGCGGGCGCCGTTGCCGCTCGCCATTTCCTGGGCAATATACCCGCTGACGGAGTCGCCTTGGATCGTTAACTGAAGCGCAGAAAGATTTTCTCCGCTGCGCTGGGCGTAACAGCGAATTTCAGGCGCAGCAGCGGCTGCCGGTTTGGGGGCAGGGTTGCAGGCATGGAGCAGGCACGCTGCGAAGAATAAGAGCCGGAAAAATCGTTGCATACCCTTGAATTGAAAACTGGCGCGATGTAGGTTTGCCAATTTTTTCAAAAATTGAAATATCTTTGCAAACCTACGAAATAAACCGGCGAAAATGTGCCACTTTTTTTCAGGCGCTGTTAATAAATAACTTCAAATCGGTTGCAAGGCGCCCGGGAATGACCTTACGCATTCATCTTTTACGCAATTTACCACAATGACTCAACAGACCCTGCTTTTTATCATCTGCTTTTTCCTCTCCGCTTCCAGCGCGCAAGACCGCCTGTCTGGCGCCTGCATTGGCGTGGCAGACGGGGACACGATTACCATCCTCACCCAGGACAAGCAGCAGCATAAAATCCGACTCGCACACATTGATTGTCCGGAAAAAGGGCAGCCTTATGGAACCCGGGCCAAACAGTTTACCTCCGACTTTTGCTTCCGAAAATCGGTTGTAATAGTTTATGAAGGTAAAAAAGACCGCAATGGGCGCGTAATCGGCGAGGTGTTCAACGAACAAGGCGAAAACCTGAACAAAGCGCTCGTACGGGCCGGCTTGGCTTGGCATTACAAAAAATACTCCCAGGACGCCGCTTATTCCAACCTGGAAGAACGCGCACGGGCGGCTCGAATAGGTCTCTGGCAAGACCCCCACCCCATCGAACCCTGGATTTGGCGAAAAAATCGCTAATGCACGCAATCCGCAATCCGCAATCCGCAATCCAAATTCCGCAATTTGTTACTACCTTTGCGGGCCTAAATTGAAGCATTGATGGAAGAGACCAGAATTGTTCCCATAAATATTGAAGACGAACTCAAGACGGCGTATATTGATTACTCCATGTCGGTCATCGTCAGCCGCGCGCTGCCCGATGTACGCGACGGCCTCAAACCGGTACACCGACGCGTACTATACGGCATGTTGGATTTGGGGCTGAGTTATAACAAGCCGTATAAAAAAGCCGCCCGTATCGTAGGGGAAGTGCTGGGTAAGTACCACCCCCACGGCGATAGTTCGGTGTACGATACCATGGTGCGCATGGCCCAGGAGTGGAGCTTGCGCTATCCGTTAGTGGACGGTCAGGGCAACTTCGGCTCGATGGACGGCGACAGCCCCGCGGCCATGCGCTACACGGAAGCCCGATTGCGCCGAATCGCTGACGACCTGTTGGCGGATATTGACAAGGAAACAGTAGATTTCCAACTCAATTTCGACGATTCGTTGGAGGAACCCACCGTAATGCCCACCCGCATCCCCAACCTACTGGTAAACGGCGCATCCGGGATCGCCGTCGGTATGGCTACCAACATGCTGCCCCATCACTTGGGCGAGGTATGCGACGCTGTGACCGCTATGGTGGACAATCCGCAAATTGACGTCGAAGAACTCATGCAGTTTGTAAAGGCCCCGGATTTTCCCACCGGAGGCATTATATATGGTATGTCCGGTATCCGGGAAGCCTATCGCACCGGTCGCGGCCGCTGTGTGGTGCGCTCCAGAACGGAGATCGAGGTGGACGACAAAGGCCGGGAGGCGATCATCGTCACGGAAATTCCCTACCAGGTTAACAAAGCGATGCTGATTGAGAAAATCGCCGCCCTGATCAATGAAAAGAAAATCCTGGGCATCTCAGATATCCGCGACGAATCAAACCGCCAGGGCGTCCGCGTAGTCATTGAAATCAAACGCGATGCCGCCGCAAACGTAATCCTCAGCCAACTGTTCAAACTCACGCCGCTGCAAACCAGTTACGGTATCAACAATATCGCCCTGGTGGCCGGCCGACCGCGGCTGTTGAACCTGCAGGAGATTATTCACGAGTTCATCAAATTCCGTATCGACGTCATCGTGCGACGTACGCGCTTCGAATTGCGCAAAGCAGAAGAGCGCGCGCATATCCTGGAGGGCTTGCTGATCGCCCTGGATCATCTGGACGCCGTGATCGCCCTAATCCGAAGTTCTAAAGACCCGGAAGCGGCCCGCGAGGGGCTGATGAGCCAATTCGGGCTGTCGGAAAT
>JBEIDF010000187.1:0-7278 GCA_040383605.1 Lewinellaceae bacterium
ATCCATCGTCACGCTCTTGATGCCGCAACGAAAAAAAAGATCTGCTGCGCGTTGCAGCCACTTTTCCTGCTGTTCTGAAATTACCATGCAAAGGTAACGACGGAAACGATTTTTAGTTTAATTGTTTCCAATGGCAGCCCGTTTTTTCGACCAAATAAAATTAAATTTGTTTTTAAGGCACAAAAAACACGACAAACAAGTGTTTATTTTTTTTCGCTTGCTTAGTGGCCCTGTTTTTCAAGAAACCCGTTTTTGATACGTTGCGACTGCGAGGGCATTGACCGAAACGGCGTACGCGAGTACCGAAAAGAAATTTTGTTGAATATCTTCAAAGACGGCGCCTTTGAGCAGCACCAGGCGCATAAATTCCACGAAATACCGGATCGGGTTGAGCAGGTTCATCCATTGCGCCCAATCGGGCATGCTTTCAAGCGGCGTGAACAAGCCGCTCATCAAAATACAGATCACGAGAAAAAACCAGGCGGTAAACATGCCCTGCTGCTGGGTGTCTGAAAAATTGGAAATCAGAAAACCGAGTCCGAGCATACAAGGCGTAAAAAAGAGGGTGTACAAAAATACAAGTCCGAGGCTGCCCTCCATCGGAATGTCGAACAAAAGCCGGCCGACGGTCAGCCCGATGGCCATCATCACAAGCGACAACAGCCAGAAGGGGATTAATTTTCCGAGGATGAAGGTCCATTTCCGGACGGGTGTCACATTCATCTGCTCCATCGTGCCGATTTCGCGTTCGCGCACGATATTCAGGGCCGTCAGGAAGCAGATAATCATGGACACGATCAGTCCGAGAATACCGGGCACCATGAAGGTTTTGTAATCGAGCCGCGGATTGTACCAGTTAGTGTAGGCGACCTCAATGGCGGCGGGTGCGGCGGACGCTGGGTCGGCCAAGAGTTCCTGGTTAAAATCGCGCACGATATTGCCGGCATACCCGATTGCCATGCCCCCTTTTACGGCGTTGATCGCATTGGCTGTGATTCGGATGGCCGCGTGTTTTTCCCGAACGAAGTCGCGCTCCATTTGCGGCGGAATTTCCAGCAACAGATCAGCCCGGTCGGACGCCAGCTCGGCCTCGGCGGTCTTCGCATCTGGCGGCAGGGCCGCCAACCGAAAATATCCCGAGGCCGTGAACTTCCGGATGAGCGCGCGGGAAGTGGCTGATCGGTCGTGATCAGTCACGGCAATCGCCAGGTTTTTTATTTCATAATTGGCCGCAAACGACAGCAGAACCGTCTGAAAAACCGGCATAATCAACAGCAGGGGCAGCATGATCCGGTTGCGGAAAATTTGCAGGAATTCTTTTTGTATCAGAAAGAAAAGTACGGGCATAGCGCGTCATTTGTAGGTTTATTGTAAGCGATTCTTGAAGTTTTTCAGGCTGAGCGCCAAAAGAAACACCGCCATCCCGCCAAGCACGATCGTTTGCGTGGCCAGCACCTCCAGCCCCACGCCTTTAATCATAATCCCTTTGATGATTGGATTGAACCAAGTCGCCGGAATCGCCATGCCGATTTTTTGCAGTACCCAGGGCATGCTCTCCCGCGGAAATATGAAACCCGACAACAACATAGTAGGCATCAGCAAACCCAAGGCCGAAAAGAACATCGCCGTCATCTGGTCTTTGGCGCGGGTAGAAATAAAAATCCCCAGCGCCAGCGAAACAAACATGTACAAAAAACACTCGGCGGTCAAAAGCGCAACACTCCCGCGCATCGGCATGCCGAATACAAAAATCCCCAGCAGCACGACGACGACTGCGTTGATCATGGACAAAAACAGATAGGGGATGGTCTTGCCCAGCAAAATTTGAATCGGGCGGAGCGGCGATACCAGCAGGACTTCCATCGTGCCCAGTTCTTTTTCCCGCGCCAGGGTAATAGACGTCATCATGGCGGCAATCAGCATCAGGATCATCGTCATCACGCCGGGCACAAAATTGAACACCGCTTTTTGTTCCGGATTATACTGCATGCGGGTGCCGGCGGTTAGTCCGACCGGCGCGCCCGTTCGCTGATTGTACGCCATCTGGTAGTCGGCGATGATCGCCTGAGCATAATTGATCAGTGCACTCGCCGTATTCGGGTCGCCGGCGTCGCCAATCAACTGCACCGTGGCACGCCCCTCATGTGCCAGCGCCCGCCCGAAATCGGGTGGAAACACCAGCGCCATTTTGATGTGGCCCTTCCGGAATTCCGGTTCGATCGCCCCTGCGTCGCGCAGCCGGGTTTCGATGTGGAAATATCCGCTCGCCGCCAGCTTGTTCGTCAACGCCACGGAGGTCTCATCGCCGGCCGGATCGAATACGGCGATGGGTGCATCCTTGATCTCGTTGTTCAATACAAAACCAAACAGCAACACCTGCGCAACCGGCATGCCAAACAGGATCATCAGGGTGCGGCGGTCGCGGAGAATGTGGAGGAATTCTTTGCGGATGAAAAAAAACATATCGAAATGCGGAATGGTGATTGCAGAATGTGGATTTGGGGCCTCAAAACAACCCTCAATCGCCCATATCCCCACTCCGCAATCCCCACTCCGCAATCTTCCTAAAGGTTTCATCCATCGTCTGGGCGTTAAACCGCGCCTTGAGCCTGCCGGGCGTATCGAGCGCGGCGATGCGGCCCTCTGCCATAATACTGACGCGCATGCAGTATTCTGCTTCTTCCATATAGTGGGTGGTGACCATCAGGGTGACGCCCCGGGCGGCAGCGGCGTAGATGAGTTCCCAAAATTGCCGGCGGGTGAGCGGATCCACGCCGCTGGTCGGTTCGTCGAGAAACACGATCGCGGGGTCGTGCAGCATCGCGGTGGAAAAGGCAAGTTTTTGTTTCCAGCCCAGCGGAAGCGCGCGCGCGAGGGTGTGTTGGTGATCCGTCAGTTCCAGTTCTTGCAGAATACGTTCGGTTTTGCTGCGAATTACCGCGGGTTTCAGGCCGTAAATCCCGCCGTACAGGCGGATATTTTCCCGGACGGTCAGGTCTTCGTATAAACTGAATTTTTGGCTCATATAGCCGATCCGCTGCTTCACGCGGTTGGGATGGCGGAATACGTCTATGCCTGCCACTTCGGCGGCGCCGGCGCTCGGCGTTAATAGTCCGGTGAGCATGCGCAGGGCAGTAGTCTTTCCCGCGCCGTTTGCACCCAGGAAGCCGAATATTTCGCCCTGTCGCACTTCGAGGTTGAGGCGATCCACGGCTTTGAAAGCGCCAAATGTTTTGGTGAGGTCGCGCGCGATGATTGGAGACATAGCGAGTCGGGTTAGACGGATTGCTCCATCAGGTGTATAAAACTATCTTCAATGGTAGCCGGAATAGGAAAAACTTCCACGTCCCGGTGTCCCTTGGATTCCAAAAAATGCCGAATTGCCGATTCGGGCGTCGGGGTTTGCAGGGCCAGGTGGGCGTACTCGCCGAATGCGTAGCACCGGGCAGTCGGCCCGAACCCGCGCAAATCGCGGATGAGCGGATACATTGCCTCGGCGCGCACAGCGTACAGCGGCAAGGGGTAGGCAGTCGCCAGGGCATCGGGGACATCGAGGGCCAGGATGCGGCCGCGCTGCAGCAGGGCAATGCGATCACATTTTGCCGCTTCGTCCATATTGGGTGTGCTGACCAAAATCGTCATGCCGGTCGCCTTCAGGCGCAGCAGCAAGTCCCAAAACTCCTGGCGCGACACCGGGTCCACCCCGGTGCCCGGTTCGTCGAGCAGCAGGATTTGGGGCTGGTGAATCAGGGCGCAGCTCAAAGCCAGTTTTTGCTTCATGCCGCCCGAAAGCGCACCCGCCCGGCGCGTACGAAACGGTTCCAGCTGGGCGTAAATATCCCTGATCCAATCGTACCGCTGCGCCACCGTAACGCCAAAAACCCGGGCAAAAAACTCGAGATTCTCCCCCACGCTCAAATCCTGATACAACGAAAATTTTCCGGGCATATAACCGATCCGGCGCCGGATGGCCCGATAATCCCGCACCAAATCCAATCCGTCTATCCGGCCGCTGCCGCTGTCGGGCAGCAAGAGAGTGGCAAGGATCCGGAACAGGGTGGTTTTGCCCGCGCCGTCCGGCCCTAAAATACCGAATAGTTCGCCCGCGCGCACCTCCAGGCTGATATCTTGAAGCGCTGAAACACCCGGGTAGGATTTGGAAAGACGGTGTAAGGAAAGCATGGCGGATTGCGGATTGGGGTTCCCGCAGAATTCGCGGAGTTCGCAGGAAGGGGGAACTGCGTTTTCTGCGCGTTCTGCGGGAAACTGGGTTAATTGGGCGTGAATTTTACTTCTGCGGGCATACCGATTTTAAGACTGCCGTCGTTGGGCACGCGAATTTTCACCGCATAGACCAGTTGGACGCGCTCGTCTTTAGTTTGGATTATTTTGGGGGTAAATTCCGCTTTGTCGGAAATCCAGGCGACCTGCCCCGGGCGGTAGCGCAGGCTACCGTCCGGAGCATCCGTACCGACCTGTACTGTTTGTCCGAGCGTGAGGGCCGACAGTTGGTTGCCCCCGATGTACGCGCGCAGGATGATCGGGTTGAGTTTAGCGATTTTATAGAGCGGTTTTCCGTAGGCGGCCAGTTCGCCGGCCTCCGCATAAGTATTCAGCACGACGCCGTCTATGGGATTGACGATGCGGCATTTTCGAATTTGGTCTTCCACTTGCTCGATTTGTTTTTGCAGGGGTAGGATTTCCGCCAAAAGACCTGTTTTTTGAACCGAAAGGGCTGCATCAGAAGCGCTTTGTTGCTCGAGCACCACGGCGGTCTGGCGCTGAACCTGCGCGATCTGGGCGTCCAGATCGTCGAGTTGCTTGGCGGTGGCGGCGTCGGCTTTTAGGAGATTTTGCACGCGGTCTTTTTCCCGCTGGAGGGTGGCGAGCTGTTGGCGTTGCGCATCCAGTTGTTTTTCAAAAACAGCCAGTTGCGCGCTAATAGCGGGGCTTTTGGCTGAAATGGCCTTGACAGCGGCTTGCAGTTGTTCTTTTTTCAGAACGAGCTGGATGGAATCCACCCGCCCGACCTGTGTGCCGGCCGACAGTGCCTGGCCCTCTTCGACTGAAAAATCCAGCAGGAGGCCGTTGGCTTCGGCGCTTACGATCAGATCGTCCGCTTCAAAATTTCCATACGCATCGGCCGTCGGGCCGTTGGATTTACAGGCGAGGAGGAAGGAAATAAGGGCAATTACGGCGAGTAAACGTTGCATGGGTCTTGTACATTAATAAGTTGCCAGTTCGGCAGCCTGCCAGGCTTGGATCAGGTGCGTCGTTCGGGTTATCCGCGCCTGGGTAAGCAGGCGCAGTTGCGTCAGGTACTCCGCGGCGGTCAGGACGCCCTGTTGCACCTGCGCCTCGGCGCGCTGCACGATGCTTTCCTGCAGGGCAATTTGCGCGTCGTCGTTGGCGAGCAGCCCCCGAAATTTCTCCGCAGCGCCTTGGTCGCGGAGCCGGGCGGCGGAAAGCCCGCGGTCGAACACGGCTTTCTGGATATCGGTCTGCCGGCTTTGCAGCTCGAGCAGCTGCCGGTCGCGGCCGGTATTGCCCCATTGAAAAGGCGTCCAGGCTGCGCGCAGGCCGATCATCGCAAAAGGTTGCAGCCCGGTTTCAAAAAAATTGAACGGATTTGGCCGTCCGAATCCCCCCTGCGCAAATGCCTCTAGGCGCGGCATGCGCCGCAGGATCAGCATTTCCCGGTTTAGTTCCGTCTTTTGTTGCTGAAGATCAAACAGGCGGTATTCCGGACGCGGCGGCGCCGGGCCGCCGGCCGGGGATAAGTCGGGCAGACGCAAATAAAAATCGCTGTCTGCGCGCCCCAGCCACAGCGCCAGGACGTTGCGCAGCGCAGCCTGATCGGCCTGCACGGCCGACAATTGCTGTTCGGTTTGCAGTACCTGTATCTGTGCCTGATCGGCCGCCGTCGGCAACGCTACGCCCTGCTGAACCAGGGCCTGCATTTGCTCCCGGCGGCGCTGCAGATCAGCCCGCGCTGCTTCGAGGATGGCGGTCGTTTCCTGTAAAAGCAAGATACCGCCGTATAATTCGGTTACGATTTGTAGCACTTGGTGCGCCTCTACGTCGGCCTGCGCCGCCGCAATCTGCTGGTCGAGCGCGTACTGCCGACGGAGGAATCGGTCGGCGCCGCCGTCCCAAATCCGCTCCGACACCTCCGCCGTCACTTTATACTGATCGCGCGGAATGACCGGCACGGCGAATAGCGGGTTGTCAATCGGAAGCCGGAACACATCGCTTTGCCAGCTTCCCACGGCGTTTAAGGCCACCCGCGGCAGGCGGTTGCTTTCAAGATTGCGCAACTGGAGCGCGGCGGCGGAAGCGGCAAGCGCTTTGCGCGCCTGCGCGGGATGCTGTTCCAGCGCGCGAATTTTGCATTGCTGTATGGAAAGCGTGTCGGTCGCGCGGCAAGACAGGCCCGCCGCCAACAGGCAGCAGCACAGCAGGAGCCCGCGCATCATGGCTGGGTCGGTTTGATGGCCTGAAAAATATACTCGCGCACCACGACTTTGCGCTCCCGGAGAAAACCCTGCATCTCGGCGGGTGATTTTCCAAGCACCATGCGCATCATGGGTTGGGCTAAAAATGGAAAAACGCACATAGATATCACATTAACCAATAAATGCTCCGGTTGAACAGGTCGGATACGGCCAGCCGTTGCTGCCTCCCGAACCTGCTGAAAAAAAACGTCCGGCCGGGGCAAATCCGCCGGCAGGATGCGATCCCGAAACTGCTCGGGGTGTTTGTTCATTTCCGACACGACAAAAGCCAGCACAAACACGTTTCGGCCCAAGGTGTCCACATAAAAATCAATCAACCGTTCTATTTTTTCTTCGAGGGGATCCGGCGCGTTGATTATCTGATGCACCATCGCCACCGCGCGCTGAATCACCGCCTTGGCAACCATCTCATACAATTTGTCCTTCGACCGATAATAATAATGCAGCAGGGCCTTGTTGATCCCCGCCCGGTCGGCTATCTCCTGCATCTTGGCGCCATCGTAGCCTTTTTGCAAAAACACCTCGTGCGCCGCTTCGTAAATACGCTGCTCCGCACCTGCTGAATTTTCCGATTTTATATTATCCATACAGTTTAACCATTTGGTTAATTTTGGGCAAATATACAGCCGTTTTGGAAAGCCGGGCTTTTTTTAAAAAAAAATTACGCGGCCAGATTTGCAGCGGGAGCTTTACTTTCGCCGTTCGGCAAACAGGAAAACATGGCTCACAAGAATAAATACGTCTGCATTCACGGGCATTTTTA
>JBEIDF010000188.1:0-7275 GCA_040383605.1 Lewinellaceae bacterium
GAGTTCGGACGTTGCGAACGCGAATTTTGCTGTTTTTGCCAATGATGCGGTAGAGAAAATCGTTTCGATTAAGTTATTGGATTTGAACGGCAACCTGCTCTTCGGCGGCGCCGACTTGCCTGTTAATCAGCCAGTATGGGACGCCGTCATTTCTACGGATGTGTCCGGTGCGCCAAATACCTATGACGGTTCGTTTGAGTATATTATTGCGGTTCGGGCTGTGGGCGGTCTGACCAAAACCTACACCGGTTCGGCCTGCGTGGTGCAGTGCGGCAATGCGGACGATTTGCCTTCGGCCAACCTGCAAAAATGCGGTTTCCCGAGTCAGAACAGTGCGGGAGCTTTTGGCGGCGGTACGCCGGCCGTGGCGCAGGAGTGTTTTTAAAATGTAACTGGTTAGCAGGATCGCTGTCTGGCCCAAAAAGTCCCATTTTCCGCCATACTTCGCGATTTTTTTTGACCATAGCGCTGCTATGGCCTACAAAAAATCGCTTCGTCTGGCGAAAAATGAATCCTTTTTTGGCTCAGACGCGACCTGCTAACCAGTTACGTTGGAACAATGCCGAGCAATCCCGCTGTGCGCATGGAGCTTGGATATAGTGCCGGCGACTCCGTGTTTTTTTCCAGTACGCCTCCCGTGTATAATGCTGCCGCCGGCACATTGACCTGGACTGGGACCATCCCTGCTGACATTACGATACCCTCCGGACAGGCGCTCAGTTTTTTCATTCAAAATGATGAGGCCAATGTAGATTTCAGGGTAGATTACGGTAGTCCGGCGAAGTCATCGCAGTTTAGTCTTCCTACTAGTACCTACATAGACGTACTCAGCCTGCATGTGTACGATGCGCCTTACCCAAATGGGAATCAGATATTTTCTGCAGCGCCGGGTGGCAACCTCTATCCTCGATCGGTTATCACCGATCCGTTTGGCGCTTATGACATTAACCGGGACTCAATCACGATAGTCGGTCCGTCCGCCAATATTAGGGTGGTGGCCTCCCAGGTTGCCTCCACTTCTTGTACCAAGACCTATGAATACGTATGGAACACTACCGGGCTGACAGGAATTTTTGCGGTTGAATCCAAAGCCCACGAGGGTACCGAGGAGACCGTGGCAGATTCCCTAGTGCTAGATTTTACTTTAAATAACGACTATTCTCTTAGTAAACTGTTTTCCAGTGATCCAAGAAATTTAGCGCCCAGGACCGTTGGTGACACCTTGGAATTCGAGATAACAATCACCAAGTCTAGTGCGGGAAATATCACATTCCTGCCAGTCAAAGATTATTTTGACCCGGCTTGTCTTCAGTACCTGGGTGCAAATATTCTCCCAAATTTGGTGTTAAATGATACACTTTATTGGACAGATATCGCTCCGGTGTCTGGGAGTGGCGGATCAAAAACGATCAAGACCTATTTCCGGATTTTGGCGAATTGTGGGGAGATAACGAACTACGCAGCTGTTACCGGCGCCTTGCCAGGTCCGCTTCCATCGATTTCCGCAGAGCTGGATTTCACGGTGGAGGCAGCGCCTGTTGCCGTTGCAGACAACTACTGTGTAGGTGGAGCTGGCAGTCTGGAGGTTTTGATAAACGACTACGACGATGACTTGGCATGCCCGAACTGTTTTTTGTCTGGTCAGACCGGTTACACTGTCACCATCACCAATCAGCCTTCAAAGGGGGTAGCGAGCGTGATTTCCTCCGGTCCGGAGACAAACTACATCGCCTTTGATCCCTCCGCGGGAACACCCATGCAGGAAAACGATGTAGTAACTTTGACCTATCGGGTAACGGAAAGTGCTACCGGCTTGAGTTCCACCGCGCAAGTCACCCTCCAGTACTCTGCGGTGGCAGAAAATCCGACAGTCAATGCGGACGTTGCGTTGTCGGCAGGAGGTAATCCTGTCACTATATCGGTATTGACCAATGATGTGAAGCCTGACGGGCAGTTTTTGGCGCCCACGGTGACTACCGACGCCGGATATGGTTCTGTGGTGCTGAATTCAGACAACACCTTCACCTACACCCCATATTCAGGGTTCCAGGGAGAGGATCAATTCACCTATGAGGTTTGTCTGGATGGATGCCATCCTGGACCGCGTTGCGGCGCCGCCACAGTGACCGTCACGGTGGTGGATGCGATTGGCATTTGTCGGTCGGAAACTATGGGTGAAATTTCGGTACCCCTTGTCCCGGGCGCTGACCAATACTATTGGTTTTTACCGGATGGGGCCGTGATGAATACGCCGCATACCTTATTACCTAAGTCAGGGATGGAGCGTGACACGTTTGTTACTACAGGAAATGTAGTAGAAATCAACTGGACAGGCGTTACGGGCGGGTATTACGATGATGGTATTTGTGTCTCCAGCGTAAATGAATGTGGCGTTAGTGTGCCCTATTGCCTGGATATCATCATTTCTGATCCAACGTTAAGCTTGGTTCCGACCCCTGTATTGTGCTACGGGGAAGGCACAGGCGCCATTGATCTTACAGTTACGAATGCCGTTGCGCCCTACAGTTACGTTTGGTCTGGGCCGAATGGCTATGCTGCTACAGTAGAGGACATTGCGCAGCTAAAGGCTGGTTCCTATTCTGTTACGGTAGTTGATAAATACGGATGTGCTGCCATCTCAAATTCCGTTATTGTAGAACCTGCAGCCCCGCTTACCATTTCCTTGACGAGTTTGACGGATGCAGGGCCTTGGCCGGCAAACAACAACGGTGCAATTGATATTGCAGTAAGTGGCGGCACCGCACCCTATTCCTACAATTGGAATACCTTTGTATTTACCCAGGATTTGACAAATCTTGCTTACGGTACCTACGTTGTGACCGTTACAGACGCTTCTGGTTGTACCACAACGGCAAAGTTCACAGTCAACAATACGGGTGCGCCATTTATCTACAGTTACCTTTCCAAAACGGATGCACTTTGCAACGGCCAGCCATCAGGTAGCATTGATTTGGAAGCGGTGGGCGGCACCACGCCATACACCTATATTTGGAGCAATGGTGCAACAACACAGGATTTGCAAAACCTGAATCCAGGAACATATACGGTCACTGTCACCGACAACAGTATGCCGAGTGCATCCTTCGTGGCCTCGATGCAAATATTCCAGCCCGCTCAGGCTTGTTCCGTTACCGCTACCAAGACAGACGTAAGTTGCGGCGGATTGAACGACGGCAGCATTGATGCCGATCCGATGGGCGGCACGCTGCCTTACACGTTCCAGTGGAGCAACGGCGCGATTACCGAAGATCTTTCTGGCCTGTCGGAGGGTACCTACACCCTCACCGTTACAGATGCCAATGGGTGTAGCGCCACTACATCGCAGACCATCACTGTGCCTCCCGGACTATCTGCTGAGGCTACAGTGCTTAATTCAATATGCGGAGCGGACAATGGTGAAATAGCGCTCTCTGTTACGGGGGGCGTGGGTACCGTCAGCATTGACTGGGGTGCATTCGGAAGCGGCCCTTTGGTCACTGGATTGATGCCTGGCAATTACGCTTATACCGTTACCGATGGAAATGGCTGTAATCTGTTTGGTGTTGCGACGGTATTAAACGCTTGTATCGGTGTGAGTAAGGAGGTAATTGGAACACCTTCTTCGGACGGAAACGGAACTTACACGGTAACCTATTCAATAAAATTGGAGAATATCGGGGACGTGACACTTCGTGACATTCAGGCAGTAGAAAATTTTGCGGCTACCTTCGCCGGGGCCAGCTCCGTGGTCGCGGTCAGCGAGTCCTCCGCTGATTTTGATTTGGATAACACCTTTGACGGCGTTGGCAACAATGATTTGATTAATATAAATCTGAAAGACAGTTTATTGGCGGGTCAATTTGGTTACATTCAGGTAGTAGTTAATGTAGTTCCCGGGATGGATCTTGGGCCTTACGACAACAGCGTGACGGCCTCGGGCACGGATGCCAGTGGTCAAAATGTGACCGATACATCCGATGATGGGGTGGATGTGGACAACAACAACAACGGCAACCCCAATGAAGCGGGAGATAATGATCCAACGCCGGTTACATTTCCTGAAAATCCGGCGATTGGGTTAGCCAAAAGTCTTATCAGCGGCCCGACTCCTTTGGGCGATGGTTCGTACTCCATGTCGTTCCGGTTCATTGTGCAAAATACGGGTGATGTGCACCTTAATAATATTCAGATTGAAGATAATTTGGTGACCACCTTTGGAGTCAATGCGCAACTGAGTGGTATTACTTTAACCAGTCCGGATATGACAGTTAACAGCGCCTTTAATGGCGGTTACACCGGAAGCCCGAATGTTAATTTGTTATCTGGGTCTAATACACTTTTGGTTGGACAGGTGGATACGGTTCTTTTGAGTTTCACGATATTCCCGAGTGGAATGGGACCATTTGAAAACAGCGCTGTATCTAACGGTACGAGCCTTGGCGGCACCCCAGTGTCCGACAACTCTGATGACGGTTCGGTTGTAGATTCGGATAATGATGGTAATGCCAATGAATCTGGAGAAAATGACCCTACGCCTATTATGTTTAGCGAAAATCCAGTCGTTGGGCTGGCAAAACGCTTGGCGGGTACACCTATTAATAATAATGACGGCTCGTACACATTGACCTACGATTTCACGGTGCGTAACTTAGGCGACGTGATTTTGAGCGATGTGCAGGTGACGGATGATTTACAGATGACGTTCGGAACCACCAATGTGTTTGTGAATGTACTCACCGCTTCTGGCCTTACAACCAATGCCTCATACGACGGAGTTTTGGATGTAAATTTGTTGTCCGCCTCCAACACACTGGCAGTAGGCGCCACCGCCACTATTTCGCTGACTGTCACGGTCACGCCGGGTGGTTTAGGCACTTACAACAACACGGCCGATGTGGCGGCTACCAGTCCTTTCGGAACCAACGTGTCCGACACCTCAAATGACGGCACGGATGCAGATCCCGAAAATAACGGGCCGGGAGACAACAGCACGCCTACTCCGGTTAATTTTACCGAAAATCCTGCTATTGCACTAAGCAAGCGTGTTTCCAATACGGTGAATAACGGAAATGGTACATACGATGTAACCTACATCTTCCAGGTAGTCAATGCTGGTGATATTGTGCTCAATTCGGTGCAGGTCACGGATGATCTTGCTGCTACGTTTGCAGGTTCTGTAGCGTTTTCAGTACAATCTTTAACAAGCACTGGCGGTTTGACGTCTAATGCCGGTTTCAATGGGATCGCCGATAAAAATCTGTTGAATAGCGCTTCCAGCTCGCTGGACTATCAGGCAACTGGTTCTATTACTTTGATCGTTCGGGTTACACCAGGAACCAAGTTAGGTGAATACAGTAATACGGCGGTAGCCTCAGGCGAGTCGCCGGCAGGTGCTACCGTGTCGGATACTTCACAAGATGGCCTGGACGCGGATCCTGACGAAGATGGTGATCCCACGAACAACAGTGTACCAACACCGATTTCTTTTACAGAAAACCCTTCGATCGGAATTGCGAAGACGGTTGTTGGTATCCCTGTGCCTAACGGCGGGGGTAGTTATACTATAACGTATGAAATTCGGGTAGAAAACACAGGTGATGTGTCTCTATCTGGCGTGCAGGTGTTCGAAGATTTGCGTGCGCTGTTCCCCGATCCCACTACGATCTCTGGGGTAACATCCTCCATAATTACACAGCCCGTTGGCTCGACCTTGTCTTTAGATAATACATACGATGGAATCGCAAATATCGGATTGTTGGATGGACTGGGTAATCTCGGCGTGGGTCGCTTTGCTGTTCTGCACGTATCACTTACCGTAAGTACACTTGGTACCGGTGGACCATTCGACAATACTGCAGTTGCCACAGGTAATAGTCCGTCCGGCAAACTGGTTGTGGACAACTCACAAGATGGAACCCAGGTGGCGCCCACGAATGGCGATCCGCAAGCAGACAATGAACCAACTTCTCTTTCGCTGTTTGAAAATCCATTAATCGGTATTTCCAAAAGTGTCGTCTCGGTTACGGAAGTGCCCGCCTCCGATCCGCCCAAGTTTGATGTGGTATTGCGACTTGAAGTTGGCAACTATGGCGACGTCCAGCTTTGCGACATTGAGGTCAAGGACGATATCGTTGGCCAGTTTGGAGCGCCATTTTCACCGATCTCCAATTTTAGTGTGAGCGATGGCGCGCTATTAATTGCTAACGGCGTTTGGAATGGTACAGCCAGTAGCAACATGGTTTTGCCCGGCCAATGTTTGGAGGTGGGAGAATCAGACGTTCTGATCGTCTCTTTCCGTGTTACCCCCTCCAACGCTTCGGTTCAAAATAATACGGCTACCGCCAGTGGTGTGGGCCCCCTGGGAGGAACTACCTCTGATTTTTCTCAAAATGGATTAAATCCGGATCCCGATGGAGACGGAGATCCAGGAGATAATAATGTGCCTACGCCCATCGTATTCCCGATTGCAGCTGACTTGGCGATCGAAAAGACCTTGGATGATATCTTCCCCTCTGTAGGGCAAACGGTTACGTTTACCTTGGTTGCCACCAATAACGGCCCATCCAACGCTACCGGGGTAGAGGTTGCAGATCAGTTACCTGCTGGATTTACCTTTGTAAGCGCCTCCGGTTCGGGGTCTTATGACGAAGTTGCTGGAATTTGGACGATTGGTAGCCTGGCAAATGGCGGCTCTGTCACGATCGATATTACGGCCACCGTAAATGGCGCAGGTTCCTATACAAATTCTGCCACGATCTCTGGTAATGAAGATGATAATGATACCAGCAACAACAGCGATTCCGTGACAGCCAGTGTTATTGACGCCGTTAACGACGATTTCAGCAGTAATCCCTTGACTGTAGCATCCGGTGGTGTGGCTGGGAATATCCTGGTTAATGATAAATTGAACGGTGTAGCAGTAGATTATGATGATGTGACCATTTCCATTCTGGATAATGGTGGTATTTCAGGACTTTCTATAGACGGGCTGGGTAATGCAAATGTTCCCCCGGGTACTTCCCCAGGTCGCTATGAAGTTGATTACCGCATCTGTGAGGACGCTAATCCGACAAACTGCGACGATGCCGTGATTATCATTGTTATTGCACCCGTTGCAATTGACGATACGTACATTACGACTTTTGAGACGCCGCTGACAGGCGATGTTCGCCCCAACGACGACTATCCTGCGGGTTCGACGTTTGCGGTAGTAACGCCTCCGGGCACTGGGACGTTGAATTTCCTGTCGGACAGCACGTTCACGTACACGCCTGC
>JBEIDF010000189.1:0-7265 GCA_040383605.1 Lewinellaceae bacterium
ACCAGCGCAGTAAAATTATGGGCTTCCACGGCGGTATTGCGCCGTCCGGCGAAGCTGTTGACATAAGCGTGCGCCAGCAGCACCGAGGCTGGCGCCCGAAATTTTCGGCTTTCGCTCCGGGCCACCTTGCTGAACCGGCGCAAAAAAGCTTCCGCCGCTGCCTCCGGAATCTCCGGCATTCGGCATTTACCCGGCGTTTCCTTGTGCAGGATACCGAGATTAGCGGTGGAGGCTGCGGGCCTGGCGGGGTCTGTTGTGTATTTTTCTACCGATCCGGTTGCCGGAAACGGCAATTCGGCGGGCAGCTGGATTTTACGGCGCGCTACCGCGAGCAGCGCCAGTAAGAGCAGGGCGATTGTAAACCAGTTTTTTTTGAAGAAATGACGGATTGTGCTCATAGGACGTAGAAATTTTTCAGTCCTGCTTTGTTTTCCGGGACAAAAGTAAACATTTTGTTTCTAAAATAAAAAACAAATTGTGTTTATTTTTTTACATTCAATTAAAACAAATGTGTTTATTTTGGACACAAAATGTTTTGTGTGCGCTTTACAAGGCATAAATTTGTTGCTTCGAACCAAAACACCTGTTTATACAGATGGAAGAAGCATACAAAGCGCTCAAGAAGTACTTCGGGTACGATGCTTTTCGGCCGATGCAGGCCGAGATCATCCAGACGGTTTATGCAGGCGGCGATGCGTTGGCGTTGATGCCGACCGGTGGCGGCAAGAGTCTTTGTTACCAGATTCCGGCGATTACGCTTGCGGGCGTTGGGGTGGTGGTCAGTCCGTTGATTGCGTTGATGAAAGATCAGGTGGAGGGTTTGCGGAGCAACGGCGTTCCTGCTGCGTATTTGAACAGCGGCATGACGCGCGAGGCGGCGCGGCAGGTAGAGGACGCTTTATTGAGCGATCAGATCAAGTTGTTGTACGTGAGTCCGGAAAAGTTGGTTTCCCAGTCATTTCAGCCCTTATTGCGGCGGATCAAGGTCAGTCTTTTCGCAATAGACGAGGCGCACTGTATTTCCTCCTGGGGGCACGATTTTCGACAGGAGTACACGCAATTGGCATTTTTGCGGGCGCAGTATCCGGAGGTTCCGATGTTAGCCCTGACGGCCACGGCCGATAAATTGACCCGCAAGGACATTTTGGCGCAGTTACAACTGCGCAATCCGGCCGTATTCATTTCCTCGTTTGATCGGCCGAACATTTCCTTGTCGGTTCGCAGCGGGCGGCAGCGGTTTGAGCAGATCGAGGCGTTTATCCGGCAGCGGGCAGGGCAATCTGGCATTATTTATTGTTTAGCCCGGAAGACCTGCGTGGAGTTGGCGGAGAAGTTAACCGCCCGTGGAATCAAAGCGGCGCCTTATCACGCCGAGTTGCCGGCTGCCATGCGCAATCAGGTACAGGAGGACTTTCTCAACGATCGCGCGTCGGTTATTTGCGCTACGATTGCTTTTGGGATGGGAATTGACAAGAGCAACGTCCGGTATATTATCCATTACAACCTGCCCCGTAACCTGGAGGGGTACTACCAGGAAATTGGGCGGGCCGGGCGCGACGGGTTGCCGGCGGAGGCCGTGCTTTTTTTCAGTTACAACGATTTGCTGGTGTACCGGAGGATGATCGAAGAGAGCGAGGCCTCACAGGAGCAGAAAGATTTGAAAAACGCCAAATTGGAGCGGATGTATCAGTTTGCCGAGGCGCCGCTTTGTCGGCGGCAGATGGTTTTGGGTTATTTTGGCGAGCATTACGATCGGCATTGCGGGAACTGCGATATCTGCCGAAATCCGCCCAAAGCCTTCGACGCCACGGTCGCCGTGCAGAAAGCCCTGTCTGCGATCCTGCGCAGCGGCGAAAAAGTCGGTATGCATTTGTTAGCGGACGTGTTGCGCGGCAGTCGGCGGCAGGAAATATTTCAGCAGCGCCTGCACGAGATCAAGACGTACGGTGCGGGCAAAGAGCACAGTTTCAACGACTGGCTAAACCTGCTGTCGCAGATGCTGCATCTCGGACTGCTTGAAATTGCCTACGACGATTTCAGCCGGTTGCGCGTCACGGAAGCCGGCAAGCGCGTGTTATACGAAAACCGAACCGTTTCGCTGGCGCTACCGGCGGCGGCGCCCGCCGAAGCGCCTGAAAAGCCGGCGCAAACGCCCGCGCATCATGTGCGCCGGGAGTTGTTCGACCGGCTCAGCAAGTTGCGCCGCGAAATCGCCCAGCAGGAGAGCGTACCGCCTTATATCGTTTTTAGTGACGCCAGCCTGGACGATATGGCCGAAAAGCGCCCGTTTACGCGGTTCGACTTGCTGTCTATTTCCGGGATGGGCGAACGCAAATTGGATCGTTACGGCGATCGCATCCTCCATGTAATCCGGAGTTTTATCCTGGAAAAGTCCGAGGAGGGTGTTAAGATGAAAGGCAGCACCTATTTACAGACGTTGCGGCTGTATCGGAGCGGGTTGCTTCCGGAGGAAATTGCCCGGCAGCGCGCGCTGAGCGGAATGTCTATCATCGAGCACTTGCTCACGTTGTACGAAAAGGGCGAGGCGATAGACCTGCGCCACTGGGTATCGCCGGAAGAAACCGACCTCATCCTGGGTGCGTTGCCATTGTTTACGCCACCGTACAGGCTCGAGGATATTTTCAATCATTTTGCGGGGCGATTTAGTTATGATCAGATTCGCTGCGCCCTGGCCGCGTTGCACCGAAAAATGGCTGCCGGGTGATGCGGCGGCTCCGGCCCAGCAGTTTACGCGATAAGAAACGCTTGTCGGAACTGCTGGATTTATACCTCCGTGCGCTGCGGGAGTCGCCGCTTCAAGTCAGCCTCCGGCGATTGAGTTACGACAGCGGTATTCCGGAGCGGATTTTGTGCCGACTCGCCTCGTTGTATCGAAACCCTGCGGACGAAGTTCATGTCCGACTGGAGGATTACTACATCGTTTTTGCGAATATCCAGTTTCGCTACCCGACGGTCAAGATGTACGAGCGACCCGACGGTCAGGTTTTTTTCAAGATATAGGCGCCTGTATTTGTCTGAACCAAGTCGGCCAAATGTTGTTACCTTTGCATAGAATTTGTCTAAACAAAGAAATACACAAGTTATGGAAGCCGTCGCAAAAAATCCGGTCATGCTGTACACCGAGCAGACCCCCAATCCGGAAGCGCTTAAATACGTAACCAACCGCTTGTTGCACCACGGGATTGCCGATTTCAAGGAAAAGGAAGTGGCTGCCGAGTGGAGTCCGATGGCGAACAGCCTGATGGAGTTGCCATACGTGAAGAGCGTGTATTTCAACAACAACTACATCACCGTCACCAAGGAGATCAACTACGAGTGGTCGGACGTGATGCTCAAGCTCAAAGAGTTTATCAAGGAGTACGTAGAGGCGGGCGGCATTGTTGTCCGCGAGGGTTTTGCCGACTATTTGAAGCAAGTAAACGCGGCGCACAGCGCTGCGCAGTTTAGCGGCGAAGACGGCGAATTAGCGCTCAAGATCAAGGAATTGATTGACACCTACGTTAAGCCGGCTGTGGAGATGGACGGTGGCAATATTGAGTTCAAGGCTTATGACAAAGGCGTGGTCTATGTGACCATGCAAGGCTCTTGTTCGGGATGTCCTTCTTCTACCGTTACGCTGAAAGCCGGCATTGAGGGTATGTTGAAGCGCATGGTGCCGGAGGTGAAGGAAGTGGTGCAAGAAATGGCGTAGGGGATTGATTGGTCGTAAAACAGGCGCAAAACCTGTTTTACGACCAATCAGTTTTTACCAAATCCGATGGATAGGATACAAATCGAACGCGGGATCACTGGTAACGACCTTCATATTCTCAGAAATAGCTTGCGCAATAATCAAGCGATCAAAAGGATCTCGGTGAAAAAACGGCAGTTTTTCATTTTCCAGGACATGGTCGCGTCTAATATCCAAGATCGGAAATCCATTTTCGATAACTTCATCCATGAATTCTGAAAGCATCAAATTATTGATAACGAGCTTACCGAGATTCATTTTAATGGAGATTTCCCAAAGCGACGCCATACTGACAAAGCAATTATTGTCTTCGTCTTCCATCATATCACGGGCCTTCACACTCAGTTGCGAATTGTTTTCTGCAAACCAAATAATAGCCTGTGTATCGATTAGGATATTCATTCCATATAGTCTTTGAAGTCTTCAAGGGGGGCATTGAAGTCAGCAGCTAATACAAAGCGTGCTTTACTAAAGCCTGCGCGGCGGCGCTTTCCTCTGTTGCGCGGCTGTAAAACTACTACCACATCATAATTGCCCTCCGGTACACCCGGCAATATGATAACTGGATTTTTCCCTTGGATGTACGCCTCTTTGGATATTGTAATCATTACAAATCAACTTACTTAACTACAAAAATAAGCAAATATTTCTAGAAGTATTTATAAAATGTAACTGGTTAGCAGGATCGCTGTCTGGCCTAAAAAGTCCCATTTTCCGCCATACTTCGCGATTTTTTTTGACCATAGCGCTGCTATGGCCTGCAAAAAATCCCTTCGTCTGGCGAAAAATGGATCCTTTTTTGGCTCAGACGCGACCTGCTAACCAGTTACACAAGATCTTTGTTAGACAGGGTCTTATGACCGCGCGCGTTCCGGCGGGTTTAATGGTAAAACTAAGATTTTCACCCCGAATCAAAATCCGCCCTTAATTTTCAACCATCAATCGGGTAGTTTGTTATTTAGGTCAGTTTTAGGAAAATTGCCCAAACCTATAATATCTGCGACTGAATATGGAAAATAACAGCCGAAAAGCCTGGTTGCGCCGCGTGGGCGTCGCAGGTTTCTTTTTCTTTCTTATTAAAGGCCTGGCCTGGCTGTTTGTCGGCTCTTGGCTTGTTCAATGGGGCTGCAATTGAGCGGGTTTACAAATTTTTCCCGATATTTGCGGGTTTATAGCCAGCCTACATGAGCGACACACCCAAGGCATTTGCCGATACTCCCCTGCCGGATACCGATCTGGTTGATCCCCGTTTCATTTCCATCAAAGGCGCGCGGACGAACAACCTCCGGGATGTGTCGCTGAGATTGCCCAAAAACAAACTGATCGTCGTCACGGGGGTATCCGGTTCCGGTAAATCCTCCATCACGATGGACACGCTGTACGCAGAGGGCCAGCGCCGGTACGTGGAGAGCCTGTCGAGCTATGCCCGGCAATTTCTGGGCCGTATGAAAAAACCGGATGTGGACTACATCCGCGGCATTTGTCCGGCAATCGCCATCGAACAGCGGGTGACGACCGGCAACGCGCGCTCGACCGTCGGCTCGATGACGGAAATCTATGATTTTCTGCGCCTGCTGTACGCCCGCATCGGCAAATTCTACTCGCCGGTCTCCGGCCAAATCGTCCAGAAACACGAAGTGCAGGACGTGGTTGATTTCATCCGCGCCTGTCCTGAGGGCGCCCGCGGCCTGATGTTGATCCCTTTTAGCGACAAGTATAAAGAGCGCACGCTGGAGCAGGAGCTCAACCTGCTGCTGCAAAAAGGCTACACGCGCCTGCACTTTGAAGGGGAAATCTTACGGATAGAAGACGTGCTTGAATCCGCGCAGTTCAACCTGAAAGACAACGCGTATCAGTTTCGCGAGCTCGGACTCTGCATCCTCATAGACCGTTTTGTCGTGCAGCACGCGGACGACAGCGCGTGGATGCGCCTGGCCGATTCCGTGCACACGGCTTTTTACGAAAGCGAGGGCGAGTGTTGGGTGGAAATCCTGCCGTTCGAGGATACGCCGCGGGCTTTTCGCCAGTTTAATAACCGCTTCGAGCTGGACGGAATTGAGTTTCCGGAGCCCACTCCGCAGCTGTTCAACTACAACAACCCCTACGGCGCCTGTCCGGTCTGCGAAGGTTACGGCCGGATTCTCGGTATAGACCCCGATAAGGTGTTTCCGGACAAAAGAAAATCTGTGTATGAGGGCGCAATTGCCCCCTGGAAAGGCGAAAAACACGGCGAATGGCTGCTGCCCCTGCTGCAAAGCGCGCATCACTTCCATTTTCCCGTGCATACTCCCGTCGAGCAGCTCGACAAACCGCAACTGAAATTGTTGTGGACGGGCAATGCGTGGTTTTCCGGGCTGAACGCTTTTTTCCAGGAGTTGGAAAGCAAAACCTATAAAATTCAAAACCGCGTCACGCTCGCCCGCTACCGCGGCCGCACCCTGTGCTCGAGCTGCGAGGGCGGCCGGCTCCGCAGCGAGGCCCTCTGCGTGCGCCTCGGCGGCAAAAATATCACGGAACTCACCGAGATGCCGCTGGATGTGCTGTACGCTTTTTTTCAGCAGCTGGAATTGCCCGAGACCGACCGGCAGATTGCCGCCCGGCTGCTGCTGGAAATCAACAACCGCCTGCAGTTTATGGTGGAACTCGGCCTCGGATACCTCACGCTCGACCGCATCAGCAACACGCTCAGCGGCGGCGAAACGCAGCGCATCCACCTCACGCGCACCCTCGGCTCCAACCTCACCGCCGCGATGTACCTCCTCGACGAACCCTCCGTGGGCCTGCACCCCCGCGACACCAGTCGGCTGGTCGCCGTACTCAAACGCCTGCGCGACCTCGGCAATACGGTCGTGGTGGTGGAGCACGAGGAAGAAGTGATTAAAAACGCCGATTTTCTGGTGGATATGGGGCCGGAGGCCGGCATCCACGGCGGTCATGTGGTATTCGCGGGCAACTACGCCGACCTCCACCAGGCCGCCCCCGAGAGCCTGACGGCGCAATACATGCGCGGTACCATGGCAATTGCCACGCCGACCGTTCGCCGGCCCGCGCAGGAATTTCTCACCCTCCGCGGCGCCCGCCAGCACAACCTGAAAAATATGGACGTTCGCATTCCCCTGCATACCCTGACCGTCGTGAGTGGCGTGAGCGGTTCCGGGAAAACCACCCTGGTGCGCGACCTCCTGTATCCGGCCCTCCTGCAACATCTGCCCGATGGCGCGAGTAAACAACCGGGCTTGTTTGACGGCCTGGAGGGCCCGGTGAAGCGCGTCACGTCCGTGGAATTCATCAACCAAAGTCCGATCGGCAAGAGCAGCCGCAGCAATCCGGTGACGTACGTCAAGGCGTACGATTTCATTCGCGATTTATTTGCCGACCAGCAGATGAGCCGGATCCGCGGCTTCCTGCCCAAGCATTTTTCCTTCAACGTAGAGGCCGGCCGCTGCGAGGCCTGCAAAGGCGAAGGCGAGCAGGTCATTGAGATGCAGTTTTTGGCCGACGTGCACCTCGAATG
>JBEIDF010000190.1:0-7238 GCA_040383605.1 Lewinellaceae bacterium
ATTCCAGCTTGAAGTATAAAACCCCGGCAGCGTTTGAAAAAGCAAACCAGAATCTCTACTTTAAAATGGTACCGGCGAACGGGGGGTAGGACAATCTAAATATTAAAACTTTATATATCCTTAGCCAGTTCAATGTCCGGCCCACAAAGTTCCCTTTTGGGCTCAGGTAAAATTGGCTGATTAGTTGCTTATCACATCTATTTCAATTTAGCAAATAATAATTCATATGTCATATAAAACAAAACCATTGAGAGAATCAGAAATCGCTATACCTGAATCTGATCTCTTTTTTAGTCGCTTAATAGATTACTGCACGGAAACGGGAAAAGATATCGCGTCTGTTAAAGTGCTTGATTGGGGCTGTGGCAGAGGTGGGTATGTAGGTTCTTTGTTAAGCAAAGGGATTGATGCTTACGGAGTAGATATAGATAAAGTAGTTCTTGAACAGTCGAAGTCCTTGTTTACAGATAAAAAATGGAATCATGAGGAACGAATCGTACTTATTTCGACCGATAATAAAAGTCCGTTTGACAATGAATACTTTGATTTTATCTTCTCTGACCAAGTAATAGAGCATGTCAGTAATGTAACATCATTGTTTAACGAATTAAATCGAATATCCAAAAGCGGCGCTCTAAATCTCCATAGGTTTCCCGCTAAATATCGCGTTGTGGAGCCTCATCTTTTTATGCCTTTTGTACATTGGATTCCAAAAGGCGTTTTCCGATATCTGCTCATATTGTTTTATGTCCTCATCAAAATTGAACCCAATTGGACGGAATTAAACGGCAAAAATGTAAGACAGAAAGCAGGAGTTTACGCCAAATACAGCAGAGACAAAACTTTTTATTACCCAATTTCAAAAATATCTAGATTACTAAAAACGTATTTTAACGACATTCGATTTGAATCACATTTTTATTCCAAATATAAACTATTCTATAAATTAGTTACGAAATTAAATTTAAATAAATATCTGGGTTTAAGATTGAATTCTGTTACTGTAACTTTTTATAAATGATTAGCGCAGTAACCTTGGTCATCCGATATGCCGGCGAGCGGACGCTGAACCAATGCCGGCAACTAATCACCGCGCAAGGGGTATCCGAATCGCAAATTTTTGTTGTAGAGGAGGCGCCCTTTTCAGCGGCGATGCGTGCTTCCTTCGAAATTGGCATACGCGAAGCCCGTCCGTGGACTTTCTGCCTGGACGCCGATGTCCTACTCCGACCAGATTCGATCTCCAACCTGCTCCTTGAGGCCGCCAAAAAGCCTGAAAATGTATGCGAATTGCAAGGCTTGGTATTGGACAAATTTTTTGGCGGGCCACGGCCGGCCGGCAATCACCTGTATCGCACCAGCCTGCTCCCGGAAGTCCTGCAGCGGATTCCGCCCGAAGGTACCGATATCCGACCGGAGTATCATACGCTGCAGGCTATGCGAGCGGACGGCTTTCCCTGGCTACAAATTCCATACATCGTTGGCCTCCACGATGATCAGCAGTATTACCGGGATATTTACCGAAAATGTA
This sequence comes from Lewinellaceae bacterium, assembly GCA_040383605.1. Taxonomy (GTDB): domain Bacteria; phylum Bacteroidota; class Bacteroidia; order Chitinophagales; family Saprospiraceae; genus M3007. The sequence goes on from JBEIDF010000190.1 coordinate 1,532, forward strand.
TGGTACAAGGTGTCAAACATTTATATTTAGCAGACTTATTTATCCCTCTGTGGAAACGCAATATGAAAACCGATCCGGATTTTCAAGTTGCGCTTCACGCCTTTGCAGACAGCATTAAATCGCCAACGCAATTGTACATTGATAAAAACCAAGACGTTTACACCACTGGTTTTGACCATATCGCCATACAGGAAAAGGATGCGTTGGAGGCCAACTACTTCCAACTTACCAACATCGAAACCATCGTATCCGGCTGGGAGGATGCCCCGGAATACCAAAAGTATTTTTCCGATCGCTTTGGCCTGATTACTCCGGTTGTTACAGCCTCAGTGACCAAAACCCGGTTCCAAACATTCCGGGAAATAATAAGAGAGAAAGGGTGGGTGTATGGGTTAATTAATACGCTGGGGATGTTCTTTGATTCAATTGGAAAGTATTTAATCAAAAAAACAGCCTAGGTAAAATGATGCACGACTCTAAAACCTACCAGAAACTAATAAGCAATATTCCCATATCGTTTTAATCACGCCACATGCCCCGCATCCTATTCGCCCTCACCTCCCCCGGTCGCGATTACTTTTCCGCTATGACGCGCATTGCCATGGCGTCTATTCGGATTACCAATCCAAATATCCAAATTACGATTGCGTGCGATCCGGAGACGGCGGCAAATCTCAAATCCTCGGATGACCCGATCATGCGGGAAGCAGATGACCTGCTGGTGATCGAAACACCCGACGGAGAAGCCGGGTTCCGAAACCGGTGGGTGAAAACGACGCTCCGACTGCATACCACCGGGCCGTTTTTATTCCTGGATAGCGATGTGCTGGTGCGTGGCGATTTGAGCCCGATTTTTGAAACGCAGGCGGACATTGCAGGGGCGCGGAATCATTCCGTGGAAGAACTGGACGCGCAAATTTGGGCGGAAGATCGCAAAGTGCTTGACGCCATGAATTGGCAAACAAGCGATCAAGTGTATATCAACGGCGGCGTATTATTCTATGCTGACACCCCGAAAGCATCTGAGTTCGCAGCCGCCTGGCACGACAAATGGCACTTTGCCTACCGGCAGAACCAACGTTTTCGCGATCAACCCGCGTTGAATGCCGCTTTGCATGAAAAGAAGATCAATCTGTCTGTGCTGGACGATATCTATAATTGTCAATTCGTTCGGAACATAAACAATCCTTCCAATGCAATCATCTGGCACTATTACGCCTCCGGCGCTAATAAGCCGGTTACAGCGTTCGAACTGGCGAGTCAAAAACTAACTAAGAGCGGCATAATTGACTACGAAAAAATAGAGGCCATGATCCGCTGCAAGCATCCCTGGCGCTCGGAAAATTTCGTAGATGATCTTGCAGCCAAGCGAATAATCAAGCGCAACCGATTCGATGGATGGGAAGAGGCTGTTCTTGTTAGAAATTATCAATATTTTCTGTCTCGAAAGTTTTACTCAGAATTTTTTAGAAACTGGTAGTCGTAAATAGCATTAAATACACTCATGCACCCTGCCTTTTGTACTATCATCACCCCCGACTACATACCCTTTGCCTCAGCGCTGAACCACTCCATTAGTTCGCACTTAAATATTTCCTATAATTTTATAATATTCATTTCTGCTTATCGGAAACAAGTAGCGCCAAATGCCTTGCCGCATGCGGCACAGGTGCTTTTTATAGACGATTTGTGCGTGGATGGCTTGGGACTTGCGATTTATGATAAATACTATGCAACGGATAAAGATAAGTTCCGCTGGAGTATGAAGCCCGTACTTATGCAGTATTTACTGGAAAGCCGTGGATATGAAAAAGTGATTTATACGGATTGGGATATTCATTTTTTTGAAAATCCGCTTTTTCTCCTTGAACTACTTGATCAGCACAATGTACTACTGAGTCCACATTTTCGATCTTCCGATCCTGTGGCAGATTACGACAACTATATACTACAGTTCAACAGTGGGATATATAACGGAGGATTTGTAGCAGCTGGTAAGGGCGGAACTGCTGCATTGGCTTGGTGGGCAAAGAATTGTTTAGCAATTTGTGAGAAAGATACATACAAAGGACAATTTGTTGATCAAACTCATTTAAATTTGATGCCGATATTTTTTGACGGCGTCTATTCTCTTAAACACCGTGGATGCAACGTCGCCAATTGGAATCGTTTGGAATGTCGGAGAGAAAAACAAGTAGATGGCACTGTTCAGATCAACGATCAGTACCCGATCGTATTTATCCATTTTACGAAGAGTACTATTACTGGTATCTTAACTGGTGAAGATGCTAGCCTTATGCCATATTTTAAAAAATTCAATGCGTGTGTGCAGCAGCATGCACCAGATATAGACATGAATCAGTGGTATTTGACGGGACATTTTCAGCAAACAAATTCACTACTTAACCCCGCAAAGAGAAAAACAAAAAACATTTTCCGTAAAATAATGAAAATATGAATGATGGATAATTTTATAAATGTAAGGTTCAAGAAAAACAAATTAGACATCTACCTTGCACGGAAAAGTATTTTTGAATTTATCAAACACCAAATTCCCTATTTTCGAGGCGATTTATTAGACGTAGGCTGCGGTAAGATGCCCTACAGGCAGTATATTTTCGAGCATTCCAAGATCAGAAAATACGATGGTTTGGATATTGAGGGCGCATTACTATACGATGAGGCGATCAAACCAGATTATTACTGGGATGGACAGGACATGCCCTTTGAAAATCAGTCCTATGATTGTATCTTGTTAACAGAAGTACTTGAACATTGCCCATATCCTGATATCCTCTTACGGGAATGCTTCCGTGTCTTGCGTCCCGATGGTATGATTTTTCTCACGGTGCCTTTTCTGTGGAATCTGCACGAAGTGCCGCACGACGAGTATCGATACACCCCTTTTTCTTTGGAGCGCCACCTGCGAGATACGGGTTTTAAAAATATCGAAATAAAGGCCAGCGGAGGATGGCACCTTGCAATGGCGCAGATGTTAGGCCTGTGGGTTCGGCGTGCACCAATGAACAATACGCTTCGAAACCTTTTGTCTTATTTACTGATGCCAGTAATGGGAACGCTAATGCGCATTGGAGGAAAAGAAGAAATATTTTTTAGGGACGGACAAATGATCACTGGCCTGAATGGAAGCGCAAAAAAAAATTAACCTCGCCATCCTCTCACCAAGCCAAAACGCTTATTCAGAGACGTTTATCCAGGCGCATAAACATATTCCCGGCACAAAGGTAAGTTACTATTTCGGCGGCTTGCTTCCGCATACATTGGAGGGGGCCGGGAGTATTTTTCCGCAAGGACGCATAGATCGAATAATTTATGCAATTAAAAAAAAATTATGGAGAAACGACTGGACGTATGAAGAAGACGTTTTGTCCAGATCATTCAAAAAAGAAAAGATACAGTGTGTTCTTGCGGAATTTGGCCCGATTGGCGCTGCCGTATTGCCCGTATGCGAACGACTCAATTTACCGCTGATAGTACACTTCCATGGGTATGATGCGTCGGTTTCGGAGATTCTAAGGCAGTATGAGGACGGATATCAACGTATGTTTGCGTATGCATCTGGTATCGTAGCGGTCAGCAAGGCAATGCAACAGAGACTTGTGGAAATCGGCTGTCCGCCAAAGAAAATCGAGTATAATCCTTGCGGCCCGGATGATCTTTTCTTTGAAATTACACCTGAATACACGGGTAAAAAATTCATCGGGATCGGACGCTTTGTAGATAAAAAAGCGCCATACTACACCATCCTCGCCTTTCACCAAGTACTGCAACGCCATCCGGACGCTCAACTGGTCATCGGCGGGGACGGTCCGCTGCAAAATACCTGCAAAAATCTGGTCGCCTACCTGGGCATACAAGCACAAGTGCAACTACCTGGCGTCCTGACGCAGGACAAATATCGCGCGCATCTCAAAGATTCCATTGCCTTTGTACAACATTCCATCACCGCCGCGAATGGCGACATGGAAGGCACACCGGTGGCCGTCCTGGAAGCCTCTGCCGCCGGCCTGCCGGTGATTAGCACGCGCCATGCGGGTATCCCCGATGTGATTCTTCACCAACAGACCGGATTATTGGTTGAGGAGCACGATGTGGACAGAATGGCGCATTGGATGAACTGGGTACTGGAAAATCCGGCGGAAAGCCGGGAGATGGGAGCGGAGGGAAAAAGGCGCGTGCGGGGCGAGTTTAGATTAGACAAACACCTAAGTAAATTGCGTGAAATTATTGAGCAATCAGTTTAGCATGAGCGTTAACGCAACCCAAAGGTATCGGTAATCACGTGAAGAAGCAAAAAATAAGATTTACGCAGGTTAGACCATGTCAATAATTTTATCGTCTATATAATACGGTTTATTTTTCGCCAACTTCCACCTGTTTGAAGGCACTAAGCCTCAGCGAGGCGCCTCCAAAAAGGCAAAAACCAACAAATAATATGCCTAAAAAAATTCTAGACTTAGTCTTAATATCTACTCACAACGCTTTATGCACCGTCCATTAGTCTCCATTATTATACCAACATTTAATAGATCGGCTATTATATCAGACTCATTAGATTCTGTAAAGAACCAAAAATATACTAATTGGGAATGCTTAATCGTTGATGATGGATCAAGCGATAACACTGACGAAGTAGTCCAAAATTACTCAAAGAATGATACAAGATTTCATTATATAAAAAAACAGAATGGCGGATCCGCATCTGCAAGAAACGAAGGATTGAAATATGCTACAGGTCAATATGTGCTATTTCTTGATTCGGATGATTTATTACATGCGGATATGATATCAGAACATATAAAGGTTTTCCTGGAAAAACCGCAGACCAAAATGACTATATCAAACTTTGTATGCTTTTCAGTTGACACAAAAAACAGAAATTTAATTAAAAACATAGATTGGTCTAATAAAATAACAGAGAATTTCACACATGATATTTTATTCCGCTGGGATAATAAATTCTCAATTCATTTATTTAATGTTTTAATAGACAAAAATGTACTTGGAGATATAAAATTTAATGAAACATTACGCGCAAAAGAAGATTGGTTGTTTTTTGCAAATATTTCGTACAAGATTGGTAATGATATTGAGTATATTGATAAAGAATTGGGTTATTATAGAGTTCACGATCAAAATAAAGAACAAAAAAACCCAATTTTATTCAGTGAGTATTACAAAGTCCTTTTTTTGATATACGAGACTACGAAAGGGCGGCTGGAGGAAAGTTTATTTTACGAGCGACTAAAAACAGATATCTTAGCAATACATCAGAAACAGGCTACTGTTTGCCAAAATCATCAGAAAAAATCTTATATTATTCGAAAAATTAGATATTACTATCAATTTGCACGAAATATAATTCGAGATTTATTGCAATAATACCTAGTTACATGCAAGCCACGCATTAGAAAAGTCAGGTTTCGCCCAGATGGCTCATATTTAACTATTTTGCATATATTTAAGACAAATACGGGCAAAACACGCTTTCCTTACTTTTAGAGGTGCTGTGTTAAAAACCAAATTCCAGAATGAAAAAATATAGTTAGTCAACCCTTAAAAACTCTTTAAAAATTTGATGTTCAAGTATTTGTATTAAAAGAGATAAGATGTATCTTGCAAGAAAAATTGGATTTGATAGAAAAACCTTGCAAAATTTATGAAGCCTAAAGTACAAAACAGGTTA
>JBEIDF010000191.1:0-7228 GCA_040383605.1 Lewinellaceae bacterium
TCTGAGCCAAAAAAGAATCCATTTTTCGCCAGACGAAGGGATTTTTTGCAGGCCATAGCAGCGCTATGGTCAAAAAAAATCGCGAAGTATGGCGGAAAATGGGACTTTTTAGGCCAGACAGCGATCCTGCTAACCAGTTACAAAAGAAAAAGCCGCGCAGCTCGTTTGCTGCGCGGCCGTTTCCCGTATATAATCTCATGAAAAGTCTCCAAACCTGTTTGTCAAAACTCCTTGTCCACCGCCTGTCGCCTGCTGTTCTCCGTTTTGACAATACAAAAGTGCGGCGACCCGGCGCAAGGATAAAGGACAAAAAAGTCTGTTTGTTTTCTTTAAAAAAAGTTTTTGTTTTTCATAAAAACCTGTTTTTCAATTTATTGCTTCTTTTAAACAGGGTTTTTTGTTTAATTTTTTTCTTTAAAATTTTTATAAAAAAACTTTTTTTTCACACTAACGAAGCACCGCTACCGGCATCATCGGGTCGTAAGTGCCTTTGAGCACCGGACTTTGGCGGTTGCCTGTGTAATCGCGCACATTGCCGAAGACGAAGTCGAAAAGTTCCTGGATCGTGACGACCTTATCGCTATTTTTATCCGCCTCGCCCTTCAGTCCGCGAATCAGGAAGTGGCTGAACACGCCCTGTCGGAGGCCGGACGACTCCAGGGAGGTTTCCTCGGCTTTGGAGGACATGATGAGGGCCGTGCCGGAGACGGCGCGGGACAGCACCTGGTAGTATTGGTTCAGGGTTGTTTCCCCCTCCCCGGAGCGCATGGCGAGAATACTGCCGGAGTGGCAGGCATCGGCCAGGCAAAGCTTATACTTCGCTTTCGTGTTGTTAAATGCAGCTGCGATTTCGTCGTGCGCGATTTTGTTGTTAAACCCGTCAAAATCTATCGGCAGGAAGGAGCCGTTCAGGCCGTGACCAGAAAAGTAAAAAATAACTAAATCCTGTTCGCCGGCCATGGAAAACACCTCGCGCATCGCCTCCAGGATATGCTCCCGGGTGGCATCCTCGTCTATCACGATCCGCAACTGCTCGTCTGGCAATGCGCCGCCCTCGGGACTTTTCAGGAATGCATAGAACCGGTAGGCGTCGTCGTCGGTGTAGCGCAGTACAGGCATGTGGTCGTACGAGGCGACGCCAACCACCACGGCGTATATTTTCGGAGCGGTATCTGCCGCGGCCGGAGTTTCCGGTGCGGTGGCGGGTTTTTCCGGCGCGGTATCGGCCACGACAACGGCCTCCTGGGTATCCGGTTTCGGCGCGTCTTTGCCAACGTATTCGCCTTTGCGCCAGTAGCCGTTCACGACGGTTTGGTCGTGCAGATAAAGCGTGCCCTTGCCGCCGAACTCGCCTTCGAGCCACTCGCCGCGGTAGCGGTCGCCATTTGAGTACAGGCAGTAGCCGAAACCATGGGGTTGGCCGTTTTGAAACGCACCCTCGTATTTCGCGGCGCCGTCTTTAAAGATATACGTGCCTTTTCCATTTTCACAATCGCCGGCGATACAGCCGGTCTGCCCGCTTTCGATGAGGCTGGAGCCGACAAACTCGCCGTCGCGCCACTCGCCGTTTTCGTTTGCGCCGCCGGCGCGATACCGGATGCCCTGGCCGTTGGGCAGGTTGTCGCGAAACATGCCCTCATAGCGGTCGCCGCCGGCAAAGTGAAATATGCCTTGCCCGTGGAATTTTCCGTCCAAAAACGAACCTTCGTACTTGCTCCCGTCAGGATAAGCAAAGATCCCGGTACCGTTTTTGCAGTCGCCGCTCAGGCAGCCCGACTGAATATCGGTGCCGTCGTCGTGCTGCTCTTCTTTTTTCCCGGCGATGTACTCCTCGAGCACATTGCCCTTATCGTCCACGGGTTTGCCTTTTTTCCAGTTTCCGGTGCGTTTCGTGCCGTCAGAATAGGTTTTTGTCCCTTTCCCGTCCGGAAAACGATTTTTCCACTGGCCGCTGTACTTCGAGCCGTCGGTGTAGTAGCACACCCCGACGCCGTCAATTTCGCCGGCTTTGAAGGAACCGATGTACTTGGCGCCCGACGGATAGATGAACGTGCCCTGGCCGTTCACGCAATCGCCTGCCACGCATTGTGCAGAAAGAACGTGTGCGAACAGCAGCAGCGCCGTTGCAATATAAATGGATTTTATCATAGAAAAATACGCGCTTGTTGCATTATTAACCTATCGCGGGCTAAATTATTGTGTGCCGGGGCGGCGGGATAGCCCACCGAGCCTAAAAGACTGTTTTTTCACAAATTATTAGCTCTTCGCCCCGCCGTTTCAGCGGCTTCCCTCCAGCACGTAAATGGCCGGCAGATTCCGCCCAAGCCCGTCGTAATCCAGTCCGTACCCAACCACAAATCGGTCTTCGATGTCAAAGCCAATCAAATCCGCCTGCACCGGAAATTGCGCGGCGGCGGGTTTGCGCAAAAACGCAGCGATGGAAACCGTAGCCGGTCTTTGCGCCACCAGATCACTGACTAAAAAGTGCAGCGTCCGGCCGGTATCCAGAATATCCTCAATCAGCACAACGTGGCGGCCCTCCACGCGGGTTTCCAGGCCAAGTACCTGCCGCACGTCGCCGACAGACTGAAGGCCGCTGTAAGACGATAATTTGACGAAACTGATCTCGCAGGGGCCCGCAAAGGTGCGCACCAAATCCGCCGCGAAAATAAACGCACCGTTCAAAATGCCGATAAAAAGCGGGTTTTTGTCCGCAAACCGCGCGTTGAGCTCGGCGCCCAGCTCCCGGACGCGCTGCTGAATTTTTTCCTGTCCGATCAAAGGGACGAATGTGTTGTCGTGAAGGCGAACCATAACAGCCATTTGTGCGCGAAGATAATACGGCAAAGTTATCGCTTATACTTGGTATCTTTGACCCGATGAGGCTGCTACCTTATTTCGAAAAAGATCGGCTGGAAGCCGGGTGCGATGAAGCCGGGCGCGGGTGCCTGGCCGGACCGGTCTTCGCGGCGGCGGTGATACTGCCGCCGGATTTTTACCATCCGCTGCTGAACGACTCCAAACAACTCAACGAACGCCAACGGAATGAACTCCGGGAAATAATTGAAAAAACCGCCCTGGCCTGGCATGTAGCCGCCCTGGATCCGGCCACGATTGATCAAATCAATATCCTGCAGGCATCTATCCGGGCGATGCACCGGGCGCTGGCAGGCTTACTTCCCGCGCCGGACTTCATTCTTGTGGATGGAAACCGGTTTCACCCTTTTCGACAAACGCCGCACGCCTGCATCATAAAAGGCGATGGAAAATACGCCGCGATCGCCGCCGCCTCGATTCTGGCCAAAACGCACCGGGATGCGTGGATGGAACAGCTGGACCGCGAATTTCCACAATACGGCTGGCGCGTCAACAAGGGCTATCCCACCGCCGCGCACCGCGCAGCAATCCGCGAACACGGCGCATCGCCGCACCATCGAACCAGCTTCCGGCTGCTGCCGGATAGGGAGCAGCCGGGGTTATTTTAATCTGATCGGGATACGACGCAAGAACAGCATCGCAAAAATTAACCCGCCGCCACCAATCGCCAAATCGCTATCTTTGCTCCAATAAAACACATCCCGCCCATGCTGAAAGATGCTTCACTCCTCCGAAACCAAGCCTTTGTCAACAACGAATGGATCAGCGCCGCCGACGGCGCCGCCTTCGAAGTGCGCAACCCGGCGAACGGCGCGCTGATTGCTCTTGCGGCCGATTGCAAAGCCGACGAAACCCGCCGCGCCATCGAGGCGGCGGAAGCGGCGCTACCAGGCTGGAGCACTAAAACAGCCGGCCAACGCGCCAAAATACTCCAAAAATGGCAGGATCTGATTCTTGAAAATGCCGAAGACCTCGCCCAACTCCTGACTGCCGAGCAGGGCAAACCCCTGGCGGAGGCCCGGGGCGAAATCCGGTACGGCGCCACGTTTATCGAATGGTTCGCCGAAGAGGGCAAACGCGCCTATGGCGATATTATCCCCACACACCTCGCCGGACAACGCCTGCTGGTGGTCAAACAACCCGTCGGCGTGGTCGGCGCCATCACACCCTGGAATTTCCCGAACGCCATGATCACGCGCAAAATCGCGCCGGCGCTGGCCGCCGGCTGCACCGTGGTGGTGAAACCCTCGGAGGAAACACCGCTGTCGGCCCTGGCACTGGCCGAACTGGCGCTGCGCGCCGGTATGCCGGCCGGCGTCCTGAATGTTGTCACCGGCATGGACGCGCCCGCGATCGGCCGCGAACTGACCAGCCACCCGGGTGTTCGGAAAATCTCTTTCACCGGCAGTACGGAAGTGGGCAAACTGCTCATGCGCCAATGCGCCGATACGGTGAAAAAACTGTCGCTCGAACTGGGCGGCAATGCGCCGTTTATCATTTTTGACGACGCCGATCTGGACGCGGCCGTGGAGGGCGCGCTCACATCCAAATACCGCAATACGGGTCAGACCTGTATCTGCGCCAACCGTATGCTGGTGCAATCGGGTATCTATGACGCATTTATGGAAAGATTTACCGAGGCGGTAGCAAAACAAAAGGTGGGCGAAGGCACGGAAGCAGGGGTGAGCGTCGGCCCGCTGATCAACATGGAAGCGGTGGAAAAAGTGGAGCGCCTTGTGCACGACGCACTGCAAAAAGGCGCCCAATTGGCCACCGGCGGCCACCGACTGGAAGGTACTTTTTACCAACCCACGGTGCTGGCCGGCGTCAGGCAGGACATGGATATCATGCAGGAGGAAATTTTCGGACCCGTCGCGCCGGTCGCCCGGTTCGATACCGAAGAAGAGGCCATCCAAATCGCAAACAATACGCGCTATGGCCTGGCCGCATATTTCTACGGCCGCGATATCGGCCGAATTTTCCGCGTGGCGGAAGCGCTCGAATACGGCATGGTCGGCGTAAATACCGGCGTGCTGGGTACGGCCGTGGCGCCTTTTGGCGGTATGAAAGAAAGCGGCATCGGCCGCGAAGGCTCCAAATATGGCCTGGAAGAATTTATGGAAATAAAATATATTTGCCTGGGGCTCTAATGTTTACTACCGCGCTCAAATTTATCCTCTACGACAAGCCCAAATCCATCGGGGCGCTCGTCGGTATTATCATTTCGATATTCCTGGTCGGACAGCAGGTGGGGATTTTCATTTTCCTCACGGATGCAATGAAAAGCATCGTGTCGAATAACAACCGGTATATCTGGGTGGTGGACGCCAAAACGGACAATGCGAATCAACTGGGCGCGCTCGATATGCGGGTGGGCCGACAAATCGCAAGCCTACCCGGGGTGGCGAGCGTGCACCCGGTCGTCATCGCCGGCGCCGCCGCCCGCTTCACCAACGGGAAATCGAGCGGCGTCACCCTCGTGGGTTCCGAAGCGCCGAATTTTACCGGCGGCCCCTGGGGCTCCCAACCGGTGCGCCCCAGCGATATGCTGCCGGAAGGCGCGGTTGTCACCGAGTTTTTTGATAAAAATACGCTCGGTGGGGTAGAATTGGGCGAATACTTCGAAATCAATGGCAATAAGGTGTACAATGCCGCCCAAACAAAGGGCGCCAGGGGATTCGGGGCCCCGGCTTATGTCTTCACGACCATCGAACGGGCCAGGGCGCTGGCCAATTTTCCCGCCACGAAAGCCAGTGTGTTCCTGGTGCGCTGGAAACCGGAGGCCGACAAACAACAGGTGGTTGCCGCCATCAACCGCGCGATGCCCACCGTGCGCGCCTGGGATGCCGACGCCTTTGCGGCCTCTACCGTCAATACCATCCTGCGCTCCAGCGGCATCGCGCTGTCGGTGGGCACACTAATTATTTTCGCCGTGTTGTCCGGACTGGTAATCATCGGCCTGACGCTGTACTCCGCCGCCATAGACCGCCTGCGCGACTACGGCACGCTAAAGGCCATCGGCGCTACCAACGGCTATATCACCCGCCTGATCCTCTCGCAAGCGCTGCTGATCTCTATGGTGGGCTTCGCTTTCGGACGCCTGCTCGTGGAAGGCTTCCGAATGGGTATCGCCCAGGCCGGCACGTTGTTCCACTTTCCTCCGGCCGTCCAAATCGGTTTCTTCCTGCTCACGCTGATTATCTCCCTGGGCGGCAGCCTGTTCGCCATCCGGCGGATCAACTCGCTGGAACCAGCCCAGATTTTCCGACAATAACCCGCTCACCCGTACCTCCGCTATGAAATATATAGCCTTTGCCTGCTGGTTGCTCCTCCTGTTCCAAACCGCCCGGGCGCAGGACACCCCCGGCCTTTCACTCGAAGAAGCTTTCCAGCGCGCACGCGTTAACCGACAGGAACTCCAAGCCCAAAACCTGCAGATAAGCATCGCCGAATCTGCCAATGAAAAGGTGCGCGCTCAATGGCTGCCAACACTAGACGCCTCTGCGGACCTGCGCTGGAACACCCTGTTGCAATCCAACGTGCTGCCCATCGGCGCCTTCGGCATCCCGGGGGTTCCGCCCGACGCTACCCGGGCAGTGCGCTTCGGCACCCCCTTCAACAACGCGCTAAGCGTGCAGGCCACCCAAAAAATCGTGGATGCAAACAGCCGAATAGAGCGCCAAATCAACGACAACGAAACAGAGCGCCAACGAAATGAAGCCCGCCGCCGGGAATCGGACGCCCGCTTCGAAGTCGCCGCCGCCTACTACAATGCCCGCTGGCAACAAGAACGCCTTCGCTTCGCAACACAAGCCGAAAGCCGCGCACAGATACTCCTGGACGAAGCAAACGTCCGCCTGCAAAATGGCGCTATCCTGCAAAATGACCGGGATCGCCTGCTGCTCGACCTCCAAAACGCCCAACGCGCGCAAAAAAAAGCGGCGGCCGACCTCGCCCTGGCCCGAAAAAATCTGAACTACCAAATGCGCGCACCAGAGGACGCACAGTGGACGCTCTCCGAAACGCTGGAGCAACTGCAGGCAGCCTTGCCAACGCCGCAAATCAATAACCGCCCGGAAATCCTGGCGGAAAATCTCGCAGCAACCGACCTCGAACTCCGCAGCCGAAAACAACTGGCCCGGCTCCGCCCAAGCGTGGACGCCTATGGCAATGTCAGCTTGCTGCAACTGCACGACCAACCCAATCCTTTCGCCGCCGATACCTGGTTCCCCTTCCATTATGTGGGTATCCGCGCCACCGTGCCGATTTACGACGGCCGACTGACCCGCCTCGAAGCCCGCGAATTCGCCCGCCGCGCCGAAATCAACCGGCTCAACGCCCAAAAATTACA
>JBEIDF010000192.1:0-7090 GCA_040383605.1 Lewinellaceae bacterium
AATTTGCCGGAATCCAGGCGGTTGGAGATACGCGCCCAGGCGCCGATTTGGAAGGCCTGATTGTAGCGGCGGCTGTTACCGAGCAGGAACTTGAACGAGTTGCCCACGTTCACCTGGAAAGACGGGCCTTGGAAGAACGACACGACACCCGGCAGCATACCCACGCGCTGAGCCACTTCAAATTCACCGCCGGCATGGAAAGTGAACTTGCTGTACAGCGGGATATTTTGCGTTTCGCGGTCGAAAGACACGTTCGCGCGGTTGAGGTGGCTAAAAGCGCCGCCAAAGTAGAAGTTATTGTGTTGGTCAAAGACGCTGAACCACAGCAGGCCGGCGGAAAGATCCATGAACAGGAAGTTCGGATCGTTCACGATTTCACCTGGCAGGTTGCCGTTGAACTGGCCGTTGTCGTTTTGGCTGGGCCACTGCAGCGCCGCGCTATTGATGCTGCGCTGGCTCACGCCGGCATCGGCGCCTACCACCAGGTAGTGCGCTTTGCGGCGGTATCCGCCCATTTTTTTGGCGTACGAACCGGAGAGGCGGGCCTGCAGGGTTGCAAACTCGGACGCGCCGGCCTTATCGCCCCACAAGGTGCCGCCGACGCCGAAATAATCGTAGCGGCCTACCGGTACCTTCTGGTCGTAAGAAACGGAATATGTGTTAAAGGCATTTTGCTTCAGGATCGAAGCCCACTGGTTGCGGTAGTTGGCCACCAGGCGGTGGTTGCAGTTCATCACGCCGGTCAGCGCCGGGTTCAGGTTGAGCGGGCTCATGTAAAACTGCGAAAAGTGGATGTCCTGCGCTTGCGCTGCCACAACCGACAACACAGACAGAGCGACAATAAGTAGGCGTTGTGTAAATTTTTTCATAAACAGGCCAGGAAAGTTATAAGATTCAAAAACAGCGTACAAAATTAGGCATATCTTTCGATGCGCCGGAACTTTTTTTGTTGGGTGGGCAAAAGTAAGTTATCTCTTCTTTTTCTTTGAGCTATCCGCGCATTTTCCGGGTTAAATTTTTCAACTTTAACAAAAAACATCGAATTCGGCGTGTCCGGAAAGCCCATATTGGAAGAAGATACCGGGGTTTTTTCGTTTGCTGCCTTGGGAATAGCTAAAATAATGCCTTTGAAAACCTCCTGCAAGCGTTTGGCTAAATAATTTTTACAATCGCTCATTCGGCTGCATTTTCTGCTGCCTGGCGCAGTGCCGCGCCCTTGAGCAGGCACTCGGCGTATTCTTCTTCGCCGACGGAATCGAACACGATGGCGCTGCCGACCTGATACGACAGGTATCGGTTGGTTTGGTGGTAGAGCAGGCTGCGGATCGCCACGTTGAAGTCGAAATCGCCCTCGGGGGTCCAATACCCGACGGCGCCGGAGTACAAGCCGCGGCGACTGCGTTCGTATTTTTCGATCAGCTCCATGGCCCGCACTTTGGGCGCGCCGGTCATACTGCCCATCGGAAAGGCATCGCGGAGCGCTTGCACGGGGTGGGCGTCGGGCCGCAGGACGCCTTGTATCGAGGAAATCATGTGGTGTACGGTTGGGAAGCTATGTATGCCAAACAGTTCGGTTACGGCTACGGATCCCGGTCGGCAATTGCGGGCCAGGTCGTTGCGCACGAGATCCACGATCATGACATTTTCTGCGCGGTCTTTTTCGCTGTCGGCGAGCGCCGCGCAGATCGCGGCGTCTTCTTCCGGCGTGGCGCCGCGGCGGCGGGTTCCCTTGATTGGTTGCGAGAGCAGGGTGTCCTGTTTTTTTCGAAGGAAGCGCTCCGGACTGCCCGAAAGCAAATAGCGGTCGCCCCAGCGCATAAAAGCGGCAAAAGGCGCCCGGCTCAGGGCATTCAGGCGCTCGAACAAGCGCAGGGGGTCGGTCTCCGCCGCATCGCTGAAAAATTCCTGGCAATAATTCATCTCATAAATATCCCCCGCTACAATATGTCGGCGGATAGCCTCTACAGCGTCCAGGTATTCCTGTTTGGAAATGCGGGCTTGCAAATGGAGTGCGGGGGAATCCGGCGCCTCGGCAGGCAGCGGCGTCTGCTGTACCTGCCGGAGGACTTGGGCCGGATCGCCCTCCAGCGTATGTACTTCCAGGCAATTATTCCGGATACCAATTACGGAAATCGGTTGGAAAAAACCCAGGTCCGGCAGGCCGATACCGTCCGGATGCGCCGATGTCAGGTTTTCCACCTCATTTTTTAAATCGTACCCGAGGAAGCCGAACTTCCAGTCCTGCTCGCGATCCACCCATTGCCGGAGCGCCGGGAATGCGGCGCCGGCCGCGCATTCGAGCAGCCGGGCGGCGCCGGCCGCCGCGAGGCATTCCCAGCCGCCCGGATCCGGCCGGCCGTTGCTGTCCAGATACAACCCGTGCGAATGCCCGGCCGTCCAGTGAAGCAGGCGGCGTTTGAATTCGGCAGGGTGGCGCAGGGGGAGGATGAGGGTGTGGCGCATGGAAGTTCGGATTGCGGATTGGGGATTGCGGATTGGGGATTGGGGATTGGGGATTAGTAGTTTATTTCGAGGGTGGCGGGCCATTCGAGCGTTTGGGCGTCTTGGGGGCGCACTTTCCAGAGCAGGGCTTTGAGTTGGAGGAGCCTATCTTCGGTTTCATTTTTCCGGATGGCGATTTCCAGTCGGCCGCGCGCGTCAAAATCCTGGCGGATAATATCCAATCCGAGTTGTTTGAGTGCATGCACGAGATCCGGCATAATTGCGTAGTCGAATTGCAGCACGACGGGGGTACAGAGGATTTTCTCCTCGATCGCCGCGGTTTGGAGGGCGGCGGCGGCCGCTTCCCGGTAGGCGTGTATCAGTCCGGAGGCGCCCAGCAACACCCCGCCAAAATACCGGACGACCACGACGACCACGTCGGTCAGGCCGGCCGCGTCTATTTGTCCCAAAATAGGCCGGCCTGCTGTGCCGCTCGGCTCCCCGTCGTCATTTGCCCGGAACCGGTTGCCCTCGAGGCCGAAACGCCAGGCATAACAATGATGCCGCGCCTTAAAATGCGCCTTGCGCAGCGCCTCCAAGTGGGCCAAAGCCTCTTGCTCGTCGCGCGCAGGCCAGGCGAAAGCCAGAAATTTGCTACCCCGGTCTTTGAATTCGCCGGTCGCGGGCGCGCTAAGGGTGCGGTAAGAGTCGGGTAACATATAATAAGGTATGGGACAAATGTAGGCGTTGTTCGGCACACGTGCGCCGCGCTTGGTTTTATTGGATTATCTTGTTGAAAATCATAATTTTATAACAAGTGCTGTTTCTTTAAATATATACAGGGCGCTTGGATCGGGCGCTCGAAGGCACAAACTTAGCGGTCAAAACGGTAATTGTTTTACCCATGCGCGAAGATTTTCTACACTACCTCTGGCGCCACCGGCGTTTCGATCTCCGGGATTTGCGCACCACCGACAATCGGCCCCTGGATATTCTGCATCCGGGCGAGCCGAACAGCCATGCAGGACCTGATTTTTTCAACGCCCGCATCCGCATCGGCGATACGCTTTGGGCCGGCAATATTGAATTGCACGTGCGCGCCTCGGACTGGCGCGCGCACGCGCACAGCGACGATCCCGCGTACGACAATGTGATCCTGCACGTGGTATATGAGCCGGATTTGGACATCGCGGGGCGCGACGGCCGGCCGCTGCCGTGTTTGTCGCTGCAGCGGCGCATTCCGCCGAAACTGCTGGAATCCTACCAACGCCTCCTCCGCGAAATACAGTGGATTCCCTGCCAGTCGTCCGTCCGGGACGTGCCGGCGCTGCTGCGCAACAACTGGCTCGACCGAATCTATATCGAACGTTTGGAGGCGCAGGTGCAGGATGTGCAGGCGCTGCTGATCCAGGCAGAACAGCACTGGGAAGAGGTTTTTTACCGCCGGATGGCCTGGAGTTTCGGGTTGACCGTGAATTCCGAGCCTTTCCTGGCGCTTGCCTGCGGGCTGCCGCTGCGGATACTGGCCCGGCGCCGGTCGGACATGCTACAGGTGGAAGCCCTGGTATTTGGCCAGGCCGGTTTTTTAGAAGGATCGTTTCAGGACGCGTACCCGGCAGCGCTGGCCCGAGAGTACCAGTTTTTGAGGAAAAAATACCAGTTAGAGCCGATGGCGGAGGCGCAGTGGAAATTTTTGCGGTTGCGGCCGGCCAATTTCCCAACGGTTCGCCTGGCGCAATTCGCCGCGCTGCTGCACCATTCGACCCAATGGTTTGCTGCCGTGCTGGATGAGCCGGACCTTCGCCGCCTCGAGCAGCTCTTTTCCGTGCCGGTGAGCGCTTACTGGCATACGCATTATCGCTTCGACCGCGCTTCGGTCGCGCGGGCGAAACTGCCCGGCCGCGACCTGCTGCACGCGGTGTTTATCAATACGGTGGCGCCGATGTTATTTTTATACGGTCGGCAGAAACAATTGCCCGCGTTGCAGCATCGGGCCGTCCGCCTCCTCGAAGCGCTGCCGCCGGAGACGAACGCCGTGCTCCAGGAGTGGGACGCGCTGGGCGTTCCGGCGGCCCATGCCGCGCACGGACAGGCCCTGCTGCACCTCAAGCGGCACTATTGCGACAAGCGGCGCTGTCTGGAATGCGCCATTGGCAATGCCGTTTTGCGTGCGGGAGATCCCTAGTGCCGCGCGGCTATCTTTTCTTCCTATAAAAATGCACCCCGGCGCCAAAAACCCAGCCTTCCTTTCCGCTTTCCGTTTTAATTTTCACCCAATGATCCCTTACTTTTTCTGTACCCAGGTTGATTTCCTGCGTCCAAGATGTTTTTTCATCGAGAAAAATCACCGGCTCGTACAGTCGGAGTTTAGCGACCAGTTCGCCGCCAAGCCCCGGCTCGCTGCGCATGCGCAAGCCCTCGATGGTGACGTACAGGACGCCGCCGCCCGCTGCCTGCGGCTTCGCGGGTTCCGCTTTGGGTTCCGCCGGCCGGATATTGTTCGTGAGTTCGGGTCGTTTTCCGGGTTTGGGCCGAGGTTTTACGGGCTCGGCAGCGGGTTCGGGCGTTTGGGATTCCGGGGTGGGATCAGGTTTCGCTTCCGGCTCCGGGGACTCCTTGTCTGGTTCCGGCAGCGTTTGCGGCGCGTCTGTTTCTGCTGCCTCCTCAAATTTTTGGGTCATCTGGGTGCGTTCTGCGCTGCATTGGTTGATTCCCCACAGGCCAACGCTCAGGAAAAACACGGCAATAATCAGGGTTTCGATGCGGGGGATACGGATATCGGCCATCGTTTTGGTGTGGTGATTAGCGCCTGCCTGTGATTTTCTGTCGTCGGATAGAAAATCCCGGACAAGTGCTTGTGAAATACAGTTACTCTCCGGCGGGGAATTTGCTGCAAAAATACAGTTTCCCGAGGCGCGATGCCTTGGAAGCGTTTTAAAATATTCGACATGAACGACCAGCGACTGTATCAAATCGCCCTTTGTTTTGTTCCGCAGGTAGGGGCCGTTACGGCCAAGACACTCCTCAGTTATTGCGGCAGCGCGGAAGAGGTGTTTCGCGCCGGCCGGAAGTCGGTGTTGAAAATACCCGGCATCGGCCCGGTGGTCGCCGATGCGCTGCAGCGACCGGAGGTCTTTGATCTGGCGGAACGGGAGTTGCGGCTGGCGGAGCAGCACGGACTGGAAATCCTGCTGTACACCGACGAGCGGTATCCGGCAAGGTTGCGGCAGAATGTGGACTGCCCGTACCTGCTCTTTTTCAAAGGCTCCGATGCGCATTTTTTAAACGCGCGCAGAATAGCGGCCATCGTCGGAACGCGGCAACCAAGCGATTACGGCCGGATGATGTGCGAGGAGTTGGTGGAGGGCCTGGCCGCGTACGACGTGGCGATCGTCAGCGGCCTGGCTTACGGAATTGACGTAGTGGCGCACCGAAAAGCCGCCGGTCTGCGCATGCCCAATATGGCGGTGCTCGGCCACGGATTGGGTAGTATCTATCCGGGGGAGCACCGATCCGTCGCGTTGCGAATCCTCGAGCGGGGCGGTTTGTTGTCTGAATACCCCTTTCACACGCCCCCCGACCGCGAGCATTTTCCGATGCGCAACCGCATTATTTCCGGGATGTGCGATTTTTTGCTGGTGGTGGAAACGGCGGAGACCGGCGGTTCGATGATCAGCGCCGAATTGGCCTGTCAGTACGAGCGCGAAGTGTTCGCCGTGCCTGGTCGCGCAAAAGACGGCAAAAGCGCCGGCTGTAATTTGCTGATCAAAAACGAAAAAGCCCGCATGGCGGAATCCGTTGCCGATATTGCGCAGGCGCTTCGCTGGGACGAGATAGACCGCCGGCCGGGCATTCAGACGCAATTATTCGCCGAACTCAGCCCCGATCAGGCCCAAGTGGTGGAACTGGTGCGAAAATTTCCGGAAATTCAGGTGGACGCCCTCGCAGAGGCCAGCGGCAAATCACCCGGCCTGCTGGCCGCGCTGATCCTGGAACTGGAGTTTAAAGGCTTGCTGCGGACGCTGCCTGGGAAAAGATTCGTGCTCAACGGGTAGGCCACCAGATTGTCCGGTTGGAAATAATCCGCGATTGAATTCCCAAAAAAAGTGAAAATTTGCACATCCGACCGAAAACAATCGGAGGATGCCGCATACCCGTTTATGAAACAAATTTTTATTCTTTTTTTACTGGCGCTCTGTTGTGCGCACCGGCCTGCGCCCGCCGCCCGCCCGCCCGCGGAGTTTCCCAAAAATGTAATTCTGCTGATCGGGGACGGCATGGGCCTGAGCCAGGTGTCGCTGGCCGTGTATGAAGGCGGAAAAGCCCTGCGGATGCAGGAATTCCCGGTCACCGGCCTGGCCAAAACCCATTCTGCCAAACAACGCGTAACGGATTCCGCTGCCGCCGCTACGGCGATGGCCTGCGGATGCAAGACCTACAACGGCGCGCTCGGCATGGACGCGCATAGAAAACCCTGCACAAGCCTGCTCGAACAGGCAAAATCAGCCGGACTGGCCACCGGCCTGGTCACCACCTCCAGCATCACCCACGCCACCCCGGCAGCCTTTGTCGCGCACGTACCCCGCCGGGCAGCGTATGAAGAGATCGCGACCTTTTTTACCAACAGGACGCTGGATTTGATGATCGG
>JBEIDF010000193.1:0-7085 GCA_040383605.1 Lewinellaceae bacterium
CGCCATGATCGGCCGGCCAAATACCCGGGCTTTTGCCTCCATAAATGCCATAAAATCAGCGCCGGAAATCGGCGTTTTCGGCTCCTGACTGTCTGGGTCAAAAAATTGTGACCTAAAAGCCCGGATCGCCTCCATCTTTTTATCCCAAAAAGGCGTGATATCCACCACGAAATCCGGCGTCAACTGACGGTCCTGAATATAATGATAGACCGCCCGGGGACGCCACTTGGCCTGCAGGTACCCGTCGCGATCGGTCGTGCTTATCTTATCAAGTCCGGCATAAAAACAAGCATCGAGCGTCATCTTCGCAGCGCGTCCATGATCCGGATGGCGATCATCCGGGGCATTGCATAAGACAATATCCGGTTGGCAATCGCGAATCACGCGAACGATCTTTAGCCACTGTTCCGGTTCGTGAATAAAATAGCCGTCGGGAATATCCAATGTTTCCCGGAAAGCAGCGCCCAAGATAGCCGCCGCCCGGGCCGCTTCCACGGCACGGGTCTCCGCGCTGCCGCGCGTGCCCAATTCGCCGGCGGAAAGATCCAGCAGGCCAAACCGAAGCCCCATCGCTGCATGCCGCAGCAGGGCGCCGGAAGCGCTGAGCTCCACATCGTCCGGATGAATCCCGATAGCCAAAATATCAACTTTCATGCAGAATAACTATTTTTACAGGCGATAAGCAACCAATCAGTATGGAAGAAAAATCAATTACGCCAGAAGCGCTGCGGGGGCGACTACAAGCGCTGGAGGAGGCGATTGCAACCCTCAAGGACCGCGCGCAAAAATACGACGGCTTCCGCCAGGAATTAGAAAATCTACGCCAGAAGTACGCGGATGATCTGTTCGAGGAGCGCAAACAGGTTACGTACTGGCACGAACAGGCGCTGCGTTGGCAGCAAGATTATGAGCAACTGCGTATTCAAAAAGGCGGATTCGGATTTCATACCCTCAGCGCCGTGGTGCTGGCTGCAATGCTCCTCGCGTCCTTGGCAACGTTCTTTTTCGTTAAATGGACTGATGGGCGTAAAGCCGCGCTCGAAGCGTTTCGGCGGGATCATCTGTTTAAAATAGAATTTGCCCTGAGCCACGGAGAATATGAGCAAGCCAAAGAGGCACTCCGACACAGCCTGCAAAATCCAGAGTACAAATTGGCGCACCCACAAATTCAGATGCTCGAAGAGGTCGTACTGGCAGCCGAAAAGGGTCGGTAATACGGCGAGCGCCAAATGACTACACCCGATCCGGCCATTTGCTGGCTGGCGCCGGGGCAATTCGCAATTTTTTTCGATCCTCCAAATACAAACGAAGGGCTGCCTGAGCGGCTATTTCGGCTTGCTGCTGTGCCGAAGCGCGTAATAATTCCGGGGTGTAATACCGCTTAATGAAATTGGTGTCAAACTGCGCGGCGCGAAAAGCCGGATGCTCCATCACAAACTGCCCGAAAGGAAGCGTCGTCGCTACGCCCTCCACCTCGTACTGTGCAATGGCCTCCAGCATACGTTGAATAGCCGCCTCCCGGGTATCGCCGTATGTAATTAATTTGGCAAGCAGCGGATCATAGTAAATAGGCACCTCCATGCCCTCCGAATAACCGTCGTCCACCCGAATATTGTCGCCCTGCGGTGGCCGATAACGGTTCAGGCGACCAACAGATGGCAAAAAGTCGTTCTTCGGGTCTTCCGCGCAAACACGCAACTCCATCGCATGGCCGGTAATCCGGACGTCCTCCTGGCGGAACGGCAAGGCCTCGCCCCGGGCAACCCGAATTTGTAATTCCACCAAATCCACGCCGGTAATCCATTCCGTGACCGGATGCTCGACCTGCAAGCGCGTATTCATTTCCAAAAAATAAAAATTCAAATGCTCGTCGGCAAGAAACTCTACCGTGCCGGCGCCTTCGTAATCGCAGGATTTGGCCACGCGGACGGCCGCCTCGCCCATCGCCTGGCGAAGTGCGGGCGTAAGTACCGCGCAAGGCGCTTCCTCGACCACTTTTTGATGCCGGCGCTGGATGGAGCACTCGCGATCGAACAAATATACCACATTACCGTGCTGGTCACCTATAACCTGCACCTCAATATGCCGGGGTGAAGCAACGTACTTCTCGATGAACACTGCGCCATCACCAAAAGCGGATACGGCTTCGCTCACCGCGCGCTCCATTTGCTCGGCCAAATCCGATTCTTTTTCTACCACCCGCATACCCTTTCCGCCGCCGCCTGCAGAGGCTTTAATCAGGATTGGGTAACCCACCTGACGACCGATCTCTTTCGCCTTTTCTACGTCGGTGATTGCTTCCTCGATACCCGGCACCATCGGTACCGCATATTTTTTTGCCGCCTCTTTTGCCGCCAGTTTGCTGCCCATCATTTCAATGCTGTGCGGCTTTGGACCGATAAAGCGCATGCCGGCGGCATCCACCGCGCGGGCAAATCCGGCATTTTCACTCAAAAAACCATAGCCCGGATGGATTCCTTCCGCGCCGCAGGTTTTGGCAATTTCCAGAATTTTATCCGCCCGCAAATAACTCTGGCTCGAGGGCGCGGGGCCGATGCAATACGCTTCGTCGGCGAAACGAACATGCGGACTTTCCCGGTCGGCCTCCGAATAAACAGCAACGGTCTTGATACCCATTTTGCGCGCGGTGCGCATCACACGGAGGGCGATTTCACCCCGATTGGCAACTAATATTTTCTGCATGAAAACAGCGATTTATCCGGTTTGAAGCCCGGAGAACCATTCAAATAGATTTTTGACGGCGGCAGACGGCATAGCTCGACCACCCAGCTCGGCAACGGGTATGATCCCCTGAATCGCGTTAGTCAGAAAAACCTCGTCCGCTGCCTGCAACGCCGCGAAAGTAATGGTTTTCTCCTGAACAGCCAAACCGATTTCGCCAACGAGACGAATCAGAAGCCCGCGGGTAACGCCCGCCACGCAACCCTCCGAAAGCAGTGTGGTGCATAGGGCGCCTTTTTCAAACCAAAAAATATTGGCTGCACAGGCCTCCGCTACCCGGTCAAAAGCATTCAACACCACCGCTTCATCCCAGCCCATGCGGCGCGCTTCCAGCGAAGCGGCTACATAGCGCGCCGTATTCAGGCTCTTGAAACCGGAATACGCGTCCGAACATATTCGGCAATTGTTAGCCAGTCCCAGCCGAATGCCCGGTTCTCGCCAGGCAAACCAAGCGTTTGCCAGGGGTTCAGCGGTGATCGCATATACCGGCGCTGCCTGTGCGGGCAGGTACAGCCCGCCCGGCGCGCGCCACACCTGCAGTCGGATCCGCGCATGTCCGGAAGCAATTTTTCGGATTTCCGTCGCCCAGAATGGCGCGTCCCAGTGCGCGGGAATATCGAATTCAAGCGCCCGCAAACCAGCCTCCAGCCGGCGCCAATGCCACTCCACCCAGGGAAGGGCGCCGTTGGACATACGCAGGGTTTCAAATAATCCATCGGCATACCAACAGGCGCGCTGCGCCAGCGCAGCTTCTGTGGGAAGAGCGTCCAGGATTTCCGAATTCCAATTGATGGGCATACAATTCGATTAATACAGGCTGCCACCCTCCAGCACCTGATTGCGGCCCTCGATACACACCGTATAATTGAACCCGGGCTGAAGGGCAAAACCGCCGTACCGACCTTTTCGATCTATCGCGACAAAGCCGACCTGATTTTCTCTTGCCAGCTGCGGGTACCGCTCGGCGATGCGCTTTACCGTCATTTCAGCCGCTTTTTGCGGATGCCGACCTCGGCGGATTTCTTCCACCAATAAAAAACTGCCCAGCGTTTTGAGCACCAATTCGCCGAGGCCGGTGGAGGCCGCTGCGCCGTATTCCGGATCGTTGTACATACCGGCGCCCAGGATTGGACTGTCGCCTACCCTACCGTGCATCTTAAATGCCATACCGCTGGTCGTACAGGCCCCTGCCAGCCGCTGATTGGCGTCCAGGGCGACGATACCAATCGTGTCATGCCGTTCGATGTTGATGACCGGTTTGTACAGGGAGGTCTCTTTCCATTTTTCCCAGGCTTTCCGGGCTTCCTCGGTCAGCAAATTTTGCCGAACAAACCCTTCGGACAGCGCAAAATCGAGCGCGCCTTTACCCGCCAGCAGCACATGCGGCGTTTTTTCCATGACCCGCCGGGCAACGCTGATCGCGTGCATAATTTCCTGTAAAAAACAGACAGCGCCTGCATTGCCGTATTCATCCATAATGCAAGCGTCCAGCGTAACGTTGCCGTCGCGATCCGGAAATCCACCGTATCCCACACTGGTATCGTTGGGATCCGCCTCCGGAACGCGCGCGCCGGCTTCCACGGCGTCCAGGGCGCGGCCGCCCCGTCCGAGCACCTCCCAAGCGGCTGAAGTCGCCTTTTGGTTGTTCCAGGTTGCAACCGCCAGGGGATAGCCCCCCCGACCGGAATCGGCGGCAAAGCGCGCGACTTGCGCACGCAACGATTCAGAGAAAGGCAGCAGGCCGCCGCCCAAAAGCGCTTGTCTGATGAAATTTCTACGAGATGCCATTTTGCAATAATTTTTTATTTCAGACAATTCAATTAAATGGGCGAAGCTT
The DNA here is from genome assembly GCA_040383605.1 of Lewinellaceae bacterium. GTDB lineage: Bacteria > Bacteroidota > Bacteroidia > Chitinophagales > Saprospiraceae > M3007. The sequence continues at coordinate 4,580 of JBEIDF010000193.1, forward strand.
GCGGCGAGCATCCGGTTTTTCTGCCAAGTTTTTGTAATTTGAAAAAACGGCCGCTTGTTAAAAATACATGATTTCAGAACTCGATACGCGCAGATGCGCCGCGCCTTTTGTAGCTTTGCTAAAATTTAGGTCGCAAGGTATTATTAGATGCGGATATCTAATTACCACGCACAGTAAATTTTATCCGAAACGACCCGACTACACCTATTTCCCCGGCTATGGAAGAACAAACAGCATTCCAAAATTTGCGCGTCCAGCGCATCGTCGTCATCGTATCCATCGCCTTGTTTGCGATCAAAGTACTCGCCTATTTTTTAACCAACTCGGTGGCAGTACTCACGGATGCGCTCGAAAGCACGGTAAATGTCGTCACAGGTTTCACCGGTCTGTACAGCCTGCGCATCGCCGCGCAACCGCGGGACGCCAACCACCCCTACGGCCATGGGAAAGCAGAACTGATTTCAGCCTCCTTTGAGGGCATGCTCATCCTGGTGGCCGGCGGCGTAATCATCTACGAGTCAATCCTCAATTTTATTCAACCGCACCCGATCCGACAAATTGATACCGGATTACTGCTGATCAGCGCCACCGCCGCAGGCAACTTTCTGATGGGCTGGTACTGTATCCGCATCGGCAAACAAAACCACTCTATCGCGCTGACCGCCAGCGGAAAACACTTGCAAAGCGACACTTGGACCACGCTGGGTATCATCCTCGGCCTGGGATTGCTATGGGTAACGAAACTCGCATGGATAGACAGCATCGTCGCGCTGATCTTCGGCGGTCTGATTATGATCGAAGGCTATAAAATTGTGCGCAAAACAATCAGCGGTATCATGGATGAGGCAGATGAAGAGGTGCTGGATCATCTGATAAAAACCTTGAATGAAAATAAGTCAGACAACTGGATTGACCTCCACAACCTCCGCACCATCAAATACGGTTCCGTCTTGCACGTGGACTGCCACCTCACCGTGCCCTGGTACCTGCACGTCCGGGACGCGCACCGCGAAGTGGAAAAACTCGAAAACCTAATCCGGATCAATTTCCCCCGCAGCGTGGAAATGTTCGTCCATACCGACGGTTGTATCCCCCCGGAGGCCTGCGCCGTTTGTCCCGTACAATCATGCGCCGAACGCAAAGCAGCTTTTGTTCAACGATTAGACTGGACTTTTGAGAACCTCACCTCCAACAATCGACATAAAATCCGGTAATTCGAGCGCAACGCAAAAAGAATATTTTTATACCTTTGGGTTTTTGCAAATTTCTTGATCAAATACCGGCGAAAAACCCAACCCGTCTCACACGCTGCAAGATTTTTGACATGATTTTATGTAGCCGCCTGCTCAGTTTATGTTGCACGCTTTTTTGGGGTGCTCCGTGGGTTTTTGCTCAAAATGACAAGCAGATTATCGGCGATGCCGTTTTTACACCCCAGGAAATAGCCGAGGGCGCAGCGGCAACCTTCCTCGTCCGGTTTCAAAATGTGTGGAACGATACCGTCTATCAAATGGTCGTGCGGGATACCCTCGATCCGCGATTCGATGTAGAAAGTTTTACTATGGTCGCCGCCAGCCATCCGTACAACCTGTTGCTGGATGGCAGCAACGTCATCCGGTGGTACTTTACGGAGATATTATTGCCGGACAGCGCAAGCAACTTCGCCGGATCAATCGGTTTTATTCTCTACAACGTAAAACCTAAACCTTTTATCACACCCGGACAGTCCATCGCAAACCAAGCCTGCTTCACCATGGAAAATTATCCGGAATACTGCACCAATCAAGCCTATCTCTGGATAGACGAAGACGCCGATGTAGAAAATCCGGAAAAAAAATTCGATTTTCAAGTCGTGCCAAACCCCAATTATGGACAGTTCGAAATCCGCCAATCCCAGGAGGCCGGACACGATCAACCGAAACTGATCTGGTGGATCACGGATATTCACGGCAAAATCATCTCAGACGGCCGCGCAACAGACAGCGCCGCCGCAGGCAATCAGGTCTGGCTGGAAAAACCCGCACCCGGACTGTACCTGCTCTGGTTGAAGGAGGACCAGAAACTTTCGGTCGAACAGTTTGCGATCATTCGATAAAAGGAATCTTCACCCCCTGCGACCCAGTTCGATCACCTCGACGCCGCTAATACTTCCTGCCTGTAACGTAAGCCGAACAAGCGTCCGCACCTGATGCCACCCCTGATTGCCACAGGCGCCCGGGTTAATGTGCAAGAAATCCAATTTTCGATCCGGCATTACCTTGAGTATGTGGGAGTGCCCACAAATCAACAAGCCGCCGGTCGGTGGATCTGCCTCTACTATTCGACGCACCCGCGGGTTGTACCGACCAGGATATCCGCCAATGTGGGTCATAAAAACAGGGATGCCGGCGCATTCAAACCGAAGATCTTCCGGAAATTCCGCCCGGATTCGCGCATCGTCTATATTGCCATACACTCCGCGCAAGGGCTTGAAAGCCTGAAGACGATCCACGACCTCGATCGTGCC
>JBEIDF010000194.1:0-7030 GCA_040383605.1 Lewinellaceae bacterium
CCGCTCGCCCAGACGTACTGATAGGGCGGCTGGCCGTTCAACACGGATAGCCGGATCGCACCGGTTGCGCTGCCGGCACAATTGGCGGGCGTAGGCTGCGCCGAAACGTTTAAGGCGCAAAGGGCAGGATCAAAGGAAATGGTGGTGATAATCAGGGAATCGCAGCCCGAACTGTTGGTGAATGCTTGAATGAATACGCCGGCCTGTGCCGGATCGCAGGTCGTGCCGCTGATCGCCATGGTATCAGATGGCAGGAGGGAGACGGTGGTAATTACCACGGAATCACAACCAAAACTATTGAAATATCGCTGTATAAATACGCCGGCCTGCGCCGGATTGCAGGTAACGCCAGTGAATAAGGTCGTGTCCGATGGGAAAAGCAGCACTTGGGTAATCACCACGGAATCGCAACCCTGTTGGTTGGTCAATACGGTGGTAAAAGTACCCACGCTCGCCGGATCGCAGGTGACGCCGTTGATGGTCACGGTGTCCGCCGACAATAACGCAATGTTCCGAATCACAACGGAATCGCAGCCAAACTGGTTGCTCAATACGCTGGTAAATACGCCGGCCTGGGCGGGATCGCACGTCGCACCGCCCACCGCTACGGTATCGCGGGGCAGCAGGGCAATAGTTCGAATGACGATGGAATCACAACCAAACTGGTTGCTCAATACGCTGGTAAATACGCCGGCCTGGGCGGGGTCGCAGGTCGCGCCGCCTACCGCCACGGTATCGCGGGGCAGCAGGGCGATGGTTCGAATAACGACGGAGTCGCAGCCAAACTGGTTGCTCAATACATTGGTAAATACGCCGGCCTGGGCGGGGTCGCACGTCGCGCCGCCCACCAACACGGTATCGCGGGGCAGCAGGGCGACGGTTCGAATAACAACGGAGTCGCAGCCAAACTGGTTGCTCAACACGCTGGTAAACACACCGGCCTGTGCCGGATCGCAGGTGACGCCACCCACCGCCACGGTGTCGGCGGGCGTAAGGGTCACTGTCCGGATGACAACGGAATCGCAGTCAAACTGGTTGGTGAATACGCTGGTAAACACACCAATTTGTGCCGGATCGCAGGTGGAAGCGCTTAGTAAGGTGGTGTCAATGTCCAAGGGGTCGAAGGTAACCGTAGTCACAATCAGGGAGTCGCAGCCGAACTGGTTGGAGAGCAATTGGGTGAATACGCCCACCGCGCCCGGGTCGCAGCTGGTACGCGACAACTGGGTGGTGTCGGTCGGAATAACCACGCGGGTGATGACCAACACGGAATCGCAACCGAATTGATTGCCCAGAATTTGTAAAAATACGCCCGCCTGGGCCGGATCGCAGGTGAAGTCGGTCAGGGCAGTGGTGTCCGTGGGCAACAAACTCGTAATGGTTGTAATGACGGAATCGCAACCGAATTGGTTGCTGAAGGTGGCAACCACCACGCCGGTATCCGCCGGATTGCAACTGCCTTGGAATACTGTTTGCCGATCGGGCTGCAGCACCGCCAGCAAGAAGCTGTCTGTGTCCGCGCAGCCTTCCGTACTGCGCGCCGTGACGGCATACAGGGTAGCGGTATCCGGCGCAGCCGCGATACCCGGCGTGTTCGCGCCGGTATTCCATAGAAAACTCGCTCCGCCCGAGGCGGTCAGCAAGGCGGTGTCGCCGGCGCAAAGAATGGCCGGACCGGTAATCTGGGCCTGCACCGTCGGGTGGACGAGCAGGTCGAACACGGTCGTGGGGCCGGTGCAGGCGCCCAACTCCGGCGTCACAGTAATTGTGGCGGTTTGCGACGCGCCGGCGCCGGAAGCCGTAAATTGCACCGGGCCAAGGCCGGAAGCCGGCAGTCCAATCGCGGGATTGGAATTCGTCCAACTGAACTGCGCACCGGGCGTTCCGCTGAATAGAATCGCCACGGCTTCGCCCGGACACAGGGCCGTGTCTGCCACGGGGTTCATCACCGGTGCGCTGACAATCTGAATCTCCAAGGTATCGGAGTCGCCAATGCAGCCGGCCAGTACGGGCGTCGCCACGACGGTCGCAACATCCGGCAGGTTGGTCGCCAAAAAATCAATATTGCCGCTGCCGGCGGCCGGCAGGCCGATATTCGGGTTGTTGTTTGTCCAGTTGAATACCGCGCCGGGCGTCCCGATCCAAACCACCTGCACGGATTCGCCCCCGCAGGTTGCCAGATCGGAAACCGGATTCACCACCGGGCGCGGGCGGACGGTCACGGAAAAACTAAGCGCCGGCCCGGTGCAGCCGCCCAAAGCAGGCGTAACGGTAATCAGGGCCGTCTCTACGGTATCGGGCGCAAGCGCCGTAAACGACAAATCGCCGCTGCCGGCGCCGGGTAGCCCGATATTCGGATTGCTGTTTTCCCAGGTAAATGCCGCGCCCGGACTGCCGCTAAATGCCACTTCGACCAACGCGCCGTCGCAGGCCTCCAGCGGCGCCGGCAGGTTGACGGTCGGCGGCGGGATCACTAAAATCTTGAATTCTGTTGTGTCGCCCGCGCAGGCGCCCACAACAGGCGACACCCGGATCCGCGCAGAATCGCCCGCCGCCAAAAACCGGAGGTTGCCGCTGCCGGCTGCCGGCAGGCCGATGGCAGTGTCCGAGTTGGTCCACTGGAGGCTGGCGCCCGGACTCGCGTTGAACGCAACGAACGCCGAGTCGCCGGCACAGAAGGTCTGATCGCCCGGGTTGTCCAACACCGGCAAGGGAGCGATAATCAATAGGAAAGTGTCGGGCGCGCCAGCGCAGGCGCCCAACTGCGGCGACACCACCACCAAGCCAGTATCCGGCCCCGCAACCTGAATTGCCCGGAAAATCAGGCTGTCTGTTCCGGACGGGCCCAACCCGAGGGTGGTATCCGAATTGATCCAGTTCCAGACAGCCGTCTGCGGGACGCCCGTCAGAAAAATGCGCGCGCTGTCGCCGGAGCAGACCACCTGATTGGGCATGGCGCTGACCGGCCGCGGGTTGATCGTGAGTGTGAATACGCGCGCTGCGCCGGTGCAACTCCCCAGCACAGGCGTCACGGTGATGGTGGCTGTCTGCACAGCGGCCGGATTGCCGGCGGTGAATGCGATATTGCCCGTTCCGACGGCGGGCAGGCCGATGGCGGGATTGCTGTTTGTCCAGTTAAAATCAGCGCCTGGCGTGCCGCCGAAATTGACGCTCACGGGCGCGCCGCCGCACACCTGCACATTGGCGGGTTGGTTGACGGCCGGAGCCGGCGTCACGGTGATCGTAAAAGAAGAAACCGGGCCGATGCAGGCGCCCAAAATGGGCGTCACCACGATCGTGCCGGTGGTATTGGCTGCCACATTGGCGGCGGTAAACGCCAGATCGCCGTTTCCGAAAGCCGGCAGTCCAATCGCAGGATTGGAATTCGTCCAGTCGAATCCCGGGTTATTGTCGCCAAACAGCGGGATAAAGACATTTTCCCCGCCGCAGACCGTCTGGTCGCCCGGATTTTCGAGCGTGGGCAGGGGATTGACAGTAATCGTAAACACGACCGGCTCGCCGTCGCAGTTATTTCGCCGGGGCACGATCGTAATCGTCGCTACCTGCTGCACGCTGACGTTTGCGGCCGTAAAACTGATCGAGCCGCTGCCGGAGGCGCCCAGTCCCACCGCTGTATTATCGTTTTGCCAGTTGAACGTTGCGCCGGGCGTCCCGTTGATCGGCACGTTCACTGGCGCCCCGGCGCAGACCGTTAGGTCATTCGGTGGGTTGACCACCGGCAGGGGATTGACCGTGATGGTGAAATTCTGATTCGGGCCGGTGCAGCCGTTTTCCGTAGCATTCACGGTGATCGTCCCGGTCGTGGGATTTCCGACGAAAGCGGCGGTGAAGCTGATATCCCCGCTGCCGGAAGCATCCAGGCCGATGGCCGTATTCGAGTTGGTCCAGTTGTACGTCGGATTTCCCGGTCCCGAGAACGCCACGTCCAGCGGTTCTCCGGCGCACACCGTGCGGTTTCCGGGCGGATTCACCGTCGGCCGCGGGTTGACGGTAATCGAAAACGTGACTGGATCGCCCGTACAAGGGCCTTGCACAGGCGTCACCGTGATAGTGGCAGTTTGCACCGTCGAGACATTGGCACTAGTAAAATTGATATTTCCGCTGCCAGAGGCGCCCAGGCCGATGGCCGTGTTGTCGTTTGTCCAGGTAAAACCCGCCCCCGGCGAGCCGGAAAAAGGAACCGACACCGGTTGTCCGGCGCAGACCTCCACCTCATTGGGTTGATTCACGGAGGGCAGCGGATTGATGGTCACCGTAAACGTCTCCTGGTCGTCGCAATTGGCCGCGCTGAAATCGTGGGCAAACAGCGTGACCGTAGCAGTAATCACATCGCCCGGGTCGAATTGCGTACCGGTGCGGTTGGGGCCGGTAAAGTACGCTGCGTTCGGCGTCAGATTTTGTCCGGTGATCGGCGGCAGCGTATAAGCGCCGCAGGCCGTTACATTGCTGATCGGGTCAATATTGGGCGACTGCGGCGCCGGCGAACTCGGCGGCGCGCTGCATCCTCCATTTCCGTAGGTATTGGTTAGCGGCAGGTAATACGCGCCGTTGCCGCCGGTGACCAAGGCGCGGTCATACACGATCGTTTGGGTGCAGCCGCCATTGATTTGAAAAACCGACGTGCGCTGACCGCCACCGCCGCCATTTGTGAATCCGCCGGCCGTCCGGACACAGCTGCTTGCAATCACAAAAACGCACTGTCCGGCGCCGCACAGCGAAGTAAAAGCGTAGGAATTAGTTGTCGCATTCCCACTGGTCTGCAACACCACAATCGAATTCGCCGGCACATCAAAGCCCGGGCCGATAGCCGTGATATTCGAGCAGCCAGAATACGCCGCAGGATTGCCAGGCTGCAAGCCGCAAGGCGTAGGATCCAACGGATCGTTGTTCAAATCAATATTAATATCATTATTGGGCTGCCCCATGATATTGTTATTCAGGTCAAAACTAAACTGCAGATCGTCCGTATTAAACCCCGCTCCGGAATGAATAATGAGAAATTCATTCAACTGCTCCGTACCGCAGGCATCTATCATCACAGCCTCCACCCGTGGGCATTGCGCCACTGCAAGCGGGGCATTGAATAAGAAAAACAGAAAAATTAAAGAAAAAAAGGCTGCGTGTAGTCCTGTCAGACGCATCGGCATTGATTTAGTGCGCGTGAAAAAATTGCGGAATACGGATTAGGAATTTCAGCGACAAAAATAACCAATCCCTTCGATAATCCGCAATGCAATCGCGGGTACCCACCCTCGTTGGTCCGCCGCGCCTTTAGGCCGGCCCGTCCGCCGTGCTTTAGCGCGGCGCCCTCTTCGCGAGACGACCCCCTGCGCTAAAGCGCCGGGGACGGACCGGCCTAAAGGCACGGGGAACCCGGGATTGCGGCCACCCATCGCTGGTCCGCCGCGCCTTTAGGCCGGCCTGTCCGCCGTGCTTTAGCGCGGCGCCCACTTCGCTATACGGAACCCCTGCGCTAAAGCGCTGGGGACGGACCGGCCTAAAGGCACGGGGAACCCGGGATTGCGGCCACCCATCGCTGGTCCGCCGCGCCTTTAGGCCGGCCCGTCCGCCGTGCTTTAGCGCGGCGCCCCGGGATCGCGGGTATTCCGCGATCCCGGGTTCCCCACACCACAATTTTTTTTACATTTTTCAAATATCAAAAAAACTTATTTTTGTCCCGTCTTCCGCTGTAAAGCAGAAACACTGCAGTAGAAATATAACACAACCAAAATTTTATAACTATGAAAAACCGTTTCGTGCCCGAGTACACTCGGAAGCGGCCGCATTTCCTGCGCGCCGGAGCTAGACTTTTTGTTACGTGTCGTTTATTTGGTTCCATCCCCAAAAGCGATCTCCACAAGCTCGACAAAAAATACCAGGAACAAATCCAATTATTAGAAAAGCGCAACCCGCCCGATAAGGAATTGCAGCTCTACCTGCTGCAGCGTGCCTGGTTTTTGGAGTATGACGAAATGCTTCACAAAATCAAGACCGGTCCATTTTGGCTTGCCAAACCGGAAATTGCCAAGACCTTAGTTGATCAACTATGGCGTTATCATGAAAAATGGTATCGGCTGGAGGCCTACACCATTTTGTCCAATCACTTTCATGCCTTACTCGATTTTTCGGTTCAGGTGACACCGGAAGGGCATATTGACGAAAAAAACTATCACAATCTGGACAAAGTCATAGGACTTGTCAAGGGCGCCAGCGGTTTTTACGCTAATAAAATTCTTGGTCGCACCAAACAGTCTTTTTGGCAAGAGGGCTACTACGATCGCTATATCCGGGATGCGCAGCATGCGAGTTCTACGATCAACTACATTAAACAAAATCCCGTAAAAGCAGGAATTTGTTTGCACTGGCAGGAACATCCTTTTACTTGGGCGAAATGATATAAGCCGTGTTCTATTGGTAATCGCTGGTCCGCCGCGCCTTTAGGCCGGCCCGTCCGCCGTGCTTTAGCGCGGCGCACTGGTCCGCCGCGCCTTTAGGCCGGCCTGTCCGCCGTGCTTTAGCGCGGCGTCCCCTTCGCTATACGCCCCCCCCGCGCTAAAGCGCCGGGTACGGACCGGCCTAAAGGCACGGGGAACCCGGGATCGCGGCCACCCATCGCTGGTCCGCCGCGCCTTTAGGCCAGCCTGTCCGCCGTGCTTTAGCGCGGCGCCCACTTCGCTATACGCCCCCCCGCGCTAAAGCGCTGGGTACGGACCGGCCTAAAGGCACGGGGAACCCGGTATTGCGGCCACCCATCGCTGGTCCGCCGCGCCTTTAGGCCGGCCCGTCCGCCGTGCTTTAGCGCGGCGCCCCGGGAGCGCGGTTATTCCGCTATCCCGGGTTCCCCACCCCACAATTTTTTTTACATTTTTCAAATATCAAAAAAACTTATTTTTGTCCCGTCTTCCGCTTTAAAGCAGAAACACTGCAGTAGAAATATAACACAACCAAAATTTTATAACTATGAAAAACCGTTTCGTGCCCGAGTACACTCGGAAGCGGCCGCATTTCC
>JBEIDF010000195.1:0-7026 GCA_040383605.1 Lewinellaceae bacterium
AGCCAAAAAAGGATCCATTTTTCGCCAGACGAAGCGATTTTTTGCAGGCCATAGCAGCGCTATGGTCAAAAAAAATCGCGAAGTATGGCGGAAAATGGGACTTTTTGGGCCAGACAGCGATCCTGCTAACCAGTTACAAAAGTAGCGGAGTACAAAAAAATAGCCCGCGGCGCATTTGCCGCGGGCCTTCACTAAACCGTTTCTATTGTATGAAGCTACAATACTCCTCCAAAACGTATGCCAAAGCCTTTTAATTTCACGGAAAGTCAGATTTTTTTGGTTAATAATTTGATAGCGAAACAAATTTTCCGAGTCCTTACCGCGATGAATACCATGCCGGTCTGTTTTAAACTGTTTGCGGGCCTCCCGCTCATGGCGCTGCTTGCCTGCGGCGGCAGCGATAACCCGGCCGCGCAAGCCGATTTGTCCGCACCGCCAAATGGCAAAGCGATTTTTAAACAATATTGCGTGACCTGCCACGGCGCCGACGGCAAACTCGGGCTGAACGGCGCAAAAGACCTCACCCAGTCGCAACTCGATCTGGACGGCCGAATCGCCATCATCACCAACGGGAAGAATATGATGACGCCCTACGGCGACGTGCTGAGCCCGCAGGAGATCGAATCGGTCGCGCGCTATACGCTGCAACTGAGAAAAAAATAACCTCCGTCATGTCCCACCCACCCAAGCTGGTACTGCTGAGCGGCGCCACCGGTTTTGTCGGCGCCTGCCTGTTGCGCCTGCTCGTACAGAAAGGCTATCCCGTGCGCGCCATGCGCCGGCCGAACAGTCGCCTGGATCTGGTATCGGATATTGCAGATCAGGTAAACTGGGTGGAGGCGGACGTCCTGGATATTCTGTCGCTCGAAGAGGCTTTCGAAGGCGTCACCCACGTGTGCCACTGCGCCGGGATCACCTCCTTTTTGCGCCGCGACGAACGCCGGATGATGCAGGTCAATGTGGCGGGTACGGCCAACATGGTCAATTTTTCCCTTGCCTTCGGCATTCGGCAGTTTGTGCACATCAGCAGCATTGCTGCGTTGGGGCGCACGCCGGAGCGGCCGCACATTGATGAACGCGCAACCTGGGTAAACAGCCCCGACAATTCCCGGTACGCGATTAGCAAATACCTCGGCGAGCAGGAAGTGTGGCGCGGCGCCGCGGAGGGACTGCGGGTGGCCGTGGTGAATCCGGCGATTATTTTAGGCGGCGGTTTTTGGGAAGAGGGCGGCGCAAAATTTTTCCGGCAAGTGTATGAAGGGCTGCCTTTCCGCCCGCTGGGCCGATCCGGCTTCGTGGATGTTCGGGACGTAGCCCTGTTCATCCTGCTTCTCCTGGAGCAGGACTTGGCGGGGGAGCGCTATATCCTGAACGCGCAAAATATGCCGAGCGGCGTTCTGTTCGATCAAATTGCTGCGGCTTTGCACAAAAAAGCCCCGTTCATCCCCGTGACGCCCTTGCTTGCGGCGGTTGCCTGGCGGGTGGAATGGCTCAAATCTGCCTTGCTGCGCACCACGCCGACGGTTACCCGGGAGAGCGCCCGCGCCAGTTTGCAACAATATACGTATGGCGGCGAAAAAGCGCTGGGCGTTGCCGGATTTCGATACCGGCCCTTGGAAGATACAATCCGGGAGACGGCGGCTTTGTGTCAGGCTGCTGCTGCGGTCAATTGGGCGCCGGCGAGCCTGACCGTGTAGATTGCGCCAATCGGCGCGATCAGCCGTCCGTCCGCGGCGGCGTGCTTTCGCCGCCGGGCTTATTGCCACTTTTGGGCTTGTGGCGATTGCGCCGTCGGTTCCGATCCTGTCCGCCGGACGGTTTCGTTCCCTCTGTCGTTTTTTCCGGTCGGTTTGATTTAGGTCGGCGCGCGCCGCCGCCTGCGGCAGCGCCTGCAGGTGCGGCGGGTGGCAGGCCAGCCGGCATGGGCAGTCGAGGGATTTCCCGGCCGATCAGCGCTTCAATCCGGTTGTACTTGTACATTTCCTTGCCTGACACCAGCGTGATGGCCTCGCCGGTGCGCTGCGCGCGCGCCGTGCGGCCGATGCGGTGCACGTAATCCTCTGCATCCTGCGGCACGTCGAAATTAATCACCAGTTCAATCCCGTCAATATCAATGCCGCGGCTCAGTACGTCCGTGGCCACCAACATTTCTACCTGCCGGTTTCGGAACGATCTCATCACCTCCTCACGGTCTTTTTGCTCCAGATCGCTGCTGATTTGGGCCACGTTGAAGTTTTTGGCGCGCAGTTTTTGATACAGTTTGGATACGCTTTGCTTGGTAGAGCAAAAAATAAGCGTCATCAGCCCCTTTTTATCCTCTAATACGCGCAGCAGGAGCGGTATTTTCTGTTCCTCCTGAATGATGAACACGCCCTGGGATACGCCTTCGGCGGGTTTAGACAAGGCGATGGTGATGAGTTCGGGGTTGTTAGTCAGGCTGTGGGCGAATTTTTTCACCGTACCGGGCATGGTTGCTGAAAAAAGCAGCGTCTGCCGTTTGGGATTCACGGTGCGCATAATTTTCATCAAGTCCGGCATAAAACCCATATCCAACATTCGGTCTGCCTCATCAAGAATCAGGAAGCGCAGTTTGGAAAAATCCACATAACCCATGTTAATGTGCGATATCAGGCGGCCCGGCGTCGCGATCACGATATCTGCGCCCTGCGTGAGCGCATTTTTTTCGCGGTTAAACTCTTTGCCATCCCCGCCCCCATAGATCGCCACAGAGGAAGTTCCGGTAAAATAAGCGTAGGCCTCCACGGCCTGATCAATCTGGATAGCCAGTTCGCGGGTGGGTACCAAAATCAGCGCCTGATTGAAGCCCGCGTGTGGATGATCCATAATCAGATCGAGTACAGGCAGCGTGAACGCGGCAGTTTTTCCGGTGCCCGTCTGGGCCACGCCGATTAAATCCCGGCCGGAAAGAATAATTGGGATCGCCTGTTCTTGGATAGGCGTCGGTTTTTTGAAGTTCATGGCGGCAATCCCGTTCAGTAGATCGTCGTGTAGGTCAAAGTCAGAAAAGTCCAAATGAAATTTTTTTTAAGTGAAACTGGATCGAAACCGGCCGCAAAATAAGGAAAAATTGGGGATTCGGGATTGCGGAATTGGGGGATGGCGGGTTGTTAACTTGTGTTTTGGCGAGAAAAAAAACGCCATCGTTCTAATCCCCAACCCGAAATCCCCAATCCGCAATCCCCAATCCCAATTTCGCGGTTTAATTACGAGGGTATGCGGCCGGAACCCTTATTTAACGGCAAAATGACACATTTTGTTATTTTATTATATGCAAAAAGTGTATTTTAAAAGATGCGTTTTTGGCTTTTTTTAAAAATAGAAGATTGTAACTTTCGCGGTCTTTTGGACGTAACGGGTATTTTTTAGCAATTGAAAACCGTGTTTTCGGGAACGTAAGAATCCTGGAAATGCACTTAATCCCGCCTGGTCATGAATAATTTTAACACACAATTTGAGCGCCTGCGCGCCAGGGCTTTATTAGAAGCCGAGAACGGGGTCTTGTTCCAGCAATTGCTGATCAGCATGGAATTGCATCGGAATTATCGCGCCCATATTTCGCTTTACCGCGAAATTGTAGATGCCCGGCCCTACGCGGCGCTCGCCTGGTACAACCTGGGTATTGCGTATCGTCAGAGCGACTGCATAGACGAGGCGCTGGATGCGCTGGAGTACGCGTTTATTTGCGATCCCGGCCTCGAAGCGGCTTATTATGCATTCGCAGAATTTGCTTTACAGGACGGGCAGGCGCGCCGCGCGCTCCAATGCCTGGAAGAAATGCTACGCTATTTGACTGCCGACGAAACGGCGCTGGTGCGCCTCAGCGAGTGCGCCCTGCATTGCGGCGATCTGCAAAAGGCGAGCCGATACGCTCAACAGGCCCTGCGCCTCAATCCGTTTTGCGCAGATGCCTGCTACTGGCTCGCCAAAAGCGCCGCCGCCGCCGATAATCCGCGGAGCGCCCTGCGCTGGTTCCGGGAGTCGGTTCGCCTTGATGACAACCGGGAGGATTTGCACCGCGCCCTCGCAGAATGGTACTTCCAGCAAGATAAACCGGATGATGCGCGGATGCACTTTTTGCGCGCTGCCGAACTGGCGCCCGATGAGCCGGCTAACTGGATCGGCGCCGCCGTCGCACATCTGGCTGCCGGACGGCCTGAGCTGGCGCTGCAACTCCTCGAAGAGGCCGGCGCTTTTACCAACTCTTTTGAAATTCAGTACTGCCGCGCCGCCTGCCTGTTCCTGCTCGCGCGCCGCACAGAAGCCTGGCCGGTCTTTCACCGCGCACTTCGGGAAAATTTTGGATTCCACCAGGTCATCTTTCATTGGGCGCCCAGCCTGGCCGACGACCGGGAAGTACAAACCGCAATCGCAAATTTTTGCTAAAAAATCCGGCAGAATTTGTTATAATTTCCTAAAAACGCGTACCTTTGCGCGCCTTTTAGGGTATAATAATTTTTTTTCATAAAAAAATCAACAGTACATGTTCGCTATCGTTTCCATCGCCGGTCAACAATTCAAAGTTGAGGAAGGTCAACAGATCTTCGTCCACCGGCTGGCAGCCAATGAAGGCGACGCAGTTACGTTTGATGTCGTTCACTTGCTCGAACACGATGGGCAAGTTCGGATCGGCACGCCAAACGTCGCGGGCGCCAGCGTCAAAGCCAGCGTGCTTTCGCACATTAAAGGTGACAAAGTAATCGTTTTCAAGAAGAAACGCCGCAAAGGCTATCGGAAGAAAAACGGTCACCGCCAGCAATTCACCAAGATCAAAATTGAGTCAATCGCCGGTTAATTCCATTATTCACACCATATTGAACGGCGCGCCCGGCGCGTAATTCTTTAAAAAACACATCTTTTTGAGCCATGGCACATAAAAAAGGCGTAGGTAGTACCGATAACGGCCGCGACAGTAAAAGTAAGCGTCTCGGCGTCAAACTCTTCGGCGGCCAATCGGCCAAAGCCGGCTATATCCTCGTCCGCCAGCGCGGTACGGAATACCACCCCGGCGAAAATGTTTACATGGGGCGCGACCATACGCTGCACGCCGCAATTGACGGAGTCGTCAGTTTCACGCGCGCACGCAACGACCGCCGCTATGTCAACGTTCTCCCCGCTTCCGCAGTAGCCGAGACAATCGCTAAACCGAAATCGGCCGGCGCTGCGCAAGCGAAACCACAGGCAAAGACGACGACTCCGGCCGCTCCGGTAGCCAAACCGGCAGTCATCGAAACGCCCGCCACGGAGGAAGTCCTCGAGTCGGTAAGCCTGGAGGCAACGGCTGTCGAAACGTCCGCTGAAGAAACAAAAGCGGAAAAAAAGGCGCCTGCCGCAAAGAAAGGTCCGAAACTGAATGATCTCAAGATCATCGAAGGCGTCGGACCGAAAATCGAACAAATCCTGAAAGAGGGGGGTATCGAAACCTGGGACGACCTGGCCAGCGCCTCCGTTGATCGCCTCAAAGAAATCCTCGACGCCGCCGGCTCGCGCTATCAAATGCACGATCCGAGCACTTGGCCCGCGCAGGCAAAATTCGCGGCTCAAGGTCAGTTCGACGAGTTGAAAGAGTACCAGGATATGCTGATCGGCGGCCGTAATACGGAATAGGCCGTTCTATAGTCGCATAGTTAAAAACATGTTGGGAGCCGCGCTGTTTCGCACAAAACGTTTCGTTTTGCCGATTCTGGCCCCCAACATGTTTTTTTATTTTATTTCGCCGCCGAATGCGGCGAAATAAAATAATCAACAAAAGGGGGCTTTTTCAACCTGTTTTTGGGGCTACGTAAGCCGCTCAGGGACTCCCTAGACAACGCCTTACTCGGTGCTTATGAATTCCTTGTTTTACTCGATTTTCCTCGTTTTTGTCGGCGGCGGATTCGGCAGTGTCGCCCGGTATGGCATCGGATTGCTCGTGCAGCCCTACGCTCCGCGCTTTCCGCTGGCTACCTTGCTTGCAAACGTCGCCGCTTGCCTGCTGCTCGGCCTACTCACCGGCTTGCAACTGCGCGGCCAACTGGATGAGCCGCGCCGACTCCTGCTCGCCACCGGTTTTTGCGGTGGATTCAGCACATTCTCCACTTTTACAAACGATACCTGGAACGCCCTCCAAAACGGACAAACGGCCTCCGCCCTGCTAAATGTTTTTTTAAATCTGGCAGCATGCTTTTTTTCTTTACTTTTAGGGGCTAAAATTGGAATAAAATGAAACAATCGCGGGGTTCCCGCAGAATTCGCAGAGCCCGCAGAACCCGCTAAATTGAAAAATGAAATAACCTGCCATCGTCCCAATCCGCAATCCGCAATCCGCAATCGTTCCATGTTTTCCGCCGAACACATCCGCCAAGAAGCCCTCCGCCTGGGATTTGCTTTTGTAGGTTTTGCGAAAGCGACCCGGCTGGACGATGCGGCCCATCGCCTGGAGGCCTGGCTCCGGCAGGGGGCGCATGGGCGCATGGCCTACATGGAAAATTATTTTGACCTGCGTATTGACCCGACCCGGCTGGTTCCGGGCGCAAAAACGGTGATTTGTCTGGCGTACAACTACCACAATCCGGAAAAACAGCAGGATGCCGAGGCGCCGAAAATCAGCCAATACGCCTACGGGGAGGATTATCATCTGGTAATCAAAGATAAATTGAAGGCGCTGCTGGAGTTTATACGGCAGGAGGCGGGTGAAGTGGACGGCCGCTGCTTCGTAGATTCCGCGCCGGTTATGGAGCGCGAGTGGGCACAACGGGCTGGTTTGGGTTGGAATGGCCGGAACACGCTCACGATTCATCCGCGCCACGGATCGTATTTTTTCCTTGCGGAGATTATCTGCGATCTGGAATTGGATTATGACGATCCGGTGCGCGATCACTGCGGTACCTGCCGCCGTTGTATTGACGCCTGTCCAACGGAAGCCATTAGTCCGAGTGGGTATTTGTTGGATGCGTCCAAGTGCATCTCTTATCTTACCATCGAACTTCGGGAGGCCATTCCGGCGGATTTCCAGGGAAAAATGGACAA
>JBEIDF010000196.1:0-6883 GCA_040383605.1 Lewinellaceae bacterium
ATAATGCATGCCCGCTTCGAGTCCTCTTTCTACAAATCCGATTCCGGTGAACGTCAGGCGCAGCACCGGATTCTTCCGGTTCCAGTCCCACTTATCCTCGATCCACAAACCCGAAAACAATTCGCGGCTGCCGCTGAACAATTCGTGCAGCGTGGCGATCGTGATGGATTTGCCGAAGCGGCGGGGGCGGGAGAGGAAATAAGCGCCCGGATTGGAGACCATTTTGTGTATGTAGGCCGTTTTGTCCACATACAGGAAGCCATTTTCGATTATTTTTCGAAAATCCTGTAGTCCGAGCGGGAGTTTTTTTAGCATGCGCAAGGTATTTATTGTGCAAAGATAACCCAAAAGTGGCAAGGGCAAAAAATGACAAAAAATACGCCTGTTTTTGATTTCGACGGAAAATCGCCAGACATACGCTTATTAATTTCCCTACGATTCTCTCCTAAGCGATATATTTGCCGCCTAAACGATCTTTTCTTTCATGAACAAAATTGTAGGATTGACGCTCGCCCTGTTGCTGAACTTCCAACTTGAGGCGCAAGTGACTGAAAAATACCACCGCGTCCGGATAGATTTGCGCGGTCGCGCAATCCAGGATATCGAAAGACTGGGGATTCCCGCAGATCACGGCGTGTACGAGCCGGGGCGGAGTTTTTCAACGGATATTTCCGATTCGGAGCTCGAATTATTGAGACAGGCCGGATTTTCCACCCAAATTCAGGTCGCGGATATACAGGAATGGTATCGGTCGGGTCGTCCTTTGCCCCTTCAGGCCGCTGCGCGCGCCGGCGCCTGCGACCAGGTTGCCGATTCAGGGCCTATTTATCCGACGCCGGCGAATTATACGTACGGATCCATGGGCGGGTATCATACGCTGGATGAAATGTTGGCCGTGTTGGACGATATGCGCGCTAAATTCCCTCAACTGATTACTGCCCGGGCTATATTAAGCGACACGCTCGCCACCCACGAGGGCAGACCGATTTGGTATGTCAAAATCTCCCGGCAGGCCGATGTGGATGAAAATGAACCGGAAGTGCTGTACACGGCCCTGCACCATGCGCGCGAGCCGAACGGATTGTCGCAAATGCTGTTCTTTATGTGGCAGCTGCTGGAGCGCTATCCGACCGATCCGGAGGTTCAATATATCCTCGACCATGCGGAACTGTATTTTGTGCCCTGTCTGAACCCCGACGGTTATGTATATAACGAAAATATAGAGCCGAATGGCGGCGGCATGTGGCGCAAAAACCTGCGCGACAACGGAAATGGTACTTTCGGCGTGGATTTAAACAGAAATTACGGCTACCAGTGGGGCTTTGATAATTCGGGTTCCTCGCCGAACCCAGGCTCTGCCGTTTACCGCGGCCCCGGCCCTTTTTCTGAACCGGAAACGCAGATGGTGCGCGATTTTTGCCTGGCACACAATTTTCGCCTGGCATTCAACTACCACACGTTCGGCAATCTTTTGATCTATCCCTGGGCATATAGTGATACGCCCGCCGAGGAAGGTTTTCGGCATTTTGGCCGGGTACTTTCCCGATATAATCGCTACCTGACGGGTACCGCGCTGGAGACGGTTGGTTATCCGGTGAATGGCAGCTCCGACGATTGGATGTTTGGCGGCGCGGACGCCTTTTCCTTCACACCAGAAGTGGGGCCCGGCAGCTTCGGCTTTTGGCCTCCGAAAGATACCATTGACGGCTTGAATAAAGCGAATGCCTGGTCGAACCGGGTACTGGCACTGTGCGCTTTGCGATATGGGGAGGCCTGGGATGCCGACAATGGCGATTTTAACCTGTCGAATCCGCGTTTGCCGGTACGCTTCCGTCGGTTGGGAATCGAACCCGGCCCGATTACGCTGTCTTTGACGCCTCTCTCCGCCAATATCGCTGCGGTGTCCGGACCGATTGTATTGGATATCCCCTTGTTCGCCCTCCAAGATACGGCTTTCCAAATTACGTTCGCGCCGGGTACGCAGTCCGGCGAGGAAGCGCGTCTGCTGCTGCAGTTGAACAACGGCGATCTGGTGTTTTCCGATACCCTCGTTAAAGTCCTGCGCGGCCCCTCGATCCCGCTGTCCAACGACCCGGCGAATAATCTAAATGGCTGGCCCATCGCCGCCGGCTGGGGCGTCACGCAGGAGCACTTCAAAACGGCGCCGAGTAGTTTTACCGACTCGCCTGGCGCCGTGTACGTACCCTCTGCGGCAACGGAACTCATCTCTGCGCCGTTTACATTGCCCGCAGGCGCCGCCAATATCCTGCTGCGTTTTTGGACGCGCTGGGAAATTGAGCCCCGGTACGATTACGCCGTGGCACAGGCGGTCTTCCAAGACGGCAGTTTCGAAAATCTGTGCGGCCTGTACACGAAACCCGGCAGTGATGCCCAGCAAGCGGGCGAGCCGGTGTACGATGGATTCCAGTCCGACTGGGTGCAGGAGTGCATAGACCTTACGCCCTATACCGGGCAGACAATCGCCCTCCGGTTTGCCTTGTTCTCAGACGAATTTCAAGAGTACGATGGGTTCTATGTGGATGACCTGGAGATATCCTAT
Source organism: Lewinellaceae bacterium (assembly GCA_040383605.1). Lineage (GTDB taxonomy): Bacteria > Bacteroidota > Bacteroidia > Chitinophagales > Saprospiraceae > M3007. Next base: position 2,561 of record JBEIDF010000196.1, read on the forward strand.
ACTGAATCCGGTTTTGTGCAGGCGTTGCCGCTTTCTGTTGCAGGTACGCGCTTATTGCCGATTCGACCCAACCCGGCCACCGATCAGGTCACAGTCTCCTGGATCCGGGGCGCAGATATGCCGGCAAGCGGTACGCTAACGGTAGTCAACGCGCTCGGAAAAACGGTCTATAACCAGAAAATCAATCTCGCGGGCGCGTCGCAGATGGTATTGCAAACGGCATCCTGGCCTGCCGGCGTGTATTCCTGTTACCTGGAAGCCGGATCGGCGGTATCGGCAGTTCAGAAAATAACGATTGTCCGGTAGTTACGCCGGCAGGCTGGTTTCCCGGATCATCTGCTCCATCCATTCAGCTGCGGCGTTGCGGTACATTTGGAATTCGGCGCGCTCCGCTTTGTAATCGAAGTTTACAAGCAGGTTTTCAAAGTGGTTTTCCGGTACCGTGAATACCCCCAGGAATTGTGCCTGCCAGCGAATCCGGCCGTTTCCGGATAATTCCCGAAGGGGGATTTCCAGAAAGCGCCGGTCCGGGAAGAAACGGAACAGGCTTTTAATCCGTTTGAAAATGCCGATCGCAATTTGGCGTTCGGGCACGCCGTTTTCGTGTTTGAATTCACTGATTTCGCGCAAAAAGAGGGTTTCCAGTTCGCGATACCGCTTGTCTGCGATCTTTCGCTTTGTTTCAAACAGGCTGTAGCGCTGCGGCTCCAAACCGGCGATCTTTTCCAGCAATTCGATTGGTTGGAGGCGGCCCGACTGTAGATCGAGCGGCAGCCAATTACCCGCTTCGTCCAGGGCGATCCATTGCAATTTGATTTCTTCCGTCAGTTCCCGATACACCCAGTCGAGGTACACCGTTTGCGGATCTGTCTGGTAAATCCGGAGTGCTTGCAGGAGCAACGCCGTTAGTTCCGGTCGCCGGGTGCGATCCCCCGTCGGCAGGGAGGCATATTGCGGTTCGAGGAATCGTTGGAAAATATTTCTGACCGTGATTTTCTCAATTTCGGGCTTATTCCAGGGCAAATCCAGTTCGAGTATTTGACGGTAAGCCTGGGCGGCGTCGAATCCGAGCGCGAGGCTGTCGGGGTGTGCGACCAGCTGATCCGGATTGAAGTACATCCAGATGAAATGTCCGGCGCCGTTGAGTTCATCCAAGGTCATTTTGAGATACTGCAGGCTGCGATCCGGGTAGGCTTTGTAGAGCGTGGACCATTTTTTCATGCAAGCGATGAGTTGCCGGCGCGCCTCGTTGTCTTTCCATCGGCGGATATCCTGCCAGGACAATCCGGTATGTACCGTTTCGAACTGCTCGGCTACCTCTTTTTCCAATTGTTCAAACACCGTTTGCCGGATCAGTTCCGGGATCAGCAGGGCACTGTCGCTGCCGGCATGGCTGCGAATAACGGCAGTGGTCAGTTCCACGGCGGGGAAAGCGAGGCGTGCGCAATCGGGGTGGGGCGCCAGTTGGCCGCGCGTATTCAGCACAAACCACGGCGCCTCCGGGCGCCGGAGGAGTTCGTCGAGGGCCATTTCCAGGAAATCGCTTTTTGCGGTATTTAGGTTTTGGTCAAAAGCGAGATAACCAACAACACAGGCGTACACAAATTGGGCTAAGGACTTGCGTTCGTCAATAAATTCCCGGAAAAAACGGCGTTCTTCCCCAATGGCGGCGCGAAGTCCGGCGCGTTTTTGCTTCAGGCGCCACAGTAAATTGTCGCGCAGCAGGGCGCGCTGGTCGTATAATTTGCCGCGGTTGCGCAGCGCTGATTCCACCGGGTCATCGGGATGGACAGGCGCAGGGTCGCAGAGCAGCGTTTGCAGGTGATTAATTTCGCTGAGGAGATCGAATTCGCGGCGGTTTATCACCTGAAATGCTTCGTCTTGCACCTCCAGCGTTTCAGCCCACAGATATTTCCCGCCGCCCAGGAGTTCGTTGCAAGCCAATTCGAGGAATCCTTCTGCGGGAAACAGGTAGTTGTAAACGTCCAGCGAAAGCCGGATACAGCGCAAAACCTGGTCGCGGTGGTCGGGATATCGGGCGGCGTGAAGGCCGGTGTCCAGGGTATAGTCGTTGGGGATGCCGGCGTAATGCCTGCGCAAACCGCCCTGCAGGGCGGCGGCTGTTTCAGCGAGGTTGTAAAATCCGGTTTCAGACGGGCAGCGACCCTGATTTTGCAGCGTCCGGAAGCGCATCGCGTAGCGGATGGCTTTTTCCGCCGATTGGGTTCGGCCGGCCGCGTAGTCGCTTGCGATGCGGTCGGCCGTTTCTTTTTGCACCAGTGTGACCAGCAGAAATTCGTATAGTTGAGCGGATTCCGGATCCAGGCTGGTTTGTATTTGTTCGGCCAGCGTATGCGCCCGGGCATACTGCCCGACGGCCTGGGCATCCTGTGCCAGCATGAACAGCCGCTTGAACTCCTGCTGTTGTTCCGGCGCCAGGGGTGTTGCGCTTGTCTCGCCCGCGCGGGGGAATTGCGCAAGCGGGAGCAGGATATCCTCCGAAAGCAGCGAGAGCGGTTGGAGGCCTGCGTCCGGCTGATCGGGTGCGCGAACGCCAAAATATGCTATTTCGAGCGTTTGTTGCCAGTCGGGTTGGAGCTGCGCAGCGTCCAGGTGGACGATCAGATGGCGCATATCCAGGAACAGCGCCTGGAGGGCACTGGGGAATTCCTGGCGCCGGTCTGGCTGATCGGCGTCCCGGCGCAGCAAGCGTCGGTGCGTTTCCCGGGCGTCGAAGATAATTTTGTCCAGTGCGGGGTCTTTCACCAGCCGATGAAGCAGATGAAACGCGGCGCGCAAGTCGTTCTTATCCAAGAAAGACAACAATCGAATTTGCGCTGCCGGCCAGGTGACAGCCTCTTGCGCATCGGCAGGCGCGGTGCGATTTTTTTGGCGGAACGCCGTCATGCGGTCGCGTGCGATGCCGGCCGTCCCGGCGATTTGCAGTTCGTTTAGCACCCCGCCATTGCTCAGGGGCAGGCCGTCGGACGGCAGCAGTTCGTATTCTTCCAGTTGCGGCGCAGCGGCTACGGCCCGGCTCCGAATCGGAATAATCAGGGGTTGGCGCGGACTTCGCTTGGCGTAATCGCGTTCGCGCAGCGTTTCTTCCTTGTTGAAGTAGTCGGCGCTGCAGAAAAGCAACACAACCTCCGCCGATTCGATCATTTTTTTGATAAATTCGGCGGTGTCTGCCTTCGGCGGAATCGTCTGCGCATCCGAATAATGCAGGGTTTCCGGCGGGTACAGCATGTTGAGTTGCCTGCAAACGGCTTGTACGACCGCAGCATCCTGCTCGTGATAGGAAAGGTATATCTGTATTGGATCGTTCATGAAAATTGCCGGGTCGGCCCGGCGCCGGGCGGTGCTGCCAAGGCCGGGTTTAAAAACGCTCAAATATCCAAAAAATTGATGAAAAACCGGTCGCCGGACGACATTTTCAAAATGAATGCGTTTCGTGCCTTAAAATCGGGAAAAATCCGGCATGGAACAGCCGAACCGTACTATCTTTGCGTTTTAAAAAAGCATATCTTACTGCCCATGGCATCCGTTGATTCTCAGCCAACCCTGGAAACCGCAAAAAAACTGGGCCTTACGGCCGAGGAATTTGATAAAATAAAAGAAATTTTAGGCCGCGCGCCCAATTTTACCGAGTTGTCGGTGTACTCCGTGATGTGGAGCGAGCACTGTTCGTATAAAAATTCCATTGTACAATTAAAAACCCTGCCACGCAGCGGCGGTCGGCTGCTGGTCGGCGCCGGCGAAGAAAATGCAGGACTGGTAGATATTGGGGAAGGGCTTGGCTGTGCCTTTAAGATCGAGAGCCACAACCACCCCTCCGCAATTGAACCGTATCAGGGCGCCGCGACCGGCGTCGGCGGCATTCACCGGGATATCTTTACCATGGGCGCCCGGCCAATCGCCGCGCTGAACAGTCTTCGGTTTGGCCGGCCCGATCAGTCGCGCATGAAGCGCCTGATTGCCGGCGTGGTAAAAGGAATCGGCGATTACGGCAACTGCTTCGGCGTGCCGACGGTCGGCGGGGAGGTGTATTTCAATGCCTGTTATGATCACGATATTCTGGTCAATGCCATGTCGGCGGGCATCGTAAAGGTGGGTGAGACGATCAGCGCCACCGCCGGCGAACCCGGCAATCCGGTGTTCATCGTGGGTTCGGCCACGGGTAAAGACGGTATCCACGGCGCGACGTTCGCTTCAGCCGATCTGACGGAAGACAGCCACCATGACTTGCCCGCAGTGCAAGTGGGCGATCCGTTTCAGGAAAAGTTGCTGCTGGAAGCAACCCTCGAACTCATCCGCACCGGC
>JBEIDF010000197.1:0-6813 GCA_040383605.1 Lewinellaceae bacterium
GCAGAATGCGCGGAAGGCGCGGGGGGCTCCCACGGAATGCGCAGAATGTGGGGGGCTCCCGCAGAATGCGCGGAAGGCGCGGGGGGGGCAGGGTGTGGTGTCCATTTGGTGTAAAAAATGGTACCTCCGGAATGTCTGTTTGCGTGCCTGGGAGAAACATCATCATACGCCGGGGGCGCAAACCGAAAACAACCCACAATCCCGGCCTCGGAGAGGCCCAACCTTTGTAGGGGCCCAACCTTTGTAAGGCCAAATATTGGGTGTGCCTCTAGCCATACTGCATTTCTGCAGATTAAAAATTGAATTTCTAATCTGCAGAATTATTGGATCTTATTTTATAAACTAAAATAAAATAGGCAGAGACCGAAGCCCCTGCCTACGCTGCATAGTTACCTAAGTAACTTGCTTGATTAGGCAAATTTACTGCTTTTTCTGATAATAAACTTTTTTCGATGTAACTATATTGTTTCACGCTGGAATTCGGTTCTTAACACAGCACCTCTTAAAAAGGAGTAACTGTTTAGCAGGTCGCTGTCTGGCCCAAAAAGGAAACGTTTTGGGGGCCAGACGCGACCGGCTAAGGATTTGCGTTTTTTTCAATATGTTTTGTGTCGAATGCCATTTTTTTCGTTAAAATTTATAAAAAATCACTTTTTTTGCAAAATTTTCTTCCAAAATCCAACTAATCTAAATCGCTAGACATGCCCGTCTCTATCCGCCCGGTAACCAACCGACACGAACTGCACACCTATATATACCTGCCGGAAAAAATCCACGCGCAAAATTCCAACTGGCTGCCGCCGTTTTTTATGGACGAACATACGTACTACAACCCGTCCAAAAATAAAGCCTTCCATTATTGCGATACCGCGCTGTTCCTCGCCTGGCGCGAAAACCGACCGGTAGGGCGAATCATGGGAATCATCCATCACCCGCACAACCAAGCTACCGCCGAAAAAAACGCGCGCTTCGCACATTTCGACTGCTTCCATGACGAGGAAGCCGCGTTCGCCCTGCTCGAAGCGGTGGAAAACTGGGCGCGCACACACGGCATGAACCGGATGATCGGCCCGTTCGGGTTTTCTGACAAAGACCCGGAAGGCCTCCAAATTGAAGGCTTTGGAGAACTGCCTATCCTCGTCACCGCCACAAACCAAGCCTATCTCCCGGGTTTCGTGGAACGCCGCGGCTATGCCAAAAAATTAGACTGCCTGGACTACCGCATTGATCTGCTCCGGGACGTCCCGCCGGAATATGCCCGCATCTGCGAACGGGTACAACGAAATTTACCCTATACGCTGATTCAGTTTCAAAACAAAAGGCAACTGCGTCCCTGGATCGTACCGGTCTTCCAACTCATGAATGAAACCTACAAAGAACTCTACGGCTTCGTACCCCTGGATGAACAGGAAATGCAGGAAACCGCCGACCGCTATCTGCCCATCCTGGACCCCCGCTTCGTTAAAGTAGTCGCCGATAATCGCGGCAATTTGGCGTCTTTCATGCTCGGGCTGCCCAACATGACGCCCGGCATCCAACGCGCGCGCGGACGCATTTTCCCCTTCGGCTGGTGGCATATCCTGCGGGCTGCCCGCCGCTCCACGCAACTGGATTTGCTGCTCGGCGCCGTCGCAGCGCCTTTGCGGGGGCGCGGACTCGATATCCTCATGGGCTGGAATATGATCGAAAGCGCCCGCAAGGCAGGCATGCACACAATGGAAAGCCACCTGATCCTGGAAACAAACAAACCCATGCGCGCAGAATTCGAACGCATGGGCGCGCAGCCAATCAAACGGTTCAGAATCTGGGAAAAGCCGTTGTAAGTGGTTGCTTTAAAAACCCCCCGCACGGTTTGCAATACCAAAAAGTCTTTTGAATCACTCCTCCAACAATCGCGCGTCCGGAATCGCCAACCGACAAGCCATCCAAAGCAGGTAATAGGAAACAGACTGCACCACGCGCCGCATCCACGTAAAACGGCTGCGGATCTTAACCGCAGTCAGCAGCGCACACTGCGGCAAAATTAACTCGGTCAACTCGGCCTGCATCTGCCCGGCAAAGTGGGGATCGCGGATATCTACATTCAATTCCAAACTGAAATAATCACTCAGGGCGTTCGGATTGTAGGAGCCAATACTCACCCACTGCCCATCCACCACCAGTACCTTCCCGTGTAAAATACTCCGATCCCATTCCCAAACCTCTACGCCAATCCCAAGCAACCAGTCGTATAAGTATTCCATGGCGCGCTGAATCATCGGCACATCGGAAATGCCGGGCACGATCAACGTCACCCGAACGCCCCGCTTCCGCGCAGCAGCCAATGCCTTCCGCAAACGCAATCCCGGAATGAAGTACGGCGACAACAACAACACCTCGCGCGCCGCACCGCTTACGGCCCGCCGATAGGTTTCGGTAATTTCCTGCATACCCACGCGCAAATCGTTGCGGGAAAGCCGCGCCGATGCGTCGCCCGCTCGGTCGGGAGACGAAAAAACAGGCATCCGCAAACGCCAGGCCGCCGGCCAAAAACGCGTGCAGTACCGCAAAAGATCCTGACAAAGCGGCCCGCGAATCCGCACCGCGTAATCCAACCAGGCAGCCTCCCCCACGCCGCAATACTTGTCGGCCAAGTTGATGCCGCCCGTCAACGCCAATTGCTGGTCGGCCACAATCACCTTGTGGTGCAAACGCTGCCCAATCCGAAAGCGAATCCCCCGGAAAAGCGGTGAGTACTTACGCACCCAAATCCCCTCCGCCCGCAGTTCCTGCAAAACCACCTCAGATAATGCCTGCGATCCAAAGGCGTCCAATACCACGTACACCTGCACGCCCCGCCGCGCAGCAGCTTTCAACCGTTCGATCACGCCCAAACCGGTCGTATCCGGCTCCAAGCTGTACACCTGCACGTGCAGGCTCATCGCAGCGCACTCTATCAGGGCGTACAGCGCTTCAAAAAAATCAGCGCCGCCGCGAATCAATTCGATGCGGTTTCCGGAACGGTAGGGCAAGGGCATGGCAATTGGTTTGTACGGTGTGAATTTAAAACGTATTTCTGAAAATAAACGCGCGCAACACAGATTTTTTCACCAGTATGAAATAGCGTATTTTTACCGCCGCAACCGCCCCGGCGAAATCATTCCAAATTGGTAACCACCCAAATTGTTTTTTCCCGTGCCCTTCCAACGCCTGCCCTCGAAAGAAAAACCCGACTTAACCCCCGACGAAATCCTGCAGCGGGCCGAACACTTTTGCGCTTTCCGCGAACGCAGTCCGCAAGAGGTGCGCGATAAACTCCACGCCTTGGGCGCCCAGGGCCAAATCGCGGAACAAATTTATTCGGTGCTGCAAACAGATGGCTATTTCGACGAGGCGCGCTTCGCACACCTCTTTGTCGGCGGAAAATTCCGAATCAATCGCTGGGGACGCCTCCGAATCCGCCAGGCGCTGTACCAACACCGATTGCCCGATCAGGTGGTGGAACACGCGCTCGCAACCGCCATCGAAGAGCAGGAATATCTCCAAACCCTGCAACAACTCGCCAAACAAAAAAAAGCGCAACTCGAAGGCGACCCGCAAATTCGTCAAAAAACCGCAGCGTACCTGATCCGCGCCGGGTACGAACCCGAATTGGTTTTTTCAAACGTCTGAATCCTGACTTTTAAAAAAATTTGTCCAGCCGACTGTTTGCCGTATATTGTATATTTGTTTCGGCCTAAACTTCACGCATAACGCAAATTTCCGTAAAATGGCAAAAGAAAAGTACACCATCGACACGATCAAGGTAGAAAGCTTCGCGACCACGCTGGATGAAAATCAACTCGGCGCCGTGAAAGGCGGCTATGTCATCCGCGGCAGACAATACACGTATCGCTCGCGCTGGACCTCCGTGGATACGCGGGTGGAAGTGGAACGCGCACTGGATACGCCAACACCCAATGCACCGGTCAAACCAACCTAGGGCGGCGGCGATCCGCCAACTCGAATTTGCGCCGGACAATCTCGCCAAAAGCCATGCCTTGTATTTTCGACTCCACCCAGGCGTCCAAATCAAAGGTCTGCAGCCATACGGAAGCGCCGGGCAACTCGGTCAGCGCCGGCCAGTCGGCCCGGATGCGCTGAAAAGCCGCCAATTGGGCGCGGGCGGAAGGCGCGCGCATCAAGGTGCTAAACAATTGAATAAAGCGCCGCTCAAGTTCAAATAAACGGTTTTTCTTCTGCATAAAGCGGGTTGCCGCGCGCAGCAGCGACTCCAGCAACATCTGGTTGCCCAATTCAAAATGAAACAACAGGGACAAGATGCGGGCCAGACTCTGCAAGTCCTCGCGCTCCACTGTGCGCGGCTGACTCAACCACTGGTTCAAATACTGCAGGGCGCCCGCAAAATCGCCGCACCCAAAACATATACAGGAAAACTGAAAGAAAAAACTGGCGCGCTCGTAATCCTCCGGATCAAAACGGGCAGACTCCTCCAAACAACGGGCCATTTCAGCCCGCCCGGATTCAAAATCGCCGGTGTAAATACACAGCGCAAAATAATTGGCGTAGTATTGTCGGTGTATTTTCCGGCGATCGTCCTCGGTGTTCGGCCGCAAATGCCGGAGCTTCGAAAGCGCCGCGCGCACATCATCGTACCGCCCCAGTAAGCCGCAGGAGAGAATGAAATTACTCAATGCGGCAATGTAGTCAGACAAGGTGGTTTTCAGAAAATCCGACCTGGACTCCATCAAGGTCAGCAGATCAGAACCGGTATTGTAAAATGCATCGTACTGCGCCGCCGCATAGTGATACAGGTTGAGCGTCCGATAATATAATACGGCAGCGGTATGCGAAAGCGCTTTATCGGCCGATTCGAACAACTCCGGCTTCAGCAACGCACCCAAACGGGCAATCCGATCTTCGTCGCGCCCGCCCGCCTGAATTTTAACAGCGGCATACATCGCAAAAAAAGCGCGGCGAAAAGCAATGACCTGCTCGAGCCGGCGCAGTGTCTGCAACTCCTCCTGTTCCAGGCGATCGAGTTCCCGGTGCAGAAAATCGGTATCCATCCGGACATAAGCCAACTGTCTCTCCCAGCGAATCAAATCCAGCAACTGCGTAAAGCGCTCATACTGCCGCGCCAAACGCGCTGCCTTGGCAATCTGCTCCGCACAATCGTCGTAATACCCGCGCTTGAACAGTACAGCAAGGTTGCACAACAACTGATTCAGGCGATCATCCGCCGACTGCCGCTCGTCGTAGTCCTGCAAACTGCGCAAAATCAAGTCGTATAAATACGCCTTCAACTCCGAATATTTCTGGCTCTCCGGCCGCTGCCCGGCGTAAACCGCATCAATAAAAGCGGCTTCGTCGAAAACCGAACTGCCCGCCATCGCCTCAAAAAGCTGCAGGTACTTGCTCTCCGCCCGAACATGCAAGCGAAAATAGCGCTTTTCCGCAGGGCGCAGGCCTCGGATCAGCCGGTATAATTTATCAGAGGGGGTTTTGGCCATCGAACGCAAAATACAACAGGAACCGGACAAAAGTGCCGTTTTTTTGTTATTTAACCAAATCCGGTTTGCAAAGCAGAATCCTGACTTATGCCGCCAATTTGGGTTGCGCAGACTGGCCACAGCCGGTAGTTTTGTCGCCTCATTCAGATTTAATGCCCATGATACACGCACTACCGCAGCCCGCTCCCTGTGAATCCCGCCTGGCAACGCCTGAAAAAGCGCAGCGGATACAAACACAAAAGCCGTCCGCCCACACAGACAGACCAGGAAAAATTATGTTCCCTATACTGGACGGATTTTGTTTCGAAAAAATTAAACGCATCGCGTACCTGGAAGCCAACGGGAACTATACCACGTTGCATTTCACCGATGGCCGGCAAACCCTCGTGTGCAAAACACTCGGTGATGTGGAACGCATGCTGCCCACCGCCGATTTTGTGCGTATCCACCGATCCCATACCATCCACCTCAGACACATCATAAAATATGCGCGCGGAAAAGGCGGACAGGTCACGCTCAAAACCGGCGTCACCCTGACCGTAGCGTCCAACCGACGCGAGGATTTCCTTTCCGCGCTGCAACAATTCTTCCAGTAAACGTAACTGGTTAGCAGTAAACAATACAGTTAAAAATCGCGTCCGGCGCTTTTTGCTGCTACTTTACGCCATGAAACCGCAACAAATGATCCGGCGCCCGCTCGTTGTAAATACACAAAATAAGCGTGCTGCGCTGCCGCGCGTCCGGCGAAAACAAAATCTTCACCGGATTGTGTATATAACCCAATTCGTCAAAAAGACACAATTGCCGGCGCTTCGAACGCCTGAACAGGCTCAAATCAGCCGGCGTCGCTGGAAGTGGAATGTCGCCGTAGCCCTCCTCTTGCAAAAACTGCCGTACCATCGCATAACTGTGCCCCAAATTACTGCCCGCAAATACCGTGCGATACTCCCACCCGTCGCTGACGCCGCCCACATAACAAACACCCGCCTCCGGGAATGCCTCCCGGATGGAAAGACGCGCCTCGAGCGTTTGAGCGGGCTCCGGCGCAACCAGAAATCCAAATTCGTCGTACGCGACCATAATTGAAGGCAAAGATATACATTTTGTGTCAAACAAGCCTATTTAAACACAATTTTTTTATAAAATCCTAAAAAAGAAAGTAACTGGTTAGCAGGTCGCGTCTGAGCCAAAAAAGAATCCATTTTTCGCCAGACGAAGGGATTTTTTGCAGGCCATAGCAGCGCTATGGTCAAAAAAAATCGCGAAGTATGGCGGAAAATGGGACTTTTTAGGCCAGACAGCGATCCTGCTAACCAGTTAC
>JBEIDF010000198.1:0-6810 GCA_040383605.1 Lewinellaceae bacterium
CTTTATTTCGGTGAATATTTTCCCGGATATCACCGCCGATTTTGAATATGATTATGACACCTGTGTCGCAGGCCCCGTAGTATTTACAGATCTGTCTGAGGGCGACGGCGGCATCAACCGCTGGGACTGGCAGTTTGGCGTTCTGAACGGTACTTCTGCGGAGCAAAATCCGGAATTTTTATATCCGATTCCGGGCTTACACCCTGTCCGACTGCGTGTTTTTGATAAAAATAATTGTTCGGACGACACGCTCCAAACCATCAACTGGTTCCCGGTTCCGCCGCTGATTATCATCAAACCGAGCAGTTTCATTGGTTGCGTGCCGGCGGAAATCTTCTTCAACAATTTGTCCACGCCGATAGACAGCACGTACGATATCATCTGGGATTTTGGCGACGGCAAAGGAAGCAGCAAGGAAATCAGTCCGACCTATGCCTACACCGAACCGGGATTTTACACCGTCCAAATTGCGATTACCTCGCCAATCGGCTGCTTTACGGCGGACACGTTTGTCAACCTGATACGGGCGGAGCCTTCGCCCACGGCGGATTTCAGCTTTGACCCCAACACAGCGCTCAGCAATTTCAACAACACAGTGCGCTTCTTCAACGAATCAGAAAACGCCAACCGCTATTACTGGCAATTCGGCAGCGCCGGATACTCCAACGAGGAAAACCCGACTTTTGTCTTTCCGGACACCGGCCTGACGGCCGTCACGCTCATCGCGACCCATCCGGAGGGCTGCAAAGACTCGCTGACGAAGTACTTGGATATCGTGCCGGAAATTCGCTGGTTTATGCCCAACGCCTTCACGCCCAACGGCGATGGCAGTAATGATGATTTCTTAGGCGCCGGGGTTCTAGAGGGTGTATCGGATTTCCGTATGACGATTTGGAACCGCTACGGCGAGCTGGTTTTTGAAACCGCTAACCCGCTCGATGGCTGGTCGGGGCTCGATCAAAAAAGCGGCAGCATGTCACCGGACGGCGTCTATGTGTATGTCGTGACATTTACGGAACCGCGCGGCAGATCCGTGGAGTACAAAGGCTTTGCGACCTTGATTCGATGACCGTTTTTTGAGCGCGCGCACCGGCTGCTTTTGATGGATACGTTTATATTTCCGGGCAGTTGCTGCCCGGAAATATAAATCGGACTAAACGCTTAGAGCACGTCTAAAATTATATTTCTCGCTACTATGAAAGTCTTTTTCATAGTAGAAGGGAATATAATTTTAGACATGCTCTTAGTCCGGTAGCGATATTTTCCCCATGGAAACGAGCGGAATGCCGCCCAAAATAGTATTTGGCGCGGAAGCGCCGGCGAGGGTTTCATTGGCCAGTACGGCAAACAGCACCGCCTCTTTAGCGGCTGCGGGAATACCGAGCCGGTCAATCGTCGTCACCTTGTATTCCGGTAACGCACCCTGGATCCGCCGCATGATATCCGGGTTGCAGGCGCCGCCGCCGCTGACGAAGACGGTAGCGCGCGGCCCGAGCAGGGGCGTCTGTCTTATGGCGGCGGCGATGGTGTCGGTAGTAAATTGCGCCAGCGTGGACAAAATATTGCGGGGATCGCCTGAGGCTTCTTCCGGGCAGGCTGCGAGCATCGCCTTGGCCCAGTCGAGGTTGAAGGTTTCCGGGCCGGTAGTTTTGGGTACTGGCCGCTGGAGAAAATCTGCTGTATGCAGTTTTTTTAAAAAGTCTGGTAAAACCACGCCGGAAGCGGCCAGGCGGCCGTCCTCGTCAAAGGGAATTTGAAAAAACTCCCGGGTAAAGGCGTCGAGCAACGTGTTGCCGGGGCCAGTGTCCGTCGCCGCCACTTTCGCCGGATCGCCATCTGCCGGCAGGTAGGTATAATTGGCAATTCCACCGATATTGAGCAAAAAGCGATCCTCGGCGGGTTTTGAAAAAAGAAAATAATCGCCGTACAAGGCCAGCGGCGCACCCTCCCCGCCGGCGGCCAGATGCTTTTGCCGGAAATCGCTGATCGTGATCAGGCCAGTTCGGCGGGCCAGGTGGTCGCCATCGCCGATCTGTAGGCTGGCGTTAGGCCAGTCCGGCAGTCCGTGGAAAATACGGGGCGCGTGAAATACCGTCTGCCCGTGGCTCGCCAGAATATCCACCGATTCCAGCGGCGTCGCCCAATCGCGCAGGGCTTCGAGTACCAGCGCGGCGTGCACTTCGGCTATATAGACGTTGAGCAAGGTAAGATGCTGAAAATCAATTGTGCGCTGCGCAAAAACCCGGCGGACAGCGTGCTTAAAATCTTCCGGATAGGGAACCGTTCGGAAAGCCTCCACCTGCGCGCGCGTCTGTAGGCCGGCGCCGCGCACCGAACAGAGCGCAATATCCAATCCATCGAGCGAAGTGCCCGACATCAATCCGACGATCCTGCGCCGGGATTTTCGGGCGATTTGCGCCAAGCGCAGGATACCGGATTTCATGTAGGATGTTTGCTGAATCAGTAAATTAATTTGACCGTTTCTCGCTCCTGCACGTAATGGCCGGCGGACAATTGAACCGGCAGTTTCAGTCCGGCTTCGAGCGGAATCTGCCGCCCTTCCTGGGGGCGGACGTTGTATTTCAACACGTACACCGCGGCGTCGTACAGCACGGCATGCGTCTCCTGGAGCGAATGCACCGACTGGACGATCTCCATTTCCGGCATATCAAAACCCTGCATTCCATACGTGAAAGCGCCGGATTTTCCGCCTTCTTCCTCCATCAGGCCGAAGTACATCCAGCAGTACAGGGGGAGGTTGTCGTCAGACATATTTTGGGCGGCCTCGAGGTAATAGCCTTTGGAGAGCAGCAGGAGTTCTTCATTCATGAATACGCCCGAGGCGTCGGAGGCGGATAACACCCCGGCTACGACGCGAGTGAAAAGTTGGTACAATTTAATCGGTGCGCGCTGCGGGCTGCCCAAAACGGAAATCGCCAACTGGGCCTGGTGCGTGGTTGCTTCCGTTTCCGCATTTTTCCAGAGCCAGGAAATTGAAGCGGCGGTAAACACCTCGTTTTTCGGCGCCGGATAATTTAAAAAAGCCAGCATGACCGTACCCTCCGGGGTAGAGAATACGATTGTTTGGTCGGAGACATGCACCGAGTCCGTTTTGATTTTCCAGACATTGCGCAATTCGTCGAGGATGCGATTCGCGGCGGGCATCGTCGGGCTGTTGAGCAGGACTGTGCCGGAGACCACCCGGGCGTCGGTTTGAGCCGGCGCCCGGGCGCTTAGGAATAGGATTAAGAGGGGTAAGCAGGATTTCAGCATAATAGCAAGTTATCGCAACAAAGTCAGGTCGCCTTTCAGCAATTCTTCCCGACCATCGGGGAAACGCAGGCGCATGACATACACATAAACGTCGCTGGGCGCGTCTATGTTATCCACCCGGCCGTCCCAAAATTTTACACTGGCCGACGATTCGAATACCTGTTGTCCCCAGCGGTTATAGACCCGTAGTTCGAGGAGTTCCAGTTCTCCGCCGGAGACGAACACCCCAAACAGGTCGTTCGTACTGTCCCCGTTGGGCGTGAACGCATTGGGCACCACGTAACATTTTGCGATGGCGAAGGCTTTCGGCCCGGCAGTTGCGGAGCAGCCGTTGTCGTCCGTGGCGGTGACCAGATATTCCAGGGTTTCGCCTGGAGAGGCCGTTGGCGTCAGATTGATCAGCGTATCCGTTTGATTCGGGATCACCGTGCCGTTTTCTGTCCAGATCAGCGTAGCGTCCGGGGGTACCACCGTAACGGAGAGTTGCAGCGGCGTGCCTTCGCAAAGTGTGCTGGTATCCGGCACGGCATTCAACGAGGAGATCGTCACAGCGGGCGCCACGTTCAGGCGCATGCTGTCCTGCTTGATACAGCCGGGGCCGTAGCTCAGGGTGACAGTATAAGTTTGCGTATCTACCGGCGTCAGCGTAATCGAAGGCGTTGTTTGGCCGCCCGGCGTCCAGACGAGGTTTCCGGGCGTGCCCGTGGTGACCGCCGTGATGGAGGTGGATTCTCCGAAGCAGATCGTCTGGTCGGGGCCGGCATTGACCGTTGCATCCGCGACCGTGACGACGATCTCATCGCTGCGGGTGCACACCGTATTATCCGCGACGAGGCGGTAAGTAGTCGTTTGGCCGGGCGCGACCGTTGGATTGGCTTGGGTAGAGGAAAAACCGACGGGCGTGGAAGACCAGGTATAGGTAACGCCTAATTCGGCCAGCGCGAGGTTAAGCGTCAGTGTACCACCCAGACAGAACGCCGTATCCGGCGCCAGGGCGATCACCGGTGCGGGAACGACCGACACCACCACTGTATCCAACGCCGAGCAATCGTCGCCGAAAACGAGGCGTGCGGTATATATCGTTGTAGCGCTGGGCGACACCTGGATCGAGGGCGTGTTTTGGCCGCCGGGTTGCCAGATCAATTGCCCGGGCGTACCGGTTGTGACTGCGCTGAGGGTTGCGTTGTCACCCGCGCAGATAGTTTGATCTTCACTAACCGAGAGCGTGGCGGCGGCGACCGTGAGCGTCAGTTCGCCTTCGCTCACGCAGGTATCCGAATTGACGGCGACGACCTTATACGTGGTCGTGACCGTCGGGCTTACGACCGGGTTGGGTTCATTTGAACTAAATCCGGCGGGCACAGAAGTCCACGTGTAGGTTACATTCGGTTGGTTGGTTGAGTTGAGGACGACTGACTCGCCCAGGCAGATCGTTTGGGTTTGGGCCAAATTGAGCGCGGGCGGCGGCACGACCTGTATGAGAATCGAGGCGCTCGCGGGGCAATCCGCTTCCGGCGCCGACACGCTATACTGCGTGGTGGCAAAGGGCGAAGCGATCGGGTTCGGACAATCCGTACAGCTTAGGGTCGGATCGGCTTGCCATTCCAGCGTTTGCATGGGTTCCACTGTCGCGAGGAGTTGGACGGGTTCAAAGGGACAAACGCGGGGCGGGGCCGCAGTAATCGTGATCGTCGGGGGCTCCGACACGGGCACGACCACCTCGGCGGTGTCCACGCAGGCCCGATTTACGACAATGCGTTGATAGACGTGTGTTTCTGTGGCAACGATCACCAGGTTCCAGTTGCTGTCCGGCGTCAGTTGCTCCCCAAACGGCTCCCAGGAGAATTCGATATCCGGGAAGTTGGCCGGTTCGTAGGTTGGCGAGATGAAGTAAATCGTATCGCCGAGGCAGTACACCGATTTATCCTCTTCGCGCCGGATATCCTGCAGCGGCAGGGAGTCTACCCGGATCAGGACGGAATCGCGCACAAGGCAGCCGCTGACCGTGTAAGAAGCAAACAGCGTGATCGTCTCATCCGGCACGGTGGAGGTAGCCGGGCCGATGGGATTGGTGACGGCGAAGGCGGGCGACCACTGCACCACGCTGCCGGCGGGGAGTGCGTTTGCGAAAAGCAATACGGTATCCCCGAGGCAGATTTCCCGATAGGAATCGCCGGTAATCTCCACATTTGCGGGGATTACCTCCACGTTCACGGTCAGGGTATCCGAGCAATATCCGTTCGCGGAAACGGCGATCAGGGTGTATTCCGTAGTTTCTTCTGGCAGGGCAATGGGGCCGGCGGAAGTCGAATCGCTCAATCCGAGCGCGGGCGACCAGGCGTAGGTGGTGGTCGTGTTTAACGTTTCCCCGAGTTGTACCGGATAGTTTTGACAAACTGTCGTATCGGTAAACAGTAATTGCGGCAGGAAGAGCGTATCCACCAGGATCGTCACCGAATCGCTCACCGAGCAGCCGGCGATGGAGAGCGTGACGACATAGGTCGTTGTTTGGAGCGGTTTGGCGATGGGTGTGGCCGAGGTGGGATCGTCCAGCGTGGCAGCGGGCGTCCAGTTGATACCCGTACCGCCGGTGTTATTGATGGCCAGCAGCGGTACGCTATCGCCCAGGCAGACTGTGGAATCGCCCGGGTTGACGGCATCCACTTCCGGAGCAATGATCGTAACGTACACCGAATCCGAATCCTCGCAGCTGCCGACCGTTCCGGTAATTTCCAGCCAGATATCCTGATCCGGCGTGATGGTCGGATTGGCGATGAAGGGATTGCTAACGGCGCCCGGGGGCGACCAGAAATAATTGACTGCACCTTCGGCCTGCAATTGCAGCGTGCCGCCCTGGCATACGAGCAGCGTATCGGAGCCTCCGTTTACGAGCACCTCTACGTCGTCTTTTATTTCCACGGTGATTGTTTTCAACTGCACTTCGCCGCAGCCGTAATCATTCGAAAGCGAAATGGTGATTGTTTCCGTGCCTTCCTGAACACCATCTGCAATGGGCGCGATGGGGAAGGCGATTTGTTGCTCGCCCGGGAGAAATTGGATGACCGGCGGGATGTTCAGCAGATAATCATCGCCCTGCACGGCTGTGCCGCCGATCGTGACGTTGAAGTTGGTGGTATCGTCAACCGGTTCCGAGAGCGCGATGATCAGCTGGTCGCCGGCGCCGGAGCAGTCTTCGATAAAATAATCAATGCCGCCGGCAAATTGTACGAAAAGATTGGGCGTGCCGGCCTTGATTTCGGAGATAAACACGCCGGAGTCATAGATAAAATCGAAGCGGTCGGCCACGGCCAGTTTAAGATGGTAGGTATTGCAGGGGATCACGCTGGTGCGGGCGGTCAGGCTTTTTTTGACGCCCAGCGAGTCGGCGGTGAGGCCATCATATTCCATTACCTGGCTGAGTTCGGTATTCCGGTAGAACTGCCAGTTGGTGAGTTGGTTGACACTGTTGATCTGCACCGGCGTATTGGAATTGGGGAGCACGGCGATATTTTTTGCGCCGCCCAGTCCGGGATCGCC
>JBEIDF010000199.1:0-6662 GCA_040383605.1 Lewinellaceae bacterium
AGGATTCCATCGGGAGAAAAATCGGTTCGCGCTTGTTGCGCTATTTGCTGCCGGTCGAATGCGTGCCGGCGTATTTTCCAGTGCACCGCTTCCAGGGCCGCCGCGATTGCTTTCGCTGTAGGCGCGCATACCTGACCGGCGCCTGTTTGTTGTACATAGTCTGCCAAGCCTACGTTTTCGCCCAGCAGAACAGGCGTTCCCATAATCAACGCTTCCAGGGCCGCGTTGGCAAAACTTTCGCTTTGCGATACCAGCACGCACAAATCAGCACGGGTAAGTATCCGGTATTTTTCCGGATCCGCTACCCAGCCTGCCCAGTACAGGCGGTCTGCAATACCAAGACGGGCCGCTGTGGCTTTTAATTGAGAAACATAATGTGCTTCGCCGTCGCCGGCTATCGTGAGCGCCCACGGGAAAGATACAACGGCGAGGGCTTCAAAAAGCGCCGGCAATCCCTTTACGGGGTGCAGGCGTCCGATGAATGCCAGATGCAGTTGGGACGTCGGCGGACGACAAGGCGGCAGTTCCGGCAGCGCGCAGAGGTTGGGCGCGCAAATAATTTCAGCGCCGGGCGCCGCGGCAGCAATTTGCGCAGCCTCCAGGTTGCTGGTGGCGTGTAATAAAGCGTTCATCAACAGGCGCCGACCTATCCAGCGTTGAAAGTACCGTTTCACCCGCGATTGAAGCGTGTAATTTCCCAGCATACCTCGCACCGAGATGACCGGCCGAATGCCTCGGAACATACAAAGCAGCAGTGATGGCAGCGCCGTCAGGTTCCACCAAGAATGGATGTGTACCGCGTCGTACCGCCGACAGGTTCTCCAAACGGCCCATAGCAGTGTTGGAGACAGGTGGGAGTGGTCGCCCGTCAGCCTGTCGAAGTACTGCAGCCGTACTCCCCTCCGGATTGTTTTTGCCGGCAACTGCAGCGCCCGCCGGCCATCCGCCCGCGTGCAATAGACCGTTACGTCAAAGCCGTTTTTTGCCAGTGCTTCGCACAAAAGCGCTGCCGCTGTCGTCGGCCCGCCGTAAGCGGTGGAGGGCGGATAGGAGGGCGTAATATGCAGAATTCGCATCGAGATTACAGCGTGTTTAAAATTATATTTGCTGCTGTTAGCTGGACGCGGCACTAGGGTGAAAAATGTTTTCGTATTGCAAATAAATATAATTTTAGATATGCTCTTATGTGCTCTTACAGGGTGACGAATTTCCAAATCCGCGGAAACAGAAAAATTCGGATAAAAAAATGATAGACCAAAAAATTCATGATAACCCCGCCCAGCAGCTTGGCAAGCGAGGTTTCGATCAGGCTAAAAGGCGCAAAAACGAGGATGATGCCGACGAAGTGTAGGGGGATGTACGGTGAGTTTTTTCCGGATTTTACCATCACGGCGTACAAAAAACGTAATAACAGGGCCAGCATTATTAGCGGGAGAAGCAGCCAAGGCCAGCCAAAATCCACATAACTTTCTGTGATGTAGCCCAGCGAAATGGAGGAGCCCTCCGAAGCGCCGGCCCAGGCGACGCCGGAGTATCTTCCGGCGTTTTGCGAGTCGTCCAGGATCGCTTTGTCCGGAAAGAAAAAGCGTGGCATCAGAATATGACGCACGGCGGCGAACCAGAGACTGCCGTGTGTATGCGGGGTGAAGGTCGGCACGTGATCCATTGTCAGTTGGAGCATTTTTGTGTATTGCAGACGGTCCAACATCCGGGCACCCGCCCGCCGCCAGTCTGTCTGATCCATATTGCCGGCCGCGTTCCATAAGTAGGTCAGCTGTGCCTGTTTTGACACCACAATTGCCTGTGCGCGTTGTCCGCCGGATAAATACATCCGGTAATCCTCCTTGATGGAGGTCCAGAAGAGGCCGAGTGTTCCCAGTAGGAAAAAACCGGCAAGGATAAAGATCAGGTGTTTGAGCCTGACCGCTGCCATAGATGATGCGACGGCGATCATTAGGAAAAAAATCACCGTTTTGAATCCGGCAAAAAAGCCGACAAGGCCAATGGAAAATTCGATCATAAACGCAATCCCCAGCCAACCATAGCCTTTATTGTGATAGCGCGCGGCTAGTGTCAGGAGACAAAAAGCGAACCAGTGCAGATTTTCAAGCGGTAAAATAAACTGTGCGATTCCACCGATTTTCAACCTGCCCAGCAGCGGCGTGATCAGCAGAAAAAACAACTGTGTCTGGAATACTTTGTAAGGCGAAACGCTGCGCAGGGCGCGCGCGAGATGCTCCGCGTCGAACGGGCTGCGCCGGATTTGCCCGGACAGGAGGCGTGCGATGAGCAGCACAGCGGTTGTGGCGATCCAGATAGCCGGTTCGGCATGATCTGACCGGTCAAATTCGTCAACAGGCATCCCTTCCAGATTTGCCTGAATTACGCGGGTTGCTGCTTGCATCCATTGATAGGCAAAACCATAAGCGAATACCGCCGGTTGCATGGGCTGCCAGGAGGCGCGGACGCCGACCAGAAGCGCTGCGAGTGCGAACACCGAGAGGAGGGGATTCGGAGAAAACAGACAAAGCGCGGCGCCCGTGAAGAACAAATTAGCGGCCTGGATTTTGGTTAGAACGCCGGGCATGCAAGTTGGTGCATGATTTGAATAAAACGCGCTGCTTGACGTTTCGGTGAAAAGCGGACGCGGTAATCCGTCCGCGCCCGCCGGCCCATCTTTGCCAGCGTCTCCGGTCGGTGAAACAAATACGCAATTTTCTGCGCAATGATTGCCGGCGCGTGGATTGGAACCACAAACCCGGTTGTTCCGTCCTGTACAATTTCCGGCAATCCGCCGCTTTGCGTCACGATGCTTGGCACGCCAAAGAGGCCGGCTTCCATCGGAGTTCTTCCGAAGGCTTCTTCCCGGCAGGCCGGTGCGACGCACAAATCTATCTGCCGATAAAATTCCTCTGTGCGCTCCAAATAACCCAGCCAATACAGGCTGTCCGCAATACCCAGTCGTCGGCTTTTTTCTTTTAAAAAACGGGTATACTGTTCGTCTCCCGTTCCTGCGATCAGGCAATAGAAATGAATCCGGTTTTTAAGTAGTGCGAGTGCGTCAAAAAGATCTTCGATTCCTTTCCAGGGCTGAATTTGCCCTGCGTATCCGATGCGAATGCCCATGTTGCCGTGCGGGCGCCGCGGGCTGTAATTGGGCGTTTCGTCATACGTGTTGTACAGTAAAAAAATACGATTTTTTGGAAAGCCCGCCCATTCCAATTGGCGGCAAATAAAACGACTGACGCCGAGGTGGGCTGTCGCCTTGTTTGCTGCGGGCTTCAGCGACTGTTTCAGCCAAAAGTTGTTTTTCGGGTCTTCGTGGTAAATCACCGCTGTTTTTAGTCCGCGGCAGGTGTTTCTTAATAGATAATACGTGTAATAACTTTCAAAAACGACGACTTCAGGCTGGTGTTTCCGTACCAGTGCTGTAAATTTTATGCGCGCCGCCGGAAGGTGCAACAGGGCGTCCAAGGTCCATTTAAGATGGAGGGGGTGGATTGATTTGGATATTTTTCCCAGTTTAATACATGAATGTTGGAGGTTATTTTCGCGCAACAGACGGATAAAATGGCCGTTGTTCCATCCATTGCAAACAATGAAAATCTGGTGTCCTGCGTGTTGGAGTTCACGCATGAGGTGGAAGGCAGATCGTTCTTTCCCAAAAACGTACGCGCCGCCGTATTGAAAAAGGATTTTCACGTCAGGGTAACTTCCATAGTTCGGCGCAAATTTGCTTTTCAATTTGCTCATAACACCATGGCTGGATGATTTCCATGGATTTTTGTCCCATTTGCTCCAGCCGTTCCGGCGCTTTTGCAAGCAGAGCAATCTTGGAAATCAAATCCTCCTGATCGCCTGCTCGGAAGATGTAGCCGTTATGTTGCACTAAGTTTCTGGCGCATCCGCAGCGGTCGCTGACCAATACGGGCAGGCCGGCGGCCATGGCTTCGTTTATGGCGAGTCCCCAGGTTTCTCCACGTACGGAAGGCAGGCAGACAAAGCTGCTGAGGCGGTAGAGCTGGGGTATGTGTGATTGATTTTGAAAACCGGTAAAATGTATATGTGGGCTACCCTGCGCTTGTTGTTTCAATTGCTTTTCCATCGCGCCGCTGCCTGCAAAAATCAGGTGGACAGGCGGGCTGTTTGCTTTATTATACTTCAAAATGGCGGCTAAGAGGCAATCAGGGGCTTTTCGCGGCGCCAGTTTTCCGCAAAAAAGTGCGACGATTTCCTGTTTTCGTAATCCAAATTTCTCGCGCAACAAGCTTTTTTCGATGGAATTCGCCGGCTGAAATCGCGTATTTTCTACGGCATGCGGTGCAAAAACCAGTTGGTCTGATTGTAATCCGTGCGCCGTAAAATAGTCTCGGTTGGCATCGCCGACGTAAAATGCGCGATCCACATATCGGTACACCCAACGTAAAAACAAACGCCGGGCCCATCGTTGAATGCCGGGTTTCTCATCCAACAGGGTGGAGTCGCCCCGAAACCACACCGGAATACTGCCCTTGAAGTGGCGCATGACCCGCAGGTGCCCGGCAGGCTGCCAGCCGAACACCCAGATGGCATCGGGTTTAAAATCCTCGATTTTCCGGATGGATTGAAGCGGATGACGCGGAGTAAACCAGGAATCATACCCCTCTAGAATGGGAATATCCCAAGCGATAGTTTGTTGAAATCCGGGATCGAAAAAGTAGGTTTCGTTTGCCGCAGTGTAAAAAACCCGAATTTTCAGGCTTGTATTTGTGGTCAGCAATTGAAATAGCGGCGCATGATACTGCACCGGATGGGAGGCGAGGATAGCCAGTTTTTTCATTTTTTTCGATTCACGCCGTGTTTGGGGATATCCGAATTGTGCGCTCCACGCCCGGCGTTCTCCAGGGCATTGTCAAATACAGCCGCTAATTTTCCAGCTGCGCTGTCAGCGGAATAGGGCGCTAGCGCAGCCAAATCCGGCGCCCAAGGCTGGGAATTCCCTAAGTATCGCTTCAGGGTCTCCAGCGTTTTATTTTGAAAATCGCCAGGCGTCTGGTCTGACTGATAGGCCACGAGATACGAATCCGCCCGAGATGTCCGGAGAATGGCGGCGGCTTCGCTGGCCTGGTGGAGCATGGCAAAGACCGGGCGACCAGACAACAGGCACTGAAAGGTTTTTGATGCCGTGTAATGCTGCTCTGTCGAGCCGATGATCAGGACGCCGGCGGCCGCTTTCAGAAAATGCAGGATGTGTAAAAACGGAAACCGATCGGGTACTTCCGTCACCAGATCTTCTACTCCGGCTGCGCGCGCGTGATCCACAACGGTCGGGCCATTGGTGCTGCCGGTTCCAAGAAAATAAAACCTTGCCTCGGTAGGCAGTGCGGCTTGTCGCTTTATGATCGCGAGCGACTCAAAAAGGCGCTGTATAAAAAGGTGGGCATGTGGCAGCAAGGCGCCGGCGTACACAAAAGGCTGGATACTGCGGTCTGTCGGCCACGGCGCTTCCGGTTCTGTTGTCTCGAGGCGATAATCCGCCAGATCAAATCCCAGCTGAATGGCGGCATGTCGGATAGTCTTGCTGCCGAAATACCGGTCCAGCACCGGTTGATAGTAAGGTTGCGCTACGCCGGTGAGCAAGGCAGCTTTCCCCACAGCGGCAGGCTCCAGCAGGGTGGCTAGTAAATTTGTCCACCACGCCCGCGAAAAGCGCAGGTGGTATGGCGCCAGCTGATTTCGCCAAGGATCTTGATAGTCAATTCCGTATGGGATTTTTGCCTGCCGGTGAAATATCCGGCCCAGCAAGGCTGGATACCAGGACGGCATGGAAATCCAGATAAAGTCAATTTGCCGGTTTTTGATCAGCGCTTTGCCACGCCGATACGTATGCCAAAAAGCGCGCAGTCCGATATCGCCGATCAGGCGTTTTCCTGCGATCTGGAGCACCGGAAATGCTTCGGTGCGAATGACCTCCAGTCCCGGACGCAGTGTTTTTTCAAGATGCGGGTCGGACATTTCCTCGTAATGCCTCGGGTGTACGGTGAGTATTACCGGATGCCAGCCGTGTTGGTGCAGGCAGCCGGCTACAATACGCACCCGTTGTACGCCAACCAGGTTGGAGGGCGGCCAGTGGGGATAGATGATGAGTACTGTTTTCACAGGATGGTTTGAATTTGCGAGAGCAGCCGGCATTGTTCCGTTTCCCAGTTCAAGTAGTTTTGCGTCAGGGAAAGCGCTTGATTCCTGGCTGCGGACAACATTTCCGGGGCATGCCAATAATG
Source organism: Lewinellaceae bacterium (assembly GCA_040383605.1). GTDB lineage: Bacteria > Bacteroidota > Bacteroidia > Chitinophagales > Saprospiraceae > M3007. The sequence goes on from JBEIDF010000199.1 coordinate 6,261, forward strand.
TTCCAATAAAGCGCGCAACGCGGCGCTGTCACCCACAGGGTAGGCGCTTCCCAAGCCGGGGTACTCGCGCATAAACGCCGCCTGCGCAGTCGTGTTGGATGCGATCAATGCGCTGCCGGCGGTTAAATAAAGGAATATCTTGTTCGAAAGCGCCAGATCGTTGTTTAGGGAATAAGCCGGTTCCAGCGCCAAGCCGATCGGATGCGCTTCGGCTTGCTCGAAGATGGCAGATGCTGTGCCGGCGGGGATAAAACGGATTTTGTGGCGCGGATTTTGCAGCAGCCCGGATAGGGTGGCGCGGGTTTGGGGGCTGCTGTTTCCCATAATCGTCAGCAGTACAGGGAAATCGCGTATGCCGTTCATCGCGTGGATTGCATCCTGCAATCCCCTGTTTAGCCCTAC
>JBEIDF010000200.1:0-6657 GCA_040383605.1 Lewinellaceae bacterium
CGAACCCGGCTACAGCATGATGATCGTCGCGTACAAACTCTCCGATGCGCCGGAATACGCGCAATTATTCAAAGAAAAAATTAACCCGCTGGCCGCAAGCGCCAAAAAAGACGGTTGGAAGGTGTATGCGATCGTTACCTATGCCGACGCGCCGCAGGCGGAAGCGTTCCGCAGCAAAATCGGCGCCGATTATCCGTTCTACCACGGCGACGACAAACTGCTCAAAACGATCATCCGGGCTAATCCGGGCGTTGTGGTACTCAAAGACGGTAAAGTGCTGGCCAATTACCACCAGCGGCACCTGCCGGAGCGCTTGAAATAAGCGGGGCGTACGACCTTCCAGGTGTTGATTTCTGGGCTTCAATTACCCAAAAATCAACACCTGGAAGGTCCGCTCACAACCGATTGCGGTCAATCAAATCCAGCAACTCGTCCCGGTAATTTTTGCCGATAGGGAGCAACTTGGGTTTATCTTTTTCGAGCACCTCGACCATGTTGCCCTCGATCGCGCAGATTTTATCCATCGCCACAATATAAGAGCGGTGAATACGGCGAAAGCGATTGGCAGGCAGGCGGTCCTCGAGGCTTTTCATGGTCTGCAGCGTGATGACGCGGCCGTTCAGCAAGCGGATAATGACGTAGTCTTTGAGTCCCTCGATGAAGATAATTTCGTCGAAGTTGACCTTGACTAATTTTTTATCGGCCTTTACGAAGAAAAAATCATGCTCTTCCGGCGGCATTACCGCGGCGGGACGGTTGTGCTCCAGGGCTTTATTCACCGCTTTCAAAAAGCGCTCCAGCGAAATCGGCTTGAGCAGATAATCCAGCGCGTTCAGGTCGAAGCCCTGGATCGCGTAATTGGGATACGCGGTAGTAAAAACGATCATGGGCGGCGAACTCAGGGTCTTGACAAAATCAATGCCCGTGAGCTGCGGCATCTGGATGTCGAGAAACATCAGATCAATCTGTTCCTGTTTGAGCGCCTCATTCGCTTCCAAAGCGTTGCCGCATCGCCTGGCCAGGCGCAATTCCGGCATTTGGGCGATGTACGTTTCCAGCACGTCCAGTGCGAGGGGTTCGTCGTCAACAATAAGTACGTTTAACATAAGCAGTCGGTTCTTCCAAACAGCGCGCTGTTTGCAGTTCTCGCATTTTGGCTGCACGCAAAGTCTCTTCGGGATCTACTCGCCGAGTAAAAATTCCCGGACAGGCTCTAAGGTACAGACTTTTTAAAGAATTTATCAAATTTTATCTGTTCATTTCCAAGTGAAGCAAGACAATGAACCGATCGGGGGTTTCCTCAATCTCCAATTCATGCTGATCGGGATATAAAAGTTCCAGTCGTTGGCGCACATTCGCCAGGCCGATTCCGCCGCTGCGGGGGTGCTCCCGGCGGGGCATGCGCGCTGTTTTGCTGTTTTCGATCGAGAACTCGAGCAGATCGTCCTGCACGATCAGGTGTAGGCGTACAAATCCGCCGCCCTGCAGGGAATTGTTCAGTCCGTGTTTAAACGCATTTTCCAGAAAAGGGACGAACAGCAGCGGCGCAACCCTTTGTTCACTGACCCGGCCTTCCACAACGAGGCTGATCTCTGCGCCCTCCGGTTGTCGGATTCGCTCCAAATCCAGGTAGTTTTGCATATACTGGATTTCTTTGGACAGATACACCCGCTTTTCGTTGCACTCATAAAGCATGTAGCGCATGATTTCCGACAATTTCAATACGATTTCCGGCGCTTTGTCGCTTTTTTTCAGCGTCAGCGCATACAAGTTGTTCAGCGTGTTAAATAAAAAGTGCGGATTGATCTGGCTGCGCAAAAAACGCAGCTCCGACTGCATGGTCTGGGTCAGCAGCGCCTGCTTTTCTCCCTGATAGCGCCACCAGTCCATGATGACGCGCAACACCGTGGAGAGCAGAATCACTAATACGTTACCTACAAAAATCAGTCCCTGCTTTTCGACAATTTGCTGTTGAAAATCGCGATCACCGGCAAACCACAAATACCAAATCAGTACCTTAAATGGCGTAACCAAGGCAGCGAAGGCGAGGATCAGCACCAGGTAGAGAAAAAAACGCTGCGCAAGGTATTTGGGTACTAAGTATAATAAATTGACATACACCAGCACCGCATAAAAGATCAGCGAAACAAACTCCGAAAACAAGACCGAAGCCACCGAACCGCCCTGCTGGAGGCCGTTTACAAGCAGCACCGAAAATAACACGATCCAAAAAAGCGCATGGTACACCAACCGGCGGGATAACCAGTCGTACACTACATCTAATATGCTTCGCGTTTTTTTCATGGAAAACATCGGCCTTTCAAGAATAGACAGTCTGCCTTTTTGAAAAACCCGCAGCAAAAAAAAGCAGATTTTTGGTCTCCGATCTGAAAATTTTTACCAGCGCCTTTCCCGCTCCCGTTTTTTAGTAATCTCCCGACGCCAAAAAAAGTTTCGCAGACTATGCAATACCGAAATCAATACCGACCTTTGGAGCAAATTTGCATCGCTTGCAACTCAGATACACGCTCATTGCCGCCCAGCCAAGGCTGAAGGCCGCGCATCAGGTCAGTACGATCCGGCGCGCCGGCTATGATTTCAGGCTTCCTCCTGCGGATGCAGCCTGCCTGTTTCCCGATCTCGCCTTTTCGTCTAATTGCGCTCCAAGCGCTCCACGAGATTTTAAAATTTGCTTAAAAAATGCGTGCGCGCGGCAAATTTTGAAGCAAAAAGCAATCAAACACGTAAAAAAAACGCAAAAACACGTATCAGGCAACAATTATTTGCCAGATACGACTATATATGTCAAAACCTGTAATCGTATTGCGCTAAAAAACCCTTAATTTGCGGCCCGATTACTATGCAGAAATCAACACCACCGCCCTTAAGTATGTTGCCAGTTTTTTATTCTCATCGCCGATTGCTCTTTGTCTTTGCCGCACTGCTTTTTTCCTTCGCTGCGTATTCCCAGGACTGCGCAAGCCTGATTATCGAAAATAAGCGGATCGCAGGCGTTCAACTTGTCCGCACCTCTAACCTGACGATTGTGGTGCGGGGCGACTACAGTTACCAACTGCAGCTGTTCGCTAATGAAAAAGGAATTTTCGCCCGCATGACCTCCATGGGCGGCATCGAATTTAACCAGGACGATCAGGTTGTTTTTGTGGAGGAATCTGGCGCGGAACGCGCCTATCGCTTCGTAAGCACCGATGAAGTCGGCGCCGGCGCCGTGCCCACGCACAAAAATAATGTGCTGCTGGACCCGGAAGCCGTGAAGTGGCTGTCCACTACCCCCATTGTGGGCATCAATTTTATTAATTTCGCAGCCCGCCAAAAACACAAGTTCGTCACTACGCCCAACCGACAGGTCGCACTGAACGAATTGGCCGATTGCTTTTTTCGCGCCCTGGATCAGGAAACCCTCGCCGGCGGCGGTAACGCCTCCGTACCCTCGCCCATCGCCAAACCTGCAGATGCCGGCGCCAAACCAACAGGCGCAGCCGGTAGCGGTAAATCCTCCGCCGAAAAACCCAAACCGCTGTCGCCCAGCTCCGATGCCGAACTCAATAGCCTCCGGGCCGATCTGGAACGCACCAAAGAAGCCGTGCGCGCCGAAATAAAAGCAGAAAGAGAACGCGCAGAAGCCGTAAAACTCCAACTCCAACAAGAAGTGGCCGAGGCGCGGGACGCCGCCAATAAGAAAAAACAAGAATACGCACAGGAAGTGGCCGAAGCACGGAAAACCAGCCTCGCCGAAATCGAAAAATCCAAAGCAGAAACGCAAACGCTCATCGCGCAAAATAAAAGCCGCGCCGATTCTGTCCTGTCCAAACTGAACCTGAACGTCGAAGACGCTCGCCGCCAAGCCGGCGAAGAAATTCAAAAGGCTCGAGCAGCCTCAGCAGATGAAGTCTTGAAAGCCCGCGAAAATGCCGCAAAAGAACTCGCCGCAATCCGGGAAAAACTGGATCAGTCTAAAAATCAATACGCGCAGGACGTATCAAGCGCCCGACAAGGCGCAGACCAGGAAATCGCAAAAATCCGGGACGAAAACGCTCAATCTATCGCCCAAGCCCGCGAAAAAGCAAAGGTAGAACAAAGTAAAACCACTGAGGACGTCATTAATTCGAAAAAAACTGCCAGCGAGCAAATCCTGAAAATTCAGGAGGAAACCGCCGGACAAGTCGCCGCTATCCGGGAAAATGCCGCCCTCGCTAAACAACAACTGGCCATCGAAATGGCCGAAGCGCGCCGAAAATTTGATGAAGAAAAGGCGCTAATGGAACAACGAAATGCCAATGAAATGACGGAGCTCCGCGAAAACGTCGCGCGACAAAAAGAAAACGCAGCCGTGGAAGTAGCCGAAGCAAGAAAACGCGCTGCAGAAACAATCGAACAAATCCGCAATGACATCGTGGCAGAACAGGAACGCGCAGGAAAAGAAAAACAGTCTATCGCAGAAGACGTGGCAGCCAGCCGACAAAGAGCCGCGCAAACAATCCAACAAGTAGAACAAGAAGCCTCGGCAAATATCGCAGCCGCACAACGCCGCGCAGAAGAAGAACGCAAAACCATCGCCGCACAAGTCCAAGACGCCCGCCTACGCGCAGAAGCCGAACTCCAAAAAATTCAAAATGAACTGGCCCAGTCTATCGCAGCAACCAAAGCGCAGGAAGAAAAAATTAAAAGCGAATCGGCAGCAGCAGTCCAAATAGCCCGCGAAAAAAGCGCGGCTGAAATTGCAAAAGCCCAGGAAGACGCCCGCCTACGCGTCATGGAGGCAAATAACAAAGCGGCCGAAGCTCAAAAACAATACACAGACGAACTGGCCAGCAGTAAACAATCCGCAGATGAAAAAATCCGCGCAATCCAACAAGAAGCCGTAAAAACAATCGAAGAAGCCAAAAAGAAACAACAGGAAACTGTGACCGCCTCCACCTCCGAAGTCGTCGCCTCCAGAGAGAAAGCAGCCGCAGAAATCGCCGCCGCACAAGAAAGGGCCGCCCGCGAAATCGCTACCGCGAAAGAAAATCAGGTGCGCGCCCAACAACAAGCCGCCGACGCCGTGGCTGAAACTAAACGACAAAGCGCCCAAAATATCGCCGCCATCAAAAACGCAGAGGCAGACAGCATCCGAAGCGCACGGGAAAATAGCGCAAGGGAACGCCAAAAACTGGCCGACGAGGTGTCCACCGCACGTCAAAAAGCAGCCTCGGAAGTCGCAACAGCAGAACAAAAAGCAGCAGAGGACGTCAAATTGGCCCGCGAACGAGCCGCTAAAGAACGGCAGGAAAGCGTCGAATCCGTCGCAAAAGCACGGGAAGAAGCCGCCCTGCAAACCGCCGCCGCGCGGGAAAACAGCGCCAAAGAGGTCGCCGCCGCGAAACAACAAGCCATCGAAGCCATCGCACAAACAAAACGCGACGCAGACGCCAGAAAAGCCGCGCTCGCCCAAGAGGTGACCGACGCACAAGTGAAAAGCCAAAAAGCCATCGAAGACGCACAAAATAAGTCAGCAGCAGAAGTTACCGCCGCCAGAAAAGACGCCGAAAATAAAATCGCCCAGTATCAACAAGAGGCCGCCGCCGCCCGCCGCCGCACAAATGACGAAATCGCCGCCGCTCAAAAAGAGGCAGCCGAAATAATCGCAAAAAACCGACAGGAATCCACAGAACAGATCGCGCAGATAAAAGCAGCAGAAGCCGCCGCCCTGGCGCAAGTCAAATCCGATAACGCCGCAGAAGCAGAAAAATCTCGCGAGGAAACAGAAAGACAATTGAAAGAAAATAAACAAAAGACAGATGAAGCCACTCGACAACTGAGCGAACTGCAAGCCGCCGTTCGCGAGCTGCAGGAAAAACTCGCAAAACTCAAAGCCGAGGAAGAAGAGGCACAAAAAAAGAAGAAAAACTAAACCCGCGCGCACCGAACCAGCCGGCAACCCGATGCCTGATCAAATACTGATCGAACTCCCCTACCTGCCGCCCGTCAGCTGGTGCGCACTGGTTTGGCGGTTTCCTGTCGTACGCCTCGAAGCGTGCGAACATTATCAAAAAGGCAGCTGGCGCAACCGCTGCCATATCGCCGGACCCAATGGGCCGCAGCGACTCAGTATCCCGCTCCATAAAGGCAAACACCAACAAACAGCCATCCGCGCCGTTCAAATCGCACCAAATGACAATTGGGCGCTCCAGCACTGGCGCAGTATTCAAACCGCCTACGGTAATGCGCCGTACTTTGAACACTACCGCGATGCCCTTCAGCATTTCTTCGAAACGCCAAACCCCAACCTTTTCGATTTTAACTTGCGCCTGCTCCAATGGCTGCTCCAACAACTCGGGTTCCCGGGCGCCATCGAACTCAGCACAGCGTATGAAGCGCCAGGCTGCCCGGGCGACTACCGAAACGCACTCCGGCCAAACCCAGACTGCCCCAACGACGGGTTCGAACCCAAACCATACCCTCAGGTCTTCACCGACCGATACGGCTTCCTGCCCAACCTCTCCGCACTCGACCTGCTGCTCTGCACCGGAAAACAAGCTAAACAAATCTTAAGGTAATTGGGGATTTCGGATTGGGGGCGAGGGGGGGTTTTTTTTTGACGAGGGGTGGAAGAAAAAAACCCCCCCCCGCCCCCCAACCCAAACCCCAAACCCC
>JBEIDF010000201.1:0-6559 GCA_040383605.1 Lewinellaceae bacterium
CCTGGCGTACCTGCTGGCAGCGGCCTTAGCGGCGTACCATTTTGCCAGAATCGTATGGTTCGTTTCGACGCACAGCGTGGATGATATTCTGCGGGAGTCGGTCTGGCGCTAGCGCCGCGATGGGCCGGGCGGCGGGTTTGGTTGTCTCATTTTGCTATTAAAAAAAAGTCCCGGACATACGTTAATAAATTTATTTATTTTTGCGTGGTCTATTTTGCAAATTGCACCTGCGTCCAAATAATACAGTGAGCGGGCTGGATGTTACGAAAAATCAGTCTCAAACAAAAAAACTAGTCAGATGAAGAATAAACATACGCGAAAAACGGTAAAAGATTCTACTACGACCGCTAAACGGACGTTCGACCAAGCAGCAGATTTCCCTTTAACAGAGCGAATAAATAAAATTGAGGCGTGGCTCAAAAAAAATACCCTTTATGTTGCGGTAGTTCTTTTTTTAGCTGCATTGGCGCCGCGAATTTTGTATTATCAGGAAATCAAGAACACCCCGGTACAAATTTTTGTATCTTGGGATCAGGGGGACATGGCGTTTTTTCATTCTTGGGCAAAAGTCCTCGCATCTGGAAACTGGCTGAGCGATACCGTTTTGCATCCTTATCATTCCTGGCACGATGACTTCGCAAGGGGAACTTTTAAAACATACCCGGATGTAGCAGCACGGTATTATACGGCGCACACTGATTCGAATAGTAAAATTGATACGCTGGGAGCTCGGCATCAGTTAATAAATGACCTATACAATAAGAAAGTATTTCACCAGGAGCCGCTGTACCCGTACCTAATTGCACTCACTTACAAAATATTTGGCACAGACCCCAACCGAGTTTATGCCTGGCAGATGGCGCTTGGGATATGTACCATTCTCTTGATTTTTTTTATAGGTTTAAGGTTGTTTGGGGCTTTATCCGGGTTGCTTGCGGCGCTGGCCGTGCTTCTTTCCGGACCAGTGATGTTTTTTGAAATGATTTTGTTAAGAACCTCGATAACGGTATTTTTCACCGCTCTTTTGCTATATCTCTTTATTCGAGTACAGGATAAGCCAGACTGGCGCAACCTCATACTTTGGGGGGTTGCCTCCGGGTTGGCGCTAATCTGCCAATCATATCTGGTCTTATTTTTATTCACATCCTGGATATGGCTAGCGTGGGTGTGGCGAGAACGCAAGATATTTATCGCGCAGCGGCTTGCAGGTTTTGCCGCGGCCCTGTTAATCGTCATGACACCGGTTTTTTATCGAAATATTAAAGTAGGTGCGCCAATCGGATCACTTGCTAGTAATGCTGCGATGACATATATACCCTTAAACAGCACCGAATCGCTCCCATTAGAGTCCTTTTATTTTCACGAACCCACCGCTATAAAAATAATACACGAAACGGACGGACGCATGGGCGCCACCATGCGCGCGTGTCTGGCTACGTTCAAGAATTTTGAGGATTTTATTCGCGTTTACAGGCAAAAACTAGAGGGCATCTTCATGAAGCATGAAATGCACAGTAACGTAAATTATTATTTTTATAAAGAGTTTTCGCCTATGCTGAATGCAATGCCGGCGCTCTATTTTCTTATTGCGCCTTTAGGACTTGTGGGTATTTTTCTGGGTGTGTGGAGGCATCGCGCTCGCTTTATTCCGGTTCTTTTAATCACTCTTGTAAGTATAGCGCCGATGATTATAGGTGGCAGTCTCTCGCGATACAGGGCAGCCCTTTGCCTGTCATTAGCGCTGGCAGCGGCTTATCTGGTGATCGAACTCATAAAAATGATCGCAAAAGCGGAATGGAAGTGGGCAATACCCCTACTGCTCATTTGCCCGCTTTTATATAAATTAACATCCAGTCTGCCAAGTAAGATACAGTTTCCGTATATCCCCTCTGATTTCACCATATTATATCGCGACTATTATATGCCGCGCCTCAAATCTTTTGAAGAAAAAGGCGAATTTGAAAAGCACAATAATCTGACAAAAGAACTTCTCGGGTATGTGCCTGATTATTTTTTTCGCGTAAAAATTGACGATCCAATTAAAAATGGAAATGATGCTGGATGCTCTGAACTAATCATCCGATACCTAACCATGTATGCCGCTACTTTTGACAGACTAGGCCGGAATGAAGAAGCTAAACAGGCAAGAATGCGATGTGACATACTTAAAAAGCGAATAGACGATTTCGATCAAAAAGTGAAGGGCCGCACCGGAATTTGAGATCCCGTCGGATTGCTATTAATATCATTATAATAAAAATATGAATCAGCCGAAACTTAGTATTGTGATGCCTTGCTTGAACGAAGAGCGAACAGTCGGCGCCTGCATCCAAAAAGCTCAAAATTTCGCCATGCAGCACGATGTGGATATTGAAATTATCGTGTCTGATAACGGATCTAAAGACCGAAGTGTGGCCATCGCCGAATCGCTCGGCGCACGCGTTGTATCAGCATCCCAAAAAGGGTATGGATTCGCGCTTATGGCAGGTATTGACAATGCCAAAGGCAAATATGTCATCATGGGCGATGCCGACGACAGCTATGACTTTTCCAATCTGTCTGGTATTTATGAAAAACTGGAAAACGGCTATGACCTGGTCATGGGAAATCGCTTCAAAGGCGGTATTATGCCGGGCGCTATGCCCTTTTTGCACCGCTATCTGGGCAACCCCGTCCTGTCTTTTATTGGAAGGCTTTTTTTCGGTGCGCGCATAGGTGACTTTCACTGCGGCTTGCGCGGATTTACCAAAAGCGCTTACGATCAAATGGGGCTCCGCACCGGAGGGATGGAATTTGCTTCGGAAATGGTGGTCAAATCATCTATCCTGGGATTGAAAATAACCGAAGTACCAATAATATTACACCCGGACGGACGCGATAGAAAACCACACCTGCGAACTTGGTCGGACGGATGGAAACACCTTCGATTTATGATGTTGTTTAGCCCTGCCTGGATATTTCTGTACCCGGGTATCGCGCTTATGTGTTTGGGATTACTGGGAATCGGACTTTTAAATTTTCAGGATTTAAAAATCAATCAGGTGCGCTTGGGAATAAGTACTTTGCTCTTTGCTTATATGTTCATTATTCTCGGATTTCAATTGTCTTCATTTTTCCTGACCGCCCGAATGTACGGCACGAACATGGGCGTCTTTCCCGCCTCCGACAGTATGCGCAAAATTCAGCGGTATGTATCTATGGAAAATGGACTTATCTTTGGATCTATTCTGGTCTTCCTGGGCGCCATATTCGCTACGCTCAGTTTTTTCAATTGGTACCAAAGCGGCTTTGGCGACCTCAACCCTTATCACAACCTCCGATTGCTGTTTCCGGCACTCACCCTTTTTATTTTAGGAACTCAAATTATATTTTCGGGTTTTCTAATCAGCGCCTTACAAATAAGTACCCAACATAGCCGAAATCATCCTGGCAACAGATAATTTTACTACATTCAATGAGTTCAGAAATTTCAAAAACAGAAAAAAGCCTTTGGGATAAATGGTGGATTCTTTTACACCAACGAACATCGCATAAAACCAGGGTACGCTTACTGGCCGATCGCTTCAGTACAATACTGCCCTCCGACCGGCCAATAACCTGCCTAGACATCGGTTGTGGAGATATGCAAATAGCGGAGCTGATAAAATCTGCTAAACCGAATACCCTATGGACCTGTATGGATATCTATCCACTGCCCGAGCACCTTCAAGGAATGGAAAAATGGCATAAATACCAACACTTTGACGGCGTAAATATTCCCACTGAATCGAATAGCTTTGACTACGTCCTGCTCTGCGATGTGTTACATCATAGCCTTAATCCCGAAGAATTGTTGCGCGAATGTGCCAGGGTCGGCAAAACGATTATTCTAAAAGACCATTTTCAGTACGGTTTTTTTTCCAACCTGATGCTGAAATGGATGGATCAATTTGGCAATCAAGCGTATGGCGTGCACATCCCGGGAAGGTATTTCTCCACAAAGAGTTTTAATGCCCTGTGCAGCAATATCGGATTACGCGTTGCTGATATCCAAACCGGAATCCGGTTGTACGATCACCTCCCCATTATTCGTAAGGTGCTTCGACCAGAATGGCAATTTATTGCCGTGCTGGAAAAAATGGCGTAACTGGCTAACAGGATTTTCCGACAAGATCAAGATAGGCCTGCTTTTGCCCTCGACAGAAAATCCCAGGCATGCTCTCTAAGAGTGTGTCTAAAATTATATTTCTTGCTAATATGAAAGTCTTTTTCAGCCATACTTCGTTCCTTTTTTTCGCCGTAATTAGTCCCATTACGACTGCAAAAAGCGCCTTGTCTGGCTGAAAAATCCTTTTCATATTGGCAGAGAATATAATTTTAGACACGCTCTAAGCAGCGACAACGCCGTACCTTCGCAAAAAAGTGCTTATGCTATTCAGACTGTTTACCTTACTGCTGTTTGGGTGTTCGCTCCGCGCCCAATCCACTTTGCTGCAATCAGGCCCCATGGTGGGCTATGTGGACATGAAGGAGGCGCGCCTGTGGGCGCAAACCAACGCGCCCGCCGCGGTGGATTTCGAATACTGGGATATCGAAAATCCCAACCAAAAATTCCGAACCGCCGCTGTCCAAACGCAGGCCGCCGACGGTTTCACCGCGCACTGCATCGCAGACCGGGTAGAACCAGGCCGCCGATACGAATATCGCCTCCGCATCAACGGCCAGGAAACGCCCCGACCTTATCCCACGACCTTCAAAACGCAGTCGCTCTGGCAGTGGCGCACCGACCCGCCCGCTTTCACGCTGGCAATCGGCAGCTGTATGTACGTCAATGAGCCGGCCTACGACCGGCCCGGTAAATCCTACGGCAGCGACTACCAGATTCTCGGCAGCCTGGCCGCCCAACAACCCGACCTCATGCTGTGGCTGGGCGATAATACCTACCTGCGCGAGCCCGACTGGTACACCCGCAGCGGCATGCTCCACCGATACACCCACACCCGCTCGCTGCCCGAATTGCAACCCCTCCTGGCCGCAACCAGCAATCTCGCGGTCTGGGACGACCACGACTTCGGCCCCAACGACAGCGACGGCAGCTGGGTGCATAAGGACATGGCCTGGGATATATTCCGCGCTTTCTGGGATAATCCGGTCTATGGCGTGAACGGACAAAAAGGCGTTACCGGTTTTATGCAGTACGCCGATGTGGATTTTTTCCTGCTCGACGACCGCTATTTCCGAACGCCCAACGACTGCAAAAGCTGCCCGCGCACCCTCCTGGGCCAATCCCAACTCGAGTGGTTCAAAGCCGCCCTGGCCAGCAGCCGCGCACCTTTCAAAATTGTGGCAATCGGCGGACAATTTCTCTCCACCGCGGCAGAATACGAAACGTATATTAATCTCTTTCCCGCCGAACGCGACAGCATCCTCGCATTCATCGAACGGGAAAATATCAAAGGGGTGGTCTTCGTATCCGGCGATCGCCATTTTTCCGAACTCTCCGCCCTGAAAAATAACGCGGGCAATATGGTCTATGACATGACCAGCTCTTCGCTCACCGCCGGCGTCAATACCAAAGGCGCCGACTCGCCCAATACGCTCCGCGTGCCCGGATCCGCGATCACGCAACACAATTTTACCCTCCTCCGATTCAGCGGCCCGCGAAAAGAACGGCAACTGGATATCTCCGTGCACGATACGCAGGGCGCTGTCCTCTGGAATTACACGATTAAAGGGTAGTGCCCACCGCCCCAACTGCAAAATAATTAGCCATAAAATAAGATGGTTACAAATAAGAAAAGCCGCGCAGCTCGTTTGCTGCGCGGCCGTTTCCCGTATATAATCTCATGAAAAGTCTCCAAATCTGTTGGTCAAACCGCCCGTCTCTCCGTCTGTTGCCTGCTGTCCTTCGTTTGACAATACAAAAGTGCGGCAACCCGGCACAAGTGGAAAGTACAATAAAAGGCTTTTGTTGAAATAAAATACCATTAAAAAAGTATTTTATTTTACTAAAATGCTGATTTATATCTATTTAAAATAAACCAAAAGACGGTTTTTGTTTAAATAATTCTTTGAAAAAAAAGAATTATTTTTTTTCGTAACTGGTTAGCCGGTCGCGTCTGAGCCAAAAAAGGATCCATTTTTCGCCAGACGAAGCGATTTTTTGCAGGCCATAGCAGCGCTATGGTCAAAAAAAATTGCGAGGTATGGCGGGAAATGGGACTTTTTGGGCCAGACAGCGATCCTGCTAACCAGTTACAATTTTTGCAAATATAGTAATGCCCCAAATCTTGCACCAAATTATTATCTCCCCCGTTGTATTATTTCACCAATGATAACCAAATAAAGTAAAACGGTGGGTGTTTTGTTGTTTACAACTAAGGGAATTAATTGAATTGGCTACCTTCCCAATCAATCGGTTGCCCAACTCCATAAACAAACGTGCAAAATTGAGCCTCCGGGTTACCGGATAGTACGGCATGGCAAAAACAATTTTGCCCGTTATCTAAAATCGGTTGCCCAAGTCCGTAAACACACGGTCAAAACCGGGAATTTTTTTTTCCTGCCAGTTGCAACGCAC
>JBEIDF010000202.1:0-6469 GCA_040383605.1 Lewinellaceae bacterium
AAGGAACATAGAACGCAAAGGTTTTAGAATTAACGGTTTTGTAAATCATTATCCCGACTTCATCATTCAGACAAAAAGCGGAAAGACAATTTTATTGGAAACCAAAGGCGACCATTTAGACGCAGAACAAAAAATAAGACTTGGCGGACTTTGGGCAAGTAAAGCAGGAAATAATTATCGTTACTTCATGGTTTACGAAAGACGAACAGTTGACGGAGCATATAAATTGGAAGACTTTTTAAACATCATTAAAGACATTTAGCCAACCCTTTTAGTGTCAAATTGGCAAAACCGCATAAACCGACACGTAAGCCAAGTTTTGTAAAAGAGTCACCAATCCAATGCACAAAACATCGCAAAACGGAAAGACAAAACCAAGACAGAGAAAGAAGGGTTCTTCGTGACTTTAAATGGGTATGCTCACCCGAACAATTCAGTTCTTTTAGCTATAAAAAGAAAGATAATACTAAATTACATTCAAATATCTATGAGATCAAAGGCCTTAACCCAACTGAAAAATCAAGTTGAAAATAGGAGAAGTCGCTTTCTTAAAGTGATGAATTTCGTTCGCCAAAACCAGGACGTTGTTGAAAGTATCAAACATACGTGGCTTGCAAAAGTGATCCAGGCCGATAGCGCCAAAATGAAAATCAGAACCCTTTATATTGATACGATTAATGCTGCCGGGGGTAATAATCTGGAACTTACGGGAGAGTCTTGCGAGAATCTCTTCAATATAGTTGATCGCCTTGATGATAGAGCCCTGATATCATTGGGTGAATTTTATCAACTTTTTGGAGACAACATAAAAACTCACCACATGCTTTTTGAGCAATTGGTTGAAAATGAATTTCTTAAAAATTTCAGCAAAAAGAAAGCGGCATTATTTCTCCGGAATATTCATATAATTCATACAAGAGGCCGGCAGGAAAGCCGTTTTATTGACGGCTACGATATCAATGATTCTGATCTTGTAATACCTGTCGATATTGTGATTGTAACAGTTCTTAACAAAATATGGGGTACAAAATTGAGGCCTGGCGCCCACTTTGATGAGATAAATGATATTGCAAAAAACGAATTGGGGCAGGACTTCATGTTGGTAGAAGATCTGTGGTTTTGGGGTTATTTTAACACGAAAGTTATTGATGGCAGGCAGGAGGTCGATAAGGTAATTAACGAAGCAAAGTATTACTCCGCCAATTTCATCTACCCCAATATTATCCTACGGGAAAAACTTGGTGAGTTTTCCCAAATAATTAATGTAAATAGTTGATCAATAATAACTTCCGGCCCGATTTTTGCCCCCATCCAACACATGCCACCATCCAACCCATACCGTATCTATTACCGCAACATCCGCCGAGTGGTACAAAAGGATATCCGCGCCGCGCAGGCACGGGTATTGGTGTCTGTGTCGTGGTTTACGGATGAACATTTGTTTCAGGAATTGGCAGAGGCAGCCGAAAAGCGGGGTGTCCGGGTGGAGCTGATCCTGATGGATGACGATATCAATCGGAACTCCGGGTTGCAGTGGCCGCTGCTGGAGGCCGCCGGGGTGGAACTGTGGTTTTATCCGGAAGGCAATGATACAATGCACCTGAAAATGTGCCTGCTCGATGATACAATTCTGCATACCGGCTCCTACAACTGGACGCGCAAAGCCGCTACCAGAAATAAAGAAAGCCTGCTGCGCCTTGAGGTAGATGAACCCACGGCGCTGGAATATGCCGCGGAATTTGAGGCTATCAAGGCAATGTGCTACCGAAAATATGCGCCCAAAAATCAACCGCCAGCGCAACCAGCCGACAACAGCGCCGGACTGCCGGGTGTATCCGGATCGGTGTGGTCGCTGCGATTGCGTATTCAGTTGTTGGAGCAGGAAATTGCCAGCCTCGAAACAGAAAAAGATACGATCGGCGCACAACTGGAAGCCTTCGAGCGCAGGCTCCGGCATCTTTTGTCCACTTGGATGCTGCGACGCCTGGATCTGGAGCGACGACTGGCAGAAATCAAGGCCGCGCTCACCCGCAAAAAACAGGATGAAACGACGTATCAGCAGCACCGGACGCGCTTTGAGGAATTCAAAGAGAAGCTCGCAGACGATTTGCGCAATCCAATTGCCGATATTCCGGCAAATGAAGCGGCAGAAATGAAACGCCTGTACCGGGAGGCAGTTTTATTGGCGCATCCGGACCTTTTTCGACATGATCCTGCAAAAGAAGCAGAGGCCAACAAAATTATGGCGGAACTCGCGGGCGCGTTCCGGAAAAAAGACTATCGGCGGGTGCAGGAAATTTACGAGGCGCTAAAAAATGGCACCGCCTTCCGGATGGACTGGCAAACGGTGTGCGATATCACTCTGTTGCAGCAACTGGCCGAAAAACTCACCCTGCGTCGAGATGCCCTGCAGCAAGAAATCAACCAACTGCAGTCGTCCGAATCCTGGATCACTTTGTGCGCAAATCCCGACGTTGACCTGTATGCCGAAACCCTGCGAATACAGATAGTGCACAACATACAAATTCTCGAAAACGAAATAAGCAGATATAAAGTATGAACAACCTTGTTCCCGCCGATCCCAACGGCCTAATGAGCCCCGGAGAGTTTCAGACTGCGCTGAAAGAAGCATTGGCTGTTCCGATGAAGAGCAGGCCATATACGGCGCAGATTACACGCGAAACCCCCTCGGCCTTTGTTTTTTTACTAGACCAATCGGGGTCTATGAAGGAAACTATTTCTTTCAGGGGGGATTCTTATAGGAAATCAGAGGCTGTTGCCACGATTGTCAATGAAACCCTCCGGGAAATCCAGAATCGCTGCCAAAAAACAGATGGCATTCGGGATTATTTTGATATTGCCCTGATTGGATATGGCAACAAGGACAATACCGCGGAGTTGGCCTGGTCCGGCGCCCTTGCTGGCAAAGGATTCGTAAAGCCATCCGAACTCAAGCAGTTTTTCTTATCGGAGGAGAAGATCGTAACTGAAAAAATGGTTCGGGGCAAGTCTGTAACCGATACTAAGATGGTTAAAACTTGGGTCGAACCGGTGGCTTCCGGACTCACACCCATGAACAGCGCTCTCCTGAAAGCCGCTGATTTGCTTGAAAACTGGATTGTTGCGCATAAAGGGAAAGACATATTTCCGCCTATCGTCATCAACATAACCGACGGACAAGCCACCGATGCCAAAGGCCCGGAATTACTTAAGACGGCACGGCGAATAAAGGATCTGCATACGTCTGATGGTAATGTTCTCTTGTTGAACATCCATCTCTCCAATATAGATGAAGAACCGGTTTTATTCCCAAACAGCCAGGATTTGCTTCCGAATGATACGCATGCCGTACTGTTGTATGATATGTCCAGCGAAATGCCTAAGATATTCAATCCGGAAATTGCAAGGATAACCCATGTGGATACCGGTAGTACATATACGGGTATGGCATACAATGCCGATGCGAATATGCTGATCCAGATGATGCAGATTGGTACCAACACGTCACTTAACCGACTCTCCCCTGGAAATGCTTGAGACAGTTCGCGCACAATCGTGTCCCAAACCCGGAGAAGTCATCAACGAAGACCATTACCGGATAGATGGGTTATTGGCCGTGGCGGATGGTGCTGGCGGCGCTGGTATCTTTTCGGGTGAATGGAGCGAATATCTGCTTAAAAACCTCCCAGAACAACCAATTCAGGATCAGAATGGACTGTCTGAATGGTTGGAACGTATTTGGGAGCTGTTTTTTGAAGAACATGAAAAACTAAACCTTGAGGCTGACATCCGAAATAAGTTCTTAAACGAGGGCTCTTTGTCAACCTTATCGGCTGTTTGGACAGTACAAAAAGAAGATGACAGCGTATCGCTCCATTGGCTCTCTTATGGCGATAGTGTCATTTTAATAATTGATCCGGAAAAGGGTATCATTGAAAATTCCATATCAGATATGCGGGTATTTGCCGAACCCCCAAATTTGCTAAACTGGAATACAGAGCCAATAAAGGGGGCGATGATACATGCCAATACTTCTGTAATGAAAGGCATGTCGGTATTACTTTGTACAGATGCGCTTGGGCAGTATTTACTGCTCACTAATGCCCTCGCTGGAGAAAGTGCTGAAAATGCTGGCCAATTGGATGCTATCCGACAAATGCCATTTCGGCTGGCTAACCTGCTTGAACAGATAGAGCGATCCGGTATTGTCAAAGAGAATTGGGTAGAGCAAGTTTTAAATCCCTTGGTGGCTGCCGCCGAGAATGAATCCAATTTTAAAACACATATGTATGATCTTTTAAACCGCGGTTTGATAGCGCCGGATGACTACACTTTTGTATTCGCCAAATTACTATGAATTATCCCAGTATCGAAGAATATAAAGACGCTATCCGCCTTTCAGAGCACACCCTGAAAACGCTGGCGGATTACGAGCCCGTCTATGGTTCGGATGGAGAACTTTGGTTTAGTTCAGGCAATTTTGCAGTGGTGTTCAAAATGAAGCACCGGAAATCCGGCCGAGTGTTGGCCCTGAAATGTTTTACCCGTCACCAACCGAACCGAAAGAAAAACTATCAGCTGATCAGCGAATGCCTGCAAGACTATACTTCGGAGTACCTTGTAAAATACGACTATTTAGAGGAGGAACTCTGGGTTGAGACCCGGGATGGGGTTGAAATAGATGCGCCCGTTCTCGCCATGGACTGGGCAGAAGGGCTCACCCTGGGCGAATACGTGAAAAAATGCTGTGCCGCTAAGGAAAAGGACGCGCTGGAAAAACTCTTGGACGAGTTCCACTGGTTCGCTTTCTGGCTCCTGTCCCAGCCTTTCGCACACGGCGACCTGAAGCCCGACAACATCATGATCCGACCCGATGGCAAACCTGTGCTATTGGATTATGACGGAATGTATGTGCCCACTATGAAAGGCCAGGATGCCAGCGAACTGGGCAGTCCGGTGTACCGGCATCCGGCACGGACGGTACGGGATTTCAACAAGCGCATGGACGATTTTTCCCTGATTATCCTCCTGTTGGAGCTTCGCATACTCTCCGCTAACCCACAATCCCACCGAGGCATCGGCGAGAGTCTGTATCTCACACAGGAGGATATCCGTCTTGCAGCCATGCCAAAACTGGCCGCCGTGCTCGATCTGAACGCCGAAAAATGGGCCTTGCAGCTGCTTCGCCAACTGGAAGTATTGCTCCAGCCGGGAGCCGCGAAGCCGATTGCGCTATCTGAACTACTGCTGCGGTATCTTAGAAAAACGCCGGTTCCGGTTTGGGAGCCGGAGCCTAAAATAAATCGCGCAGTTCCAGAACCAGAGATGGTTTTTGTTCAAGGAGGGACGTTTAAAATGGGGAGTACGGAACGCGCAGATGAACAACCGATACATCAAGTCACCCTCAGCGATTTTTACCTTGCCAAAACACCGGTTACTTTCGCCGAATACGACTTATTCTGCGCTGCCACCGGTGCAAAAAAACCGGATGACAGGGGCTGGGGACGCGACAAACACCCGGTAATTAACGTATTTTGGTTCGATGCGGTGGAGTACTGCAACTGGCTGAGTGTGCAGCACGGTTTTACGCCCGCCTATTCGATTGATAAAAGCCGGAAAGACCCAGATAATCCAAGGGAGGATGACAAAAAAAAGTGGATATTCAGACCCATAATCGGTGCGAATGGCTATCGGCTACCTACCGAAGCGGAATGGGAGTACGCTGCACGAGGCGGCAATCAGAGCAAAGGCTATAAATTTTCCGGCAGTGATAATTTGGATGAGGTGGGTTGGTATAACGAAAACAGCAGTAATAAGCTGCATCCTGTTGCGCAAAAAAAACCGAACGAACTGGGGCTGTATGATATGAGCGGCAATGTGTGGGAGTGGTGCTGGGATTGGTATGGAAAATATTCAAAAGATACAAAAAAGGATTATTCAGGGCTGCCCGATGGCGAATACCGTGTGCTGCGCGGGGGTAGTTGGAACCTCATTGTCAGCTTCTGCCGTTCGGCGTTCCGGAACTGGTACGTTCCTGACTTCAGGTTCAACTACTTCGGGTTCCGTGTTTCCCGGCACTTAAAATAACCCTTTATCGCTTTTAACCTTTTACCCTTTTTGTATCCGACGAAGCCGAAAATTTTTTGAGTATGGGATGCGGCGCGCTATGACTACAGGTGTTTATTGCAGACTCTAGAACGAGTATCAAACAGCACAAAAAACAACGTGGCCATACAATGTCCGTCTGCACACAAAATAACATCCCAATTATTGACCCCAAAAACGAAGTCCCAATTGTTGACTGAATAGGATAGCCCTGCGATACCCGCCAGGGCAGACGCATGAACGCGCGTAGTTCTTTTTGCTAAGGCGAGGGTGCGAACCGGAGGATTTTTTCGCGATATTCATCTGACCTGTCTGCTTTTTTGAGTTTGCGCTTTACACTGATGGTTTCAGGATATGATTTTAC
>JBEIDF010000203.1:0-6337 GCA_040383605.1 Lewinellaceae bacterium
GCTAATATGAAAGTCTTTTTCAGCCATACTTCGTTCCTTTTTTTCGCCGTAATTAGTCCCATTACGACTGCAAAAAGCGCCTTGTCTGGCTAAAAAATCCTTTTCATATTAGCAGAGAATATAATTTTAGACACGCTCTTACCACCGGATCAGGGCTGCTCCCCAGGTAAACCCGCTGCCAAAGGCTGCCAGGCAAACCAAATCGCCTTCCTGAATTTTTCCGGCCTCCCAAGCCTCGCACAGTGCAATCGGCACCGAAGCAGCCGTGGTATTGCCGTATTTTTGGATGTTATTCCATACCTGATCGTCTGACAGGCCCAGTTTTTTCTGTACAAACTGGCTGATCCGCAGGTTGGCCTGGTGGGGCACCAACATTTTAATATCCGAAGGCTGCAACCCTGCTTCGTCCAAGGCTTCCTTGATCACTTCCGGGAATTTTTCCACCGCCATTTTGAATACGAACTGCCCCTCCATGTTGGGGTAGTACTGCCGATCGGCAATCATTTTCGGCGTGATAAAAATTTCTCCGTACGTATCCGGGGATGGATACCCGTAGTCCGGCTCGATGCCTTGTTTTTGCAAATGGTAGCCACCGTGCGCACCCGGGTTGATAAAGGCTAGTTTTTCGGCGTAAGTACCGTCCGAATGCAGCTTGGTCGTCAAAATCCCGCGATTTGCGTCCTCGCAGGGCTGTACAATAGCCGCGCCGGCGCCATCGCCGAAAATTACCGTCACGTTGCGGCCTTCGTCAGAAAAATCGAGGCCCATCGAGTGCATTTCCGCGCCGACCACCAGGACGTTCTTGTAGGTTCCGGTGCGCACAAACTGGTCGGCGATAGACAAGGCATACAAAAAGCCGCTACACTGGTTGCGGATATCCAGCGCGCCGGCTTCGCGGCCGGTGATCCCCAGTTCGCGCTGCAACAGCACGCCGCAGCCCGGGAAGTAGTAATCGGGACTAAGCGTGGCGAAGATGATGAAATCAATCTCTTCAGGTTGAATGCCGGCCCGCGCGCACGCGATGCGCGTTGCCGCGGCGCCCATTGTGGTGGAGGTTTCTTCGTGCTTTTTCCCGTACCGGCGCTCTTTAATGCCGGTGCGCTCTTGAATCCAGGCGTCGGAGGTGTCCATCACCTGGCTGAGCATTTCATTGGTGACGATTTTTTCGGGGACGTAGAAGCCGAGACCGGCTATTTTGCTGCGCAACATACGTGGTATATATTGAGAAGGTGGAGGGTGGCGGACAGGGTAAATTTACGGCTATTAATATGATTTTTTGAAAAAATAAACGGTATCAGCAAAGGAGCTTAGCGGTATAAATCCACGCGGAGGTCATCCAGGTACAAGTTTTGGCGTGCGGGATTCCAGATATACGCTTTTATTTGGCAGCCTTTGGAAAAATTGGGCGGTGTTTTGACAAAAAAAGCGGCTTCGCCCCACTGATCTGGCTCGCCGGTGCTCCAGATGCTGTAGGTCGGATTTCCGATTTTACTGGAAATTTTAAATCCCCTGTTTTTCAGTTCCTGCCATTCGGGCGTTCGAAATTCCAATACCAACAGGGCCTGCTGATCCCGCGCGATCTGGTGCTCGCCCCGTCGCATGTACCCCCAGACTGAAGCGCGAATCCAGTCGCCCGGCTGCACGTCCTCCAAGGGCGGCGTCACCATCGTACCGGTGAACTCTTCCGTCGCTTTGACGCTGTAATTCCCGCTGTGTTTCAGGTCGGTGACGGCGCCGGGCAGGGCAGGGTCTTCCATCGGATTTTGCAGCAGCTTTTTCACAAAAACAGGCTGTTCCCCAAGGGGTTGCATCTCGTTGGATTCATAAGCGATCAGGGCCTCCTTCGAGGAAGCCGTACGGCCGAACATGGTCCAGAAGTGCGCCCGGTTGCCTGCCTCCGTCCAGATCAGGCCCTCCGCCAATTGCCAGGTTTGAAACAGATTCAGGCAGGCAAAACCCGCAAACAGGAGTAAATTCAGTGATTTTTTCCATGTTTTATGCGCCCCCCAGCTTAAAAAAGCGCCCAACGGCAGCGCCAGCAGGGGATAGATATCCACCATGGGCCGGGAACCAAAACCGTTAATGTAGTTCCAGCACCACCACGAGTAGGTCACATACACATATACGGGCAACAGGCTGTACAAGGGCCCGACTGCGGCGGGGACTGTCTTCGGCAACCGAAACAGTCCGATGAGCGCTAAAATCATGACGGGCGTATAAACCAGCCAGCCGTTGGAATAACTGAAAAGCCCATCCAGGATGCGCGGATGCGCAAAATTGAACGTTTCGCCCTGATAGGCATAGTACAACCACTGCCCGCTCACATATTTATAATACGCCAATTGGGGCGCCAACAACAGCGCAAAAGCCACGCCTGCGGCCAACAGCAAATGGTATTCTTTTTTTAAAAATAAAACACGCTGCTTCAAACTCGCCGCCGAATGTACCCCCCACAACAGCGGCGCCAAGAGGAGCATGACGGCATGAAGGCGGGTGGCTGTGAGCAAGCCAAAGAGCGCACCCACCGCAAGCGCGCGGCGGAGTTCCGGTTTTTCCTCAAAACGATGCATCGCCCACAGCAGCCAGCAAAAAATGGCAAACAGAAAGGCGTGCGACATCAGGTTGTTGTAGGCCGTGAAATAAAACAGATTGGTCGCCAAACCCAGCGTCAGAAGCGTCAACACGGTGATTTTCACAGAAAAATATCGCCGGAGGACGCCGGCGAGCGCTCGCATCCCGAGTAGGACATAAGCGATCGGCGCCAGCCCAACCGCCAGCGCATACGGGGGCGTAAAGCCGTTCGCCGGAAACCAGCCCGTAAGCAGCGTGAACCCGTGCGCAAACAGAAAAAATGGCAGGAGCAGTAAGGCGACGCCCAGCGGGTATTTGTTGCAACGCTTGCCGATGGGGGTATCTCCGGCGTTCAGGTTGCCGCCCGGCCAGATGGACTCCGAGGCGGCGAAAGTCTTGCTGTAATCGCCTACATCGTGGTGGATGAAGGCCGCAGGCAAATGCGCGTAATAGCCCCATGGATCGCCGCCCCGAAACTCTTCGTGCCAGCGGTCGAAGTACGCAAAGGAAAACAACCAAATCCCCGCAAGCGCGAGGAGCGTCCAGGACAGCGGCGTAAATCGGTAGCGCATGGGTAGTGTTTTATCGCAAATAGAACTATAAAATCAAATGGCAGCCTTGCCACAAAAATCAACGGCGCAGTTTCATGCCGGTTTTCAGGGCTGTCCAGGCGTAGCCGCTGTTCACCAGCCAAATACCGGCAATGGTGACCGACATGCCCAAGGCAATGGAAGCGCTCATCGTTTCTCCCAACCACAGCCAGCCCAGTAAAACCGCTACAATCGGATTAATATAGGTGTAGAGCGAAGACACCGTCGCGCTCAGGTGCTGCAACGCAAACATATACAGCGTAAAAGCCAGGGCCGAGCCGATCAGGGCCAGGTACCCCAGCGCCAGCCAGGCTTCGGTGCTCGGCTTGTTAGTCCAGGCGGGATCAAATAAGGCACTCAGCACCAGCGCACCCAGTCCGCCGGCAGTCACCTGCAAACCCGCGTTCAAAAGCGGCGAAGTGCCGGGCGCATTGTAGCGTTTTGCCATGACGGTGCCCAGCGACCAGGTAAAGCAAGAGCCGAAGCAAGCCAGAATCCCGAGGCGGTAGTCCGGATTTAAAAAATCGCGCCAGCCGTCTTGAAAAATCACCCCGAGGCCCGCGAAGCCTAAAATCACCCCGGCCAGAATCGGTCCGCTGGGTCGCTCGCCGCCGCGCCAAAAGAGGTTGATCAGCACCACCACCACCGGCGTGAGCGCGCCAATAATCGCCGACAGGCCCGAGGAAACAAATTGCATGCCCCAGGTAATCAGCCCGTTGCCGCCTGCGATGGTGAAAATACCGGTCAGGCTCTGTTTCCAAAGATACTGCCGATCGGGAATTTGCATTTTTCCTTTCGCCAGCGCGATCCCCAGCAGCAGCAGCCCGGCGGCCGTCTGGCGCAAGCCCGCCATCATAAACGGCGGAAAATCATGGATCGCAAATTTGATCGCCGTGTAAGTCGTACCCCAGACGATACAAATAACTCCAAGGGCGAGATAGGCGGAAGAACGCATGGGGATTTCGGATTGCGGATTGGGGATTTCGGATTGCGGATTAGGGGCGACGGTATAGCATTTGGAAGTCATTCATAACAAAACCGGCGCCGATGGGGATATCAAGGCATTTTTCAATCACAAAACCGATTTTAAAATAAAAATTAATGCTTTTGAAATTTTGTCGGTTTACAGTCAGCCGGATTTCCCGGGCCTCCGGGTATTTCGCCAGCAGCAGGTTGAATGCGGCGGCGCCCAGGCCTTGGCCTTGGAAATCGGGATCCAGATAGAATTTGTGAATAAAAAACAGTCCGTTTGATTCTCCGCTGATTGCGATGAAACCCACTGGTTGCGCGTTCGAGACGACCCACCAAAAAAACTGCCCGTCGGCCATCTGTTGTTCGAGGCTTTCCTTGCTGTAATTCAGTTTCAGCATATACCGTACCTGTTCCTCGCCGATGATCGGCGGGTAGTGATCCCACCAAATAAGTCGGGCGAGCGCCGACAGTTGGGGGATATCGTCGAATGCGATCGGTTGCAGGTTGAGCATAGACGCGACCGGCTAGGTAGTTACTCTTTTTTAGCGTTCAGCAGTTCCAGCACCTCTTTGGTAATTTCCAGGCTGTCGTTTGCCAGCAGCACTTGTCCGCCGCCTTTTGAATACGAGAGGATATAGTCGTATCCGATTTGCGATTGCAGGCTTTTGAGTTGCACTTCCACGTTGGCCATCAGTTCGTTCATGGCTTTTTGGTATGCATCGGCGAGTTCTTTGCTCAGGCGGGAACCCTCTTCTTCCAGTTTCTGTTGCCTGCCCATCAGCGCGTTGTACTGTTTTTCCAGTTCGGCGGGCGGTACCGTGCCGCTTTGGTACTTATCCTGGAAGGCTTGCATATCCCGCAGGAACGCCTCTTGTTTTTGCTTCATGGCGCGTTCTTTTTCCTGCTGGCTTTTTTCCAGTTGCGCTTTCTGTTCTTTCAGCCAGCGGTAGTTGGCGTCCAGCGAGTCAATATTTACATGCGCAATTTTTGCGCCGCCGGACGCGGAGGCAGCGGGCTTGATCAGCGGGCCGTCCGTTTTTTTGGAAAAATTCAGGTAATACAAGTGTGCGACGGCCAGCAGTAAAACGCCGTTCAGGATCAGCGATAAATTTTTCATGCTCAGGAACAGGTCAAGTTTAAAGTTTCAGGCGCTAAGGTAACAAAAGTAAGTTCTCAGACAGCAATTATGCCGTGTTTTCGTACTTCGACAGAAAATCCCGGGACTACTGCGCTATTGGCTGTTCAGTTCCCAATTGTATGGTTTAAACCGGATACGCGCGTTTTCGGGGATTTTCACTTTTCCATACCGGTTGAGGAAGGCGCGCAAATCGCCGAAATCCGCCGCATACCATTCAAATAGCTGGCTGACGGCGGGCGGATTTCCCCGCAAGTCGTTATAATAAGGCGTATTGATAAACTGCCGGGTGCGCGTCTCCAGCGCTTTTTCCAGGTTTTCGGCTGTATAGGCTTTGTTCCACAGCGGCGGGCATGATTGGGCAGCGCAATTGAGGGCAAAATGAATCCGGGCGTCCTGGAATTGCGCGCGCAAGATCTCGTGCTCTATCTGGTTGAGGCTGTACTTTTTGCCCCCGAGCACGATGCGCGGCACGTCCCAGGTTTTGCCGCCGTCCAAATCCAGCATGCTTTTCAGCGGAAAATGCCCGATAATTAGGTCCACCGTAAATGCGTTGTACGCATTAATCCAGTAGGCCATTTTTTCCTCCCGGCGCCAGGTCTCGCGCGGCGGATTGTCCGCGAGTGTTTTCAAATAAGCCTGCAGGCGCGCGCGATCCAATTTAAAACCAGCGTAATCAACCTTCCCCGCACTATTGACATGTTTCTGTAACAAAACCCGCCACGAATCGTGCGCGGGCGCATTTTGCGCCGCTAAGCCCGTCTGCATCAGCAAAAAACAGACACAAAGCAATTTGAAAATACCGTATTTCATAAGTTGTTATTTTATTCACTCGCCAGTCGCCTGCAAGATACGACAAGCGCCCCGCTCTGCGTATTCTGCGCATTCTGCGTATTCTGCGGGAACCCCCGCTCTGCGCATTCTGCGTATTCTGCGGGAACCCCCGCTCCGCGCATTCTGCGTATTCTGCGGGAACCCCCGCTCCGCGCATTCTGCGTATTCTGCGGGAACCCCCGCTCCGCGCGTTCTGCGTATTCTGCGGGAACCCCCGCTCCGCGCATTCTGCGTA
>JBEIDF010000204.1:0-6331 GCA_040383605.1 Lewinellaceae bacterium
ACCTGGTTACTTTCCTTCAAATTTCGCTGTTCGTTTTTCCAGAAACGCCGAGGCGCCTTCCTTGAAATCCGAGGTTTGGCAGCAGGCGCCAAATGCCTGAATTTCGGCATCGAATCCGTCGGCGCCTGCTTCAAAATACGCATTGACGGTTTCAATAATTTTGGAAACAGCCACGGGCGCTTTGGCGGCGATTTTTTGCAGGAGTTCCTTTGCTTTTTCGACCTCCGAACCGGCGGGCGTCACGTAATTCACCAGACCAAGCCGGAGGGCTTCTTCTGCGCCGATCATATCGGCGGTCATCAGCAATTCCATGGCTTTGGTTTTGCCGATGGTTTGCACCAGCCGCTGCGTGCCGCCATAGCCTGGAATCAAGCCGAGGTTAACCTCGGGTTGGCCGAAACGCGCTTTTTCACCGGCTACGCGCAGGTGGCAGGCCATGGCCAGCTCGCAGCCGCCGCCCAGGGCAAAGCCGTTCACCGCTGCTACGACGGGTCGGGGAAAACGCTCGATCAGGAAAAATATCTCCTGTCCGCGGCGCGCCATATCGGCGCCCCCTTCGGCGTCCAGTTGGGTGAATTCCGTAATGTCCGCTCCGGCCACAAACGCTTTTTCGCCGGCGCCGGTCAGCACCACGCCCTTCAGACCCGGTAAATTCAGGGCTTCCTCGCCGAAAAAACGGCCGAGTTCCAGCATCGTTTGGGTGTTCAGTGCGTTCAGCGCTTTTTCGCGGCGGATGGTGACCACGGCAATGCCGTCGGTCAATTCGATGGATAGATTTTCGAATAACATAGAAATAGATTGCGGATTTCGGATTTCGGATTGGGGATTGAAGCGTTGGCGGGTTCAATCCCCAATCCGAAATCCCCAATCCCCAATCCGAAATGTTTATTTTTGTTTACATCGTTGACTACAATACTTGACCTCGTCCCACACCTTTTCCCATTTTTTTCGCCAGGTAAAAGGTCGTCCGCAGGTTTTACAGATTTTTGTTGGCAAATTTTTTTTTGAATAGGCCATTCCTGCTTGTTTTTAAACACAAAATGTTTTATTTTTGCGGGGTAAATTGGGTGTTATGAATCGTTGTTCCACTTGTACTTCGGAGATTATTCCGGGGGCGAAATTTTGCCATCGCTGCGGAGAAAATATCGTTCAAAAAACGAAAAATTGCCCATCCTGTTCGGGCGAAAATCCGATTTCTTCGGTATTTTGTCACCATTGCGGGCATCATTTTAAGCAGCAAAAAGAGGCGCGTCGGGCTGTTTACACGCCTGTTTATCCGCTTTTGTTTGATCCGGACACTTTAACAAATCAAATCAAGGCTTTGTTTTTTAAAAGCCTGCGCGATCGGGTAGGCGAGGAGCACGACCCGGCGCGCTACCCGGAAATTGTAGATCGGTTTTACGATTCTCGTTTCCGGGAAGTTTATGAGGTGCGGGCCCGGCAAATTGCGGAGGAAATCTGGCGCCAGTGGGAGCGTTTTGGGGAGGAGGGTTTACCGGGCATTGACAATCGGATCGCGGAGAATTTTGACGGTCTGCTGGATTTTTTTATTGTCCAGTATTGTCCTGATTTGACCGGGATGGTACTGCCCTCGGAAATACTCCAGTACGAACGCATTGCGCCGGAACGCCTGGATTTAGGCGCGATGGTGCTGGACTATCTCGCGCTGGATCGGGAAACGGAGGTTTTTTATTTCGATTTTTACAAAATGCCCGCCAATGCGCTGGAAAATGCCTGTAAAAACTTTTTGTTCGCGGGGCGGGACGAACGGGTATTCTTCATCGGCGACTGGTCGCTCAAAGGGACGTGCAAAGAAGGATTCGCCATGACAAACCAGGCGATTTACTGGCGCGCTCCGCTCGGGCGTGCGCGAAAAATCCGGTACCTGGAACTGCAATCTGTGCAAAAAGGCAAAGATTGGCTGCTCATTAACGGTCACTTTTTTACCGCTACGCCTACGCTCAACTTGAAAATGTATAAACTTTTAAAGAAAATCGGCCGGGTGACAGCGGGCTGAGGGTTCCCGCAGAACGTGCATTTTCCCGCAGAACGCATATTCTCCCGCAGAACACGCGGAATGCGGAGAATTGTTTTTGAATACAATCTGTTTATTGCTTTAGACATGCTCGTAAAGTTATTCTGCGTATTCCGCGCGTTCTGCGGGAAAAGCGAATTTTTCGGGAAATCCCCAATCCCCAATAAAAAAAAGTCGGGCGTAAACGTCCGACTTTCCAGGGAGAATGAGGGGTTTCGAACCCCCGACCTCAAGTGCCACAAACTTGCGCTCTAACCGGCTGAGCTACACCCTCCATTTTAGGGCGCAAAGATATTGCTATTTTTATCGTTGGGGCAACACCTGCGCGCACTTTTTTTTCAAGATTATAGCGGAAAATTTCTCCGCGCATGCTGGCGGGTCATGCGCTGGCGTTTGTATTACTTCTTCGGATTTACGGTGCCGAAAAGTTCCACCTTGGTTTCGTTTGGAAAAGTATTCGCGGTGATATAGATGCGTTTTCGCTGCCCGCCGGTTCGATCCTGCGTATTGAACGTTGCCGTGATTTCACCGGTTTCTCCGGGTTCAATTTCTTCTTTCGGCCATTCCGGCACCGTGCAGCCGCAGGTGGAGCGGCAGTTGGCGATAACCAAAGGGACTTTTCCGGTGTTTTTAAACCGGTATTTGTGCTCCACCACGGTGCCTTCGCGCACCTCGCCAAAATCGAATTCCGGTTCTTCGAATGCAATCCGTGCCATTTGGTTGGTATCGGTGGGTTGATTGGCGGAGCTGGGATTGCGGATCAGGTCAGAATTAGGTCCGGAGGAGCGGATTTCCTGTACGCGCTCGCCATCGCTTTGGCAGGCGACATACAGCGTGGCGGTGAGTGCCAGCCACAGCGCAAAGAAAACTGGGTGTTTCATAGCAGGTAAAATTTTAGCGCGCAAAATTAACATAAATTGCCGATTTTCGCCGAGTCGTTTTGGATCGGATCGCACGCGGCAGAATTTTGCTTATATTATGACAACAAATCGTCTGTTTTTGCTGGGTTTCATGGGCAGCGGCAAGAGTTATTGGGGGCGGCGCCTGGCGGGTTTTCTACATCTGCCTTTCTACGATTTGGATGCGTATATCGAGGAAAAGGAACAAAAAGAAATTACGGCGCTGTTTTTGGAGGAGGGCGAGGCGCATTTTCGCGCGCTGGAGCGGCAGTATTTGCACGCGCTGATTGCGCTGGAGCCTGCCGTGATCGCCACAGGCGGTGGGACGCCGTGTTTTTTCGATAACATGGAAATAATGCTCTGCGCCGGGTGTTGCGTGTATCTCGAAGAGCCGGAGGAAATCCTGTTTCAACGCCTGGCGCCGGAGTTGGACGCGCGGCCGTTGATCCGACACCTGGATCGAGACAGTCTCCCGCCGTTTATTCGGGAGAAGCTGGCGGAGCGCCTGCCTTATTACCGGGCCGCGCAGGTAGTTGTGCACAGTCCGCGCAGTTTGGAGGACATCTGGGAAAAATTGCGGCCGCTCATGCGTTGAGGGCAATGCGCCCATCCGTATCTTCTCGCAGGAGGCCCTCATCCAGCATATACTGCAGGGCTTTTATAGCCGTTTCCCGCCGTTTGGCGGTGAATGGCGCGAGGAGCTCCTCGGTCTGTTTGGGACCGGATTGGAGAAGCGCGCGCATTTCTGCCGACAAGTTGTCGTATTGTTCGTTGGAAAGTTCGGTTTTATTTCTTCCGGTGCAGACGTCGCAAATGCCGCAATCCGCGCTGTTTTTTTCTCCGAAGTAGCCGACCAGTTGTCGGCTGCGGCACTGTCGTGTTTCTGCATAGCGAATGGTCGTTTCTGCGTTGCGCAGGGCGCGCTCCTTTCGGAAACGATACAGATCGAGATCTATTTGTAGATTTTCAGCGGCTACACGTTCGCGAAGGAAGCTGATCTGCGGTTTATCTACCGCAGGCAAGTATTCGAGGATACCTTCCTGGCGGGCGGACTCCAGTATTTTTTTTACCGTTTCCAGGTTCGTTTTACAATACTGCGCGAGGGTTTGCTCACTAATGACGGTGAGGTCATGCTGCACGCCCGGATAGGCGCGGAGCATGGCTTTGGTGAGCATATCGGCATTTTTGTGGCGCAGTTGGTAGTCGTACAGGGTTTCTCTGGCGGCTTTGATATGTACGCGCGCGGGCGCGTTGGCGTTTTCGCTCATGGCGATCCAGCCGTCCTGTTCCATCAATCGCAGGGCTGCGTAGGCGCCGGGCTGCTCCAATTTATATGTCTGGCAGAAATGCAGCAGATCAAAATCGAAGCTCTCGCCGGCGCCGGCGCCGATGGCGATTTGCGTATGGCTTCCCAGGGCGCGATAAACCCGCCGGATCAATTCCAGGGGTGGGAACGCCGCTTCCGCCTGCCTGCGGAGGTTATCGGCGTCCGTCGGGGCGTACAACAGCGCAGCGTAGGCTTTTCGGCCGTCGCGGCCTGCCCGCCCGGCTTCCTGGAAATAGGCCTCCAGGGAATCCGGCGGCGCGAGGTGCACCACCAGTCGGACGTCCGGTTTGTCAATGCCCATGCCGAAAGCGTTGGTGCAGACAATGACCCGGGTTTGCCCCGTCATCCAGGCCTGCTGTTTGGCGCTGCGCTCCTCCATCGAGAGTCCGGCATGGTAAAAATCGGCGCGAATCTGGTTTTTGGTGAGCCACACAGCGATATCGCGGGTTTCGCCCCGGCTTCGGAGATAAACGATGGCGGCGCCCGGTACGCTGTGCAGCATGGACGCCAGTTTTTCCCGTTTTTGGGTCTCATAAAGCACCGAATAAGACAAATTGGTGCGCACGAAGCTTTGCTGGAACACATTGGGCGTCGGAAACGTCAGTTTTTCCTGAATATCCTGCACAACCTCCGGCGTGGCCGTGGCGGTGAGGGCGAGTACCGGCGCGCCGCCGAATAAAGGGCGCATCCCGGCGATTTGCAGGTACGGCGGTCGGAAATCATACCCCCATTGGCTGATGCAGTGCGCTTCATCCACGGCCACCAGGTTGAGGCGCATCCGAGGGAGGCGTTCGCGGAACAGCTCGGTGAACAGTCGCTCCGGACTGATATAGAGTAATTTATATGCTCCGTTACAGGCGTTTTCCAGGACGATGTCCAAGGCGCGGCGGTTCATGCCGGAATAGACGGCTGCGGCCGGGACGCCCCGTTTGGCCAAATTGTCCACCTGGTCTTTCATCAGTGCGATGAGCGGCGAGATAACCAGGCAGAGACCGTCCTGTGCGAGTGCCGGAACCTGGTAGCAGATAGATTTCCCGCCGCCGGTTGGCAGCAGGGCGAGGGTATCTCGTCCTGCGAGCACCGCGTGAATAATCTCCTCCTGGAGAGGTCGGAAGGCATCGTAGCCCCAAAACCTTTTCAGGATTTCTGTCGGTTTGGCGGTTTCCATGGCACCGTTTTGTATTTAAATGGGGCGCTTAGGAGGCCTCTACCTGTTCCTCGTAGCCCTTTTTGCCTTCAAAAAGATCGAATCGTTGGAAACTGCATTCCAAGGCGCCATTGAGCAGCGGAATTTTGCGGGAAGGGCGGAGTCCGAGGTGTTTGAGTGCGTCTTTATTGGCGCTGATGATCCAGGCTTCCCAGCCGGCCCAGCCGTGTTTGAGGCGATCGCCAATTTGCCGGTAAAAGGCGATCGCGTCCTCCAGTTGCATCCGTTCGTCATAAGGCGGGTTGGTAATGAGAAAACCGTGCGGGGCAGGCGGCTCGACGGAGGCGAAGGGTTTTCGTTCGATGCGGATATATTTATCTACCTCGGCGCCCATCGCATTGATGGCCGTAGCATTTCTGGCTCGGGTGTCTATGTCGGAGGCCACAATAGGAAACGGCGGCGGCACGATGCGCGCCTCCGCTTCTTTTCGCACCTGTTCCCAGATTTTGGCGTCAAATCCGTTCCAGCGCATAAAACCAAACCCTGGCCGCTGCCGCTGTACCGGCATGCGCATCGCGATCATGGCTGCTTCGATCGGCAGCGTGCCGCTTCCGCACATGGGATCCGCGAATGCAGACTGGCCGTTCCAGCCCGTGAGCAAAATCATGCCTGCGGCCAGCACTTCATTAAGCGGAGCCGAAACGATGTCGCGTTTGTAGCCCCGCAAGTGCAGGGAATCGCCGCTGGAATCGAGCAGCAGATCACAGTGATTGCCGTACACGTGCACGTGCACGCGGAGGTGCGGCGCTGTGATATCCACGCTCGGTCGTTTGCCGAAGCGCTCGCGGAATTGATCTACGATGGCGTCCTTGGTCACCAGCGCCAGGTATTTTGAGTGGCTAAACGTGTCGCTTTGTACAATC
>JBEIDF010000205.1:0-6295 GCA_040383605.1 Lewinellaceae bacterium
CCAAACGAGCTGTCCGTTTAAATCGTAAACACGGCATTGGATTTTTTGGTTCACCCAATGCGCGGGCAATTCGAGGGTTAGCGCCTGGCCTGGCGAAAGCAACGCGGGGTAGCAGCGCCAGTTGCCTGCCGGCTCGGCCGTTTCGGTGGAGGACAAACCGGTAAAAAATTGGCCGGACGCGCTGAAATTCGTGCAGCCGGTGATCGGATTGAAAGGTCGGACGCGCCAGTAGTAGAATTTGTTCACCGCGAGTTGCCCGCAGGTAAAAAAGGTATCGCTGGTTACGCTCTCCAGTTCGCGCACGGTAAAATTGGAAAAACGCGAGGCCTGCACCACATAATGCGTAGCGCCGGGAAGTTTTTCCCACTGCAGCAGCGCACCCAGCGCCGGTGCGGCAGCGCCGTTAATCGGCGCGCGGAGGGTAGGCGCGCCGGCAAGTACCGGATCGGCCGGCGCGGCAGGCGCCAGCCAGGGCTGCTTGACGTCCAGCAGGTTAGCGCGCAGCGCCAGGGTTTGGTCGTCGCTGAACCGGTTGCTGCACATGTCGTTTGCATAAGACATGAACAGGGTGCCGTCGGAGTAAAACTCGACGCCGTCCGGATCTTTTTGCTTCACCAGACTCCGGCCGTTCGCATCGCAATCCCAGCGATACGCCAGGTAATCCGGCGGCGTATCGCAGAATTTGTCGGCCGCCACGAGGCAATTGGCGCCATCTACATACTCCACCAGGGCTGTATCCAGGGGCGCAGGCACGATCGTGTCCGGCGTGGCGTGAAAATGCGTGTAATCGTAGGTCAGGGTGTCCGGCGTCGGCGTACTAAAATTATAGATTTTCCCCTCCCAACCAATAAAGGTGTGCTGTAAGGTGAGGGCGTGGCCGATCTCATGCGCCCAGACGTGGTCGTTGGGCCCGGCGCAGCCGTGCGCCATGGCAATGCCCGCATAGGGAATGTTATACCCGCAATTGCCGGCAGGATCGGAAACGAAATAGATATTGAGCGCGTCCGGGACATTATTTTCAAACATCATCTGGATGCCTGTTGTCAGTTCGTTGTGATCGTACCAAGCGGTGTTATTAATGTAATTCCACTCGTTTTTAAAATAGAACTGCACGCGTGCCGGCGCAAAATCTTCATTCAACTGGCAAAATGCCTCGAGGAGCGCGCCGGCGGAAAAGCGCCCCTGGCCGTTGTCGCGGGCCAACAGGTGAATCTGCAGCCCCACATACAGGGTGTCGTCGGAACGCGATTGCGCAAAATCCTGCGGATGCCGGAGATACTCCAGCAACCAAGGGTCGGTGTAAGGCGGCGTGCCGCAGGGGTGCAGGGCCGATTTGAGGGGGTCTTGCGCTCCCAGGAACCCGGCTTGCAGCAGCAGGGAAACAACAATCAGGCGGCGGACAGCGTACATGCGATAGGAATTTTAAATGCTAAAACAGTGTTTGAATGCGCGGGCGACGCAATGGAAATGGTGCGGTGAACGCTCGCCGTTCCACGCGCAATTTTTTAATTTCCGAAAAAACAACGCCCTTTTTCAGCCCGAAAAATGCGGCGATTTTATCAAAAAAATGTGTTTTGCTGTTTTAAAAAAAGATTTTGCCCAATTTTGCGTTCCCAAATCATAATTTGCACAATGAAGCGCACCCAACCGGTACTTGCACATCGCTTGATCCTGCCAATTTTCGCCTGCTGCCTGGCGTTCGCGTTAGCCGTGGCGCCACCGCCGGAAGACTTGTTTCTGGAAGTGAAACCCATGCCCAAGGATGATATTCCAACGCTGCTCAAGCGGTATGGACTGCAGGACTACGCCTGTAATGTCACCCAGTTTTTTAAAATAAATAATTTAAAGCAGGGCCATCGCCTGAAAATGGGCGTTTGGTACAAAATTCCCGTGCTGGTCGTGGCCTACGACGGTAAAAGTATCCGTTCCACGCTCCGGATAAACGACTGGCAGCAGGCGGTTCGAATCCGCGATTACAACCTGGATGCGCTGAACAAAAACTGGCGGAAAGACAATTTTACCCTAAGTAAGCAATTGTGGGTGCCCTGGCATGAGTTGCACTGCGACGAGCAGGTGACGGAAGGCGAAATCGGCGCCGCGGAAGCAGAAGCCCAACTGCGGGGCGAAGCGGAATTGGCGCCTCCGGGAAGTAGCGGCGCCTTTCCTGTTTTTGGTGAAAAATACCAAAAAACGCCGCGCATCAGCAACAAACTGGCCGGCAGGGCATACTATGTCATTAGCGGACACGGTGGGCCGGACGTCGGCGCCCAGGGCACGCGCGCCGGACATAATCTGTGCGAAGACGAATACGCCTATGATGTGTCGCTCCGCCTGGTACGGCTCCTCGTCAGTCACGGCGCCAGCGCGTACATGATTGTCCGCGATCCAGACGACGGCATCCGCGACGAAGGCTACCTCGAATGTGATAAGGACGAGTTCGTCTGGGGCAACCGCGTAATTCCGGAGGATCAAAAAGCCCGGCTCGCTCAACGCGCCGACTTGGTCAATGCCCTCTACCGCCAACACCTCAAGGCCGGCCTCACCGAGCAAACCTTAATCGAAATTCACGTGGATTCCCGCACGCGCAACCAACGAATTGACGCGTTCTTCTACCACCGCCTGAACGGCTCGGAAAGCGAAGCGCTTGCCAAAAAGATTCACAGAACCTTTTTCCAAAAATATGCCAAAATCCGCGCCGGCGGACGATACAGCGGCACGGTTTCCGGCCGCGATTTGTACACGCTGCGCGAAACAGAAATTCCGCGCGCCGTTTACGTGGAACTGGCCAACATCCGAAACGAGTGGGATCAGCAGCGCCTGGTAGTTACCTCCAACCGCCAGGCGCTCGCCAACTGGCTGTTCCAGGGGCTCACCGCAAAATAACGGCCGCACAACGAACTTTGGCGGGTTTACTCCTTCGGAAGAATTTCCGTTTTTTCCCCAAAATAATGTGCAAATTTGGCCATTTCTTCCGCCAATTCTTTGTTCTGCGTGGCCCGAAGGTAGGTCTGACTCAGGGAGCGCAACATTTGATAAATGAAACGATCCATTTCCATCACCTGCATCTCCTTGGTCCATAAGTCAATCCGCAGGGTGTCGCGGTGCTCCTGATCAAACAGGGCAATCGCCATCGCCTTGCAGGCTTCGTACACCCCCTCCGGATGCATCTCCGAAGCCGACCATTCGATGGTAGCCGGGATTTGATCCTTGTCTAAACCCACGCGAATCCGGATTTC
This sequence comes from Lewinellaceae bacterium, assembly GCA_040383605.1. GTDB lineage: Bacteria > Bacteroidota > Bacteroidia > Chitinophagales > Saprospiraceae > M3007. Next base: position 3,237 of record JBEIDF010000205.1, read on the forward strand.
ACTCGTTTTTACGATATCTTTTTGTTCCATGACGAATCTTCTTTACTTTTATCCGCGCAAAAATACATCAATTCCCCAATCCCCAATCTGAAATCCGCAATCCGCAATTCTCCATGCTCCACCTCAGTACCGACTTCGACGCTCCCTCCCACCTTCCCGCCGCTGCGCCGCTTGCCGGCCACCTGTTTGCGGGTCCGGTTCGCTTGTTGCATTGGCTTGAAAAGCAACTGGGTTTAGACGGTCGGGAGGAACAGACTGATTATCTTCGGATCGAACTGTACCGACAGGCGTTGCAGCAATTTGGCGCCCAAGCGCCTGTACCGCCGTTTTATGCCGCATCTTTGGAGGCCGATCGCTTCGCAACGGCCCAGGGATTGCTCACGCTGCGCGATGCGCTGCGTACGGCCGGGTGGGACTTTGCTTTTTCCGAAGAGGCGCCGGCTCGGCTCCGCGAACTGGCCGGTGTGGAGATCCTGTTCCGCGCAAAGGCTGCCGCGCCAGAAAATGCATTTTTATCGGCCGGTTTTGCCGATCGCCTGGAGGATGTTTGTCGCGCGCTGGAGCAGGAACCAGTTTTTGTCGGGGAGATCAGTTTGTACGAACCCGAGGACTGTATGCCGCAAGCCCTCCGGCGTTTGGTGGCGCTTTGGCGTCGCCTCGGCGTGCCGATCCACTTGAAGGGGCCGGTCGTGTCCGCCGATCCGGATACCGATCTGGGCCGCTTACAGCAAAAGCTGCTCGGACTGGTCTCGGATAAGCGCCCCGCCCGTTGCGATGGTTCTTTAATGGTGCTCAAGACCCGGCGCGACAGCGATGCGGCGCCGCTCCTGGCCGGTATGCTGGCGCACAACCCTTCCTGGCGCCCCTTGCTCCTGCTGCCCGAGTTGAATCGCACCCTGGAGCAGGCGCTGATTCTGCAAAATATGCCGCCAGAAGGCGTACTCTCCGCCTCCTTGGCGCGACCTTCCCTGCAGGTGCTTAAACTCGCGCCGGTTTTTCTGTGGGAACCGCTGGATGTATTCAAGATCATGGAGTTCGTTACCCTGGCCGTCAAACCCCTCGATGATGGCTTGGCGCTGGAAATCGCCCGCGTCATGGCCGATCGGCCGGGCTTGTTCAGCGACCGCTGGTTCGCAGCGGTGTACGCGTACCTGGAGCGGGAAAACACTGGAAAAGAGGTGAGAAGGCAATATGAATTTTGGTTTGACCGGAAACGGTACCGGGCCGACGGCCTGGCGCCGAAGGCAGCGGCCGTGGAAATATACGATTATTTGTACGAGTGGTCGCGAGACCTCTACAATCGGCAGGCTGCGCGGAATCCCTCCCTGCCGGTACTCTCGGAACAGGCCCGCCGCATCCGGGATTTACTGCGGGCTTTGCCTGAATCGCAGATCGGATATCTCGAATTAGAGCGGATCGTGCGCACTATCTACGAACCCTCGCCGGTGCAGATCACCGTCGGCGCGGAGGGCCGATTGGATTTTATTCATCAACCCGGCGCGATGGCAAGTCCGGCGGATTCTATTTTGTGGTGGAATTGCGTTTTTGACGAGCCGGTGCTGTCGCCAGACCCCTGGCATCCGGCCGAACGCGCGTGGTTGGCGACGCGTGGCATCCAGCCAGAACGTCCCGCCGAACAGGCACAACGACGGCGGTACAGGCGGCAAGTACCGGTATGGCAGAGCAGCAAGCAACTGATGTTGGTAATGCCGGAGCAGGTGGCTGGGAGCGACGCCTTGCCGAGCCTGCTGCAGGGCGATCTGGCGGCTGCCTTCTCCGGTTGGGAAGCACTGGTGGCGGATGTCGGCACGGAAGCGGGTCGCGAGCAGCTCGCCCGCTGGTTTGCGCTCCCGCCGCAGACGCCGGCGCAACCCCGCGTGCGCGGCAACGCGCGACCCTTCCTGCAGGTATCAGACCCGGAAAAAATTCCGGCGAGCGCATACGAGACGCCGACCGGCCTCGAGACGTTATTTTATTACCCGCACCGCTGGTTCCTGCGCAATAAAGTCGCACTGTATCCGGTCAGTCTGTACGCGGTGACACCGGATCGTACCCTCCTGGGCAGCCTGGCGCACCGGTTTTTTGAAACCCTGTTGGAACAGCCGTTTCACGATTGGGATCGCGCGGACGTCCACCAGTGGGTGCGCGAAAAAGCGCCAAAACTGCTGGAGCAGGAAGGCGCCACGTTGCTTTTGTATGGGCGCGAACCGGAACGCAATGTTTTTTTAAATCGTATTCGGCATGCAGCCTGGAGCCTGATTACGCTGCTGCGCGACAACGGCTGGCAGGTGGAGGGAACAGAATATCCGCTGCGCGGCGAATTCGCCGGCGTCCCTGTAAAAGGAAGGGCTGATCTCGTGCTGCGCCGAGGCGATGAGCGCGCCATTGTGGACTTGAAGTGGAGCGGCGCAACCTGGCGCCTGGAGCAATTTCGAAACCGCGAAGATCTCCAGCTGGTGCTGTACGCGCATTTGCTGGCGCCCAACGGCCCCTGGCCGCACACGGCCTATTTTATATTGGAAGACGGCCGGATGGTCGCGCGGGGTAATGCGGCGTTCAAACAAGCGCAGGTGGCAGACAGCACGGCAAACCACGAAGCTGTGTGCGCGCAAGTGCTCGCACAGATGGAAAAAACCTTCGCCTGGCGCATGGAACAGCTCCGCACCGGGCTGCTGGAACTGCGCAGCGCGCGCACAGCGCCCGACTTGGACGCGCACTATGGCGAGGTATTGTTGGATTTACTGGAAATGAAAAACGAGAACTCCCGGTGGGACGATTACCGGATGTTGCTAGCGTTTCTGGATTAGGCGCCTATCTAGGGCTGTATTTTCTGCTCATGCATGCGTGAAAAATATAACTTTAGACACACGCTGGTGTCGGAACCGCGGCGCTCGGCATCTCACAGAAGGGGTACTTGTACCTGGTTACTTTCCTTCAAATTTCGCTGTTCGTTTTTCCAGAAACGCCGAGGCGCCTTCCTTGAAATCCGAGGTTTGGCAGCAGGCGCCAAATGCCTGAATTTCGGCATCGAATCCGTCGGCGCCTGCTTCAAAATACGC
>JBEIDF010000206.1:0-6250 GCA_040383605.1 Lewinellaceae bacterium
TCGCTATCCCATTCACATCGGAAGCGATAACTTGGTTATTAATGCCTGTATCGTGCCGGATCAGGCCGCTTATTCGCTGTTCCGCACGCTTCAAACCGGCCAGGCGCTGATTCGCCACGATGAGTTGCTGGCCGTCCGGCTCGATGAAGCGCAGTTCGAACTCCTGGTGTCGGATGAAGCCCTCGGCAATCTGGACGGCAGGAACCTGGAAGACGATGCGCCAATCACCGTGTTTTCCCGCCTGTGGCAGTTGAACAGCTTGAACGCGCAAGCATTGCTTCACGATTTCGACCTGCTCACCCGCGGCCGAAAATCACAACCGCTGTCGGATACCAATCGGGTTATCGGCCCGCATCCGGTTTTCCTGGAAGAAGGCGCCAAAGCGGAATGCTGCGTGTTCCAAACCACCAACGGCCCCATTTATATCGGAAAAAATGCGGAAATCATGGAGGGCTGCCTGCTCCGGGGGCCTATCGCCGTCTGCGATCAGGCCGTACTGAAAATGGGCGCTAAAATTTACGGCCCCACCACCATCGGCCCCGGATGCAAGGTCGGCGGCGAAGTCGCCCGTACTATCCTGTTCGCCAACTCCAACAAAGCGCATGACGGCTTTCTCGGCGATTCGGTCATCGGCGCGTGGTGCAACTTCGGCGCCGATTCAAATAACTCGAATCTTAAAAATAATTACAGCGAGGTGCGTCTGTGGGATTACGCAGAAGAACGTTTCGCCAAAACCGGCGAACAATTTTGCGGACTATTCATGGGCGATCACTCTAAGTGCGCCATCAATACCAGCTTTAATACTGGCACAGTGGTCGGCGTTTTCGCCAACCTGTATGGCGCCGGCTTTCATCGCAATTTCGTGCCGGACTTCTCCTGGGGCGGCCCGGAAGCCGGATACCGCACCTACCGCTTCGACGAAGCGCGCGAGGTGGCGCAAGCAGTGATGGCGCGCCGGGGAAAGGAATTGACGGAACTCGACCAAGCCATACTCTCCCGGATTTTCGCCGATACCGCCGTGTTCCGAACCTGGGAAAAAAACGCCTGACAAACTCCCTTATTCCTGCTCACTCGAACGATTTTCAGAAAAGGTGGCTAAACTTAAATACGACCTCCGCGGCGTCTCCGCCTCTAAAGACGAAGTGCACGCCGCAATTCAGTATCTCGACAAGGGACTGTTCCCGGGCGCATTTTGCAAAATCTTGCCGGATATCGCCGGCGGAAATGCCCGCTATTGCAACCTCCTGCATGCGGATACTGCCGGAACAAAAACCAGCCTCGCCTATCTGTATTGGCGTGAAACCGGCGACCTGTCGGTCTGGGCAGGGATCGCTCAGGATGCAATCGTCATGAACCTTGATGATATGGCCTGCGTAGGCTGTACCGATCAGTTTATGCTCTCCAGTACCATCGGCCGAAATAAATCGCTCATCCCGGGTGAGGTGATCGCCGCAGTCATCCAGGGCATGTCGGCCTTTGTCGCCAAAATGCGCGACTACGGCGTGCATATCCACGAGGCCGGCGGCGAAACAGCCGATGTAGGCGATGTCGTCCGCACCATTGACGTCGGATATACGGCCTTCGCGCGGATGCGCCGAAGTAAGGTGCTGGTGAATGATATCCGCCCCGGCGACGCGATCGTCGGCCTCGCGTCTTATGGCCAGGCCACCTATGAATCGGAATACAACGGCGGTATGGGCAGCAATGGCCTGACCGCCGCCCGGCACGATGTGCTCCGCCAGGAATATGCCACGACCTATCCCGAATCCTTCGACCCTGCGATCCCCGCCGCCGTAGTCTATAACGGGAAATACCGGCTGACAGACAAAATGGAGGCCGCCGGCCGCCAGATGGACGTAGGTAAACTGCTGCTCTCCCCCACGCGCACCTACCTGCCGCTGCTGCGCGAAGTGCTTGCCCGTTATCAGAAGCAGATCCACGGAATTATTCACTGCACCGGTGGCGGACAAACGAAAGTGCTGAAATTCGTCCGAAATGTCCATATCATTAAAGACAACCTTTTGGAAGTTCCGCCGTTGTTTAAACTCATTCAGGAAAGCGGCGGCACCGACTGGCGGGAAATGTACCAGGTCTTTAATATGGGCCACCGCATGGAATTGTACCTGCCGCCCCGATACGCAGATGCGCTCGTCGAACTCGCCCAACAATTCGGAATCGAAGCCCGCGTCATCGGCAGGGTGGAGGCCGCAAACGGCGAAAAAGTCACCGTGCACAGCCCTTATGGATTGTTTTCTTACCCTTCATAATATTAGAACGGCGTTGTTGGGTTCGGCGAGAAAATTTGGTTGAATCTCGAATTTGTTTTGTTATGCTAAAAAAATCGCTTTTTTTCGTATTAATAACAGCATCCGGTATCTGGTGCTGTAAACAGCAGGACACCACGGCCGACATTGCGCGCCTCGAAAATGCACTGGAGAAAAATTTCTCCACCGCAGCGGCCGACTCGCTCGTCGCGCTATACCTGCAAACAGTTTCGGAACACCCGCAGGATACGTCCCGAAACCTGCAGTACCTGGCAAAAGCCGCCAGTTTGAAATTCGCTAAACAAAAAAATACGGTGGCGGCCGTTCGTATCCTCAACGACGGCGTAAAACAATACGCCGCCGGCAGCCAGGATATGGGGGAACTGTTCGGCGCAATGGCCCGGATCTGGACGGCCTATCTCTACAAATCCACGCCCGATCTCAGCCGCCAACCTGAAGATATTGATGAAATGCACGCGAACCTGCTGAATAACCTCCGCTGGATAGATAGCAGCCTCTATCGGCTCGACCGAAAGATGATGGACAATTCCCGGCCCGGCGCCTTGAATTTGGCGGACGCAGACGCCTTTATCGAAATCTCCGAAGCCGCCGCCGCCCTGCAAAAAGAAAAGAAACAGCCGGACGCCTACGTCCGCATCCTCATGCAGGCGGCCGGACTGGCGAAAAGTATCGGCAATCCCAAGAAGGCGCTGCAATTGTATTATCAGGTGGAGTCGCAACTCCCGGAACACCGCCAGGCGCCGGCGGCACTGTTTCTGTCGGGTTTTATTTATGAAAATGATCTTGGTGATCTGGATAAAGCCAAAACAGTGTACCAGGATTTTCTGAAGCGCTACCCAGACGATCCCAACTACCTCGACGACGTGCAGGTGTCACTGAAAAACTTGGGGAAATCCCCGGAGGAATTGATCCGGGAATTTGAGAAAAAAGCCCGCACACAGTAAGACCATGTCGGAGACGCCGGAATCCCCGTTTCCGCTGCAGTTCCGTGCCTTTGTACGCAGCCTGACGCCCGGCGCCCGCTTGCGCCTGGCGCCCACCCCCTCCGGGTACCTGCACCTCGGAAATGCCCTGAATTTTATCCTGAATTGGATCGCCGCCCGGTACTGCCCCGGCGCGCGGCTGCTACTCCGCATAGACGATCTGGACGCCGACCGGAAACGCCCCGAATACGTACAGGATGTCTTCGATACCTTGCATTGGCTGGGCCTCGACTGGGATGACGGACCACGGGATGCCGCTGATTTCGAATCCCGCTGGTCGCAGTACCGCCGGCTCGACCTGTACCACAATCTGCTCGAAACTTTGTATGGGAAAAACTGCCTGTTCGCCTGTCGGAAATCCAGAAAAGCGCTCGCACCATACGACGGCCGGTACCCGGCGGCATTCCGGGAGCAGGGTTTGTCGCTGGACGATCCGGACGTCGCCTGGCGCATTCGCACGCCACTGGGAGCCGCGATGCCCGATTTTGTGGTTCGCCGCCGCGACGGCATTCCGGCATACCAAATCGCCAATGTGGCGGATGATCTGTATTTCGGGATCACGCACATTATTCGCGGCGCCGATTTGTTGGCCTCCACGGAAGCGCAGCTATTTTTGGCAGAAACCCTGGGCGCTACCGGGTTTTTGAATATCCGGTTCCTTTTTCATCCCTTGTTGCTGGACGAATCCGGCCAAAAACTCTCTAAATCCGCCGGCGCCGCCGCGCTGGCTACCCTGCGCAACCAGGGTGATAGTCCCGCCTTTGTTTTCCAAACTGCCGCGCGCCTGCTTCAGTTGCGCGCCGACGCCGATACCGTATCATCGGCAGCAGCACTGCTGGCCGCTTTCCGGTCGGAGGTAGCCAATCAATAATTTCGATAAACACTAAATCTTCCATTTTGTTAAAAAAAATTGGAGATTCGCGGAGAAATTTAATTTCTTGCGTACTATTGCGCTTGAAAGGTAGTGATTGGCAACCGGTAGCATGCGCTGCCTGGGATATTACCGACCCCTATCTTCACGCAACGGTAATATTATTTCACCAACGATACGGGTTTATATGACAAACACGAACACAGCAGGCGCCGCTGCAACGGGGCATCCCAAAGGGCTTTATGTCCTCTTTTTCACAGAAATGTGGGAGCGCTTCAGTTACTACGGCATGCGCGCCCTTTTCATCCTCTTCCTGACGAAGGCACTGGTATTCAACAGCCAGGACGCGTCGAACATCTACGGTAGTTTTACCGGACTGGTGTACCTCACGCCCTTGCTGGGCGGGTATCTGTGCGACCGCTATTTGGGCAACCGGCGGAGTATCCTCATTGGGGGTATCCTGATGGCCATCGGACAGTTTATGATGTTTCTGTGCGGCAGCCTTTTATCCAACCCTGCGTTGGCGACGACCATGATGTGGGCCGGTCTGACCGTGCTGATCGTCGGCAATGGTTTCTTCAAGCCTAACATTTCCACGATGGTAGGGCAGCTATACCCGCAGAGCGACCGGCGGGTGGACAGCGCCTTCACCATTTTTTACATGGGCATCAACCTGGGCGCCTTCTTTGCTCCGCTAATTTGCGGAGGACTGGGCGATACGGGGAGTATTGCAGACTTCAAATGGGGCTTCCTAGCCGCCGGGATCGGGATGGTCATCAGCACCATTTCTTTCGAGATGCTGAAAAATAAGTATCTGGTAGGACCGGATGGCGCGCCGATCGGGATGCCTGTACAAAAGCTCGACTTCAAAAATCTGCTGATTATTGTCGGGTCTATGCTCGTCATTTTCTTACTGCTCAGCTTTAAAAACCTGTTCAACAGCGATCTGGATGTCGTCGGCTACTTAATTTACGGCGCGATGATTATCATGCCGCTGATTATCATCCTCGACAAGTCGCTGACCAAAGAGGAGCGCTCGCGCATCGGCGTAATTATCATCCTCGCATTCTTCGTCATTTTCTTTTGGAGTGCTTTCGAGCAGGCGGGCGCTTCCCTGACGCTCTTTGCCGATCAGCAGACCAACCGGAATATTGGAGGCTGGGTGATGCCGGCAAGTTGGTTTCAGTCAGTCAATCCATTGGCGATCATTGTATTAGCGCCGATCTTTACCTTGTTTTGGGATTTCCTCCACAAGCAAAACGCCGAGCCTGCATCGCCCATGAAAATGGCTTGGGGCCTTGCTTTATTGTGCCTCGGCTACATCGTGATTGCCTTCGGGGTGCACGGCGTGGACAGCACCGTAAAAATCAGCATGTGGTGGTTGTTGTCGCTGTATATCCTGCACACGATGGGCGAATTGTGCCTGTCGCCAATCGGCCTGGCGATGGTATCCAAACTGGCGCCGCTGCGCTTTTCTTCCTTGCTGATGGGCACCTGGTTTTTGGCGAATGCGGCTGCTAATAAGTTTGCGGGTACTTTGAGCGCCCTCATTCCGGGCGGCGAAGGCGGCTCCGCAACGACCAGCTTCCTTGGATATCAAATCACCAATCTCTATGAGTTCTTTACGGTGTTTATTGCCCTGACAGGGGTTGCCGCAGCCACGCTCTTCCTGATGAGCGGCCTGTTGCGGCGCATGATGCACGGGATTAAGTAAGGATTGGTTTTTTTATTAAAACTAAAACACGCTTTGGCGGCTGATGCTGCTAAAGCGTGTTTAATTTTTGAGATACTATAAACGGTGATCGTCAGGCATAACGCAACGGGTAGGCACCCATACAGCGCGCCTATCCACCGCGCTGCATGCAAGTATCTGCGCCGCCAGGATGCACCGTCCGGCGCAAAGTGGAGCGCCCGGTCCGGTTGGAGATTTTAGCCGTTTTAAAACGCATAATCGGCTAAAAAAGGTGTTTTTAGCCTGTTTTTAGCCGATTATGATTTTATATTTGGCTAAAAATTGGGTTGAGGCAAGCTTATCGCCGCCTTCCGGGCAGGTACAAAAAGAACTGACGATGGATGCCCTGTTTGGATGGAGACCTTGATGTTAGCAAAAA
>JBEIDF010000207.1:0-6247 GCA_040383605.1 Lewinellaceae bacterium
TAATATGAAAAGGATTTTTTAGCCAGACAAGGCGCTTTTTGCAGGCGTAATGGGACTAATTACGGCGAAAAAAAGGAACGAAGGTTGGCTGAAAAAGACTTTCATATTAGCGAGAAATATAATTTTAGACATGCTCTTACAGAACTTCAGCCACGACAAAGATACTGCCGATCACCACGATCAGGTCGTTTTTTGCGGCGGCGCGTTTTGCGGCAGCGAGGGCGTTTTTGACGGAGCGGTAGGATTTTCCGTGCAGGCCCCGTTCGGCGGCGGCGGCGCGGAGGGCGGCGGCGTCGAGTCCGCGCGGAATATTTGCTTTTGCGAAGTAATAAGCGGCCTGGGTTGGAAACTGCCGCAGCGCCTTGTTGAGGTCTTTGTCTGCCACAAAACCGCAGACGATATGCAGCCGTTGCGCGGGCAGGCGGCTGATTTGTTCGAAGGCGGCCTGCAGGCCGGCCTCGTTGTGCGCGCTGTCGCAGAGGATGGTCGGGTTTCGGCCGATAATTTGCCAGCGGCCGATGAACCGCGTCAGATCGCGCAGCCGCGCCAAGCCTGTTTGTAAATACGCCTGCAGCGCCGGCGCCTCGGCGTCAATCTTTTTATTTTTTAAAACAGACAAAAATCCAGGTTGCGCGCACAGCAGCTCCCAGGCTTGCAATACCGTGGCCAAATTGCGCGGCTGGTACGGGCCGCCGCCCTGCAATTGCAGATCGCCGGCGGGTTGTTGGTTTCTAAAAATTGCGTAGCAACTGACGTCCTCCAGTCCGCGCGCCGTCTCCGACCCTTGCGACGCGGGGCAATCGGCGATCTGCAGGGCGTATCGCTGGTCGGCAAACACAATCTCCGCGCCGGTCTCCGCTGCTTTTTTCAGGAAAACCGGCGCGGATTCCGGGTGTGTTTCGCCGATGACGACCGGCACGTCGGGTTTGATGATACCCGCTTTTTCAAAAGCGATTTTATCGAGCGTATCCCCCAGGATGTCCATGTGGTCGTAGCTAATATTGGTAATGACGCTGAGCAGCGGCGTGATCACATTCGTGCTGTCCAAGCGGCCGCCTAAGCCCACTTCAATCACGGCAATATCCACCTTTTCCTGCGCAAAATAGTCGAATGCAAGGGCAACGGTCATTTCAAAAAAAGACGGCTGGATGGCTTCGAGCATCGGTTTGTTTTTTTCTACAAACGCCGTCACCCGCTCCCGGGGGATATACCGGCCGTTGATTTTGATGCGCTCGCGAAAGTCTTTGTAGTGCGGACTGGTGTAAAGCCCAACTTTTAACCCGGCAGCCTGGAATATAGCCGCCAGGAAATGGCTGACCGACCCCTTCCCGTTGGTGCCGCCGATGTGCACGCTGGGGAAGCGGCGCTGCGGATCGCCGAGCTGCGCGCACAGCGCGCGCGTATTGGTCAGGTCTTTTTTATACGCGACGGCGCCCACCTGCTGGTACATGGGCAGGCGGCTGAACAGATAGTCCAGCGTACTTTGATAGTTCTTGGATGCAGGCATAGCGGCAGAAAAAAAGTTACCTGCAAAGATGATTATTTTTTGGAGCTGTATTTTGGTCAATAAGCAGGGAAACTTCATCTTTGTGAATTACGGCCTGTTCAAATCCTGATCGCAAACTGGTAGTGACCAAATTTTATTTTTAAATTAAATTTAATTTTGCTTTAAAAAGCATATTGAACCGAAAATTTAATTTTTTAAAAATAAAATTTGAAAAATATCGCCTCCGCGGCAAAATCCGAACAGGCTTTTACCCTGCTCAAAACCGGCGCCTATGCGAATACTGCTCGTCAACAATACAAAAATTCCCGTCCACTTTTACGGCGGCACCGAACGCATTATCTGGTGGTTGGGCAAGGCGCTGTCGGACAAGGGGCACGAGGTATCTTTTTTGGTAAAAAAGGGTTCCAGTTGCCCTTTTGCGCGGGTGCTCACGCTTCGGGAAAAAACGCCGCTGGCCAATCAGATTCCCGACGACGTGGATTTGGTGCACCTGCATTTTGAATCTTCGGAAGTGCTGCCCAAGCCGACGGTCACCACCGTGCATGGCAATAGCAACCAGCCGAAGGTGTTTGATAAAAACACGGTTTTTGTCTCGCACAACCACGCGCAGCGGCACGGCGGCTCGGTCTTTGTGTATAATGGGTTGGATTGGGACGACTATGGCGAGCCGGCGATGGACAACCGGCGCTCGTATTTTCATTTTTTGGGAAATGCGGCCTGGCGGGTGAAAAACGTGCGCGGCGCTATCGAACTGACCGGCAAAGCCGGTGAGCGCCTGCACGTATTGGGCGGCACACGGGTCAATTTTCGGATGGGCCTGCGCGTAACGCTGTCGCCCAACGTGCGCTTTCACGGGATGGTGGGCGGAGACGGGAAAAATGTGCTGCTCAACGGATCAAAAGGGCTGGTGTTTCCCGTGCTGTGGCACGAACCCTTCGGACTGGCGATCATCGAAAGCCTGTTCTTTGGCTGTCCGGTTTTTGGAACGCCTTATGGCGCCCTGCCGGAACTGCTCGGCGGTCGAATGCACGAGGCGGCACACAGCGGCGGGCAGGTGGAGGCGCTGTACTCGGAATTCGGGCGACTGTCTATCAAAAAATCAGAACTGGTGGAGGCGATCAAAAGCGCCGACGACTTCGACCGCAACCGCTGCCGACAGTATGTGGCAGACAATTTTTCCGCGGCGCGCATGGCGGCCGATTATCTGAAACTCTATGAAAAAGTGCTGAACGGACAGGATTTACACGCGCAGGCGCCAACGCTGGAGACTGCCCCAGAAAGCAAACTGCTGCCGTTGGAGCCCTAAAAACGCCTTAGAGCGTGTCCAAAATTATATTATCTGCTAATATGAAAAGGATTTTTTAGCCAGACAAGGCGCTTTTTGCAGTCGTAATGGGACTAATTACGGCGAAAAAAAAGAACGAAGGTTGGCTGAAAAAGACTTTCCTATTAGCGAGAAATATAATTTTAGACATGCTCTTACCAGCGCTGCAGCCCGCCTACTCTTCGCTGCTATCCGCCATTTTTTGGCTCCGCCGTTTAAAAAACTTCGGATGCACGACCAGCAGACCGAAAGATTCACAGTCTTCTTTCGTGCTTTTCGCGTGATGCGCGCCATGCGCCCGCAGGATGGCGCGGGAGTATGTGCCTTCCAATTGTTTGAACCACTTAAAGCGCCGATGGATATACACATCGTGGATCAGAAAATACGTTAATCCATACAGGGAGATGCCCACGCCGATGAAAAATACCCACCAGGTTTGGGTCATACTGCCGTACATATAACAGAAAGCCGACGGAATAGCGAACACGAGAAAAAATCGGTCGTTCTTTTCCAGAAATCCCTCCTTTTCGTGTTTTGCTTTGTGGTGATCGGCATGCCAATCCCAAAGCAATCCGTGCATAACGTATTTGTGGGTGAACCACGCCATAAATTCCATGCCGGTGTACGCGCCGATTACGGCCAGGGTATTGATGATCCAGTCTGCCATATTGGATAGATGAATTTTCGGTATAACACGCGGCGGCGGGAAAAGTTGAGAAAAAGACAGCGATTGCGGAGCCGCAATCCCGGGTCCGCCGCGCCTTTAGGCCGGCCCGTCCGCCGTGCTTCAGCGCGGCGCCACTCCGCGTATCGGAATGCAGCGCTAAATCGCTTCTAACAAACCGGCCTAAAGCCACAGGACACCGAAATCGCGGGTCCGCCGCGCCTTTAGGCCGGCCCGTCCGCCGTGCTTCAGCGCGGCGCCACTCCGCGTGTCGGAATACAGCGCTAAATCGCTTCTAACAAACCGGCCTAAAGCCACAGGACACCGAAATCGCGGGTCCGCCGCGCCTTTAGGCCGGCCCGTCCGCCGTGCTTCAGCGCGGCGCCACTCCGCGTGTCGGAACACAGCGCTAAATCGCTTCTAACAACCCGGCCTAAAGGCACAGGATACCGAAATCGCGGGTCCGCCGCGCCTTTAGGCCGGCCCGTCCGCCGTGCTTCAGCGCGGCGCCACTCCGCGTGTCGGAATACAGCGCTAAATCGCTTCTAACAAACCGGTCTAAAGCCACAGGACACCGAAATCGCGGGTCCGCCGCGCCTTTAGGCCGGCCCGTCCGCCGTGCTTCAGCGCGGCGCCACTCCGCGTGTCGGAACACAGCGCTAAATCGCTTCTAACAAACCGGCCTAAAGCCACAGGACACCCATTGATTTTGTAACCCGGCACTCAACATTCAAAACAACACCCTTACGCCCCCGACAGCTGCCGCAAATACATCCGAATCGTATTAGAAAGCCCATAATACAACGCATCGCAAATAAGCGCGTGCCCAATACTGACCTCCAACAGTTGCGGACAATGGCGCTTGAAATAATGCAGGTTGGCCAAATTGAGATCATGGCCTGCATTTAATCCAATCCCAAGCCGGGCGGCTTCTTCGGCGGCGCGCGCGTAGGGTGCGACCGCCGCCGCCGGATCATGGGGATAATGGGCGGCATACGGACCGGTGTAGAGCTCCACCCGGTCTGCGCCAATGGCCTTGGCGCCCGCAATCATGCGCGGATCGGGATCCACAAAGATGGAAACCCGAATGCCCCGCTCCTGTAATGCAGCCGTGATATCGCGCAGAAAACCGCCATGGGATACGGTGTCCCAGCCGTGGTCGCTGGTGCGCTGATCCTGGCTGTCGGGCACCAGGGTGCACTGATGCGGCGGATTGGCGCAGACTAAGTCCATAAAATCCGGCTCGGGATTCCCTTCGATGTTGAATTCGGTGCGGACAACCGCGCGCAAGGCCGGAATGTCGTCGTATCGAATGTGGCGCTGATCGGGCCGAGGATGCACCGTGATGCCCTGGGCGCCGAAATCCTCGCAGTCCCGGGCAACTTGCAGCAGATCGGGCAGATTGCCGCCGCGGGCGTTCCGAATTAAGGCGATTTTGTTGATGTTGACGGAAAGACGAAGCATAGAATTGCGGATTGCGGATTTGGGATTTCGGATTGCGGATTATCTTTGCCGCAAAAGTACAACTCTATGGAAGAAAACAACGGAGGGGGCCGGGAGGTTTTGTGGCGGGGTGCGGCGGAGCCGTCTGTCGCCCTGGTACTGCTCAGCCTGTTCGCCCTGATACTGATGGGCGCCAGCTTGGGCGCTGCCCTGGCAATGACCCTGATCCCGCTGCTGGGCGGCGATGTCGCGGTTATCTCCGGCGGACTGACAGCAGACGCCCCGGCCGCATCGCGATGGGTCATGCGGCTGGCGCTGGGAATTAACCATGCCTTCTCGTTCGTGGCCGCCGGCTTCCTGACTGTATGGGTCTATTATCGCAAACCCACAGTAAACAGCGACTGGCGGGATTACCTGGGCGCCCGGCAGGCGCCAGACTGGCGCGCGCTGGGACGGGGAATCGCCCTGATCGTTTGCTCGATCCCACTCGTACTTTTTCTCTATACCCTGAATAAAGCGCTGCCAATTCCCGATTACCTGCGGACAATGGAGTCGCAAACCAATGAAGCCATCAAGGGACTGCTGATCATGGAAACTCCCTGGGAACTGATCGCTAACCTGACGATTATTGCCCTGCTGCCCGCAATCGGAGAAGAAATTGTCTTTCGCGGCGTCCTACAGCGCCAAATGCAACGGGTAATCTTCCCCGCCTGGCTCGCTATCCTGGTCTCCGCAGCCATTTTCAGCGCAATCCACCTGCAATTTGAAGGTTTTTTGTCGCGCTGGCTGCTGGGCGTGCTGCTCGGATGGCTGTACTGGCAAACCGGCAATTTCTGGGTGCCGGTCGCCGCGCATTTCTTTAATAATGCCCTGCAGGTAGTCGGACAATATCTCTACAAAAGTAAACTCTCCACAATTGACCTCGAGCAGGACGTCCAAGTACCCTGGTACGCCGCCCTGATCTCGCTGGTTCTTGTGGGCTGGATTATACAAAAAACACATCTTTCAAATCAAAAACGAACTGGTTAGCAGGTCGCGTCTGAGCCAAAAAAGGATCCATTTTTCGCCAGACGAAGCGATTTTTTGCAGGCCATAGCAGCGCTATGGTCAAAAAAAATCGCAAAGCATGGCGGAAAATGGGACTTTTTGGGCCAGACAGCGATCCTGCTAACCAGTTACGGTAAAAGTATGTTCAGGCGTTCAGCCAGTACACGACCTTGATAACGAAGGTTTTATTTTTAGGGGATAAAAACCGTACCTGCGTATCGGGGATCGGCTCGGCGAAAGAATTGTCGGTATAAACAATAAA
>JBEIDF010000208.1:0-6239 GCA_040383605.1 Lewinellaceae bacterium
CAAAAAAGGATCCATTTTTCGCCAGACGAAGCGATTTTTTGCAGGCCATAGCAGCGCTATGGTCAAAAAAAATCGCAAAGTATGGCGGAAAATGGGACTTTTTGGGCCAGACAGCGATCCTGCTAACCAGTTACTTTTATTCATACTAATACCTATCGTATATGAAGCACCGGGTTATTGCCTGCTATTTTGCCGCGCTGTTTTGCAGCGCCAACCTATCGCTGTGCGCACAGGAGGAATCCGGGTTGGTCTCGCCGGCCGGCCGCGCGCATCCGCCGGTTCCGCGGGATAGCGTTCGGCGCGCTTTATTTGGCGCAAGCCGGATTGTCGGCGGACAGCTTACCCTGCCTTTCAAGATTCGGAAGCAGCCGGAAAATGCGGCTTTTCGAATGACCACGGATGTGACGCTTGGGGCGTTTGTCGGCCTGCGGCATCAGTTTGCCTGCAAGCAGCACGTGTCGGTGACGGTGCCTGTTACCGGCGGACTCACCTTTATCAATCTGGACAACGACAATGTGTCGGTTGAACGGAGTCGGGAAGGAACCGAGGTCGTGCCCGGCCTGAGTTGGGGCACCGGATTGATCCTGCAGTTGGAAGAATATACGATTGGACTGATGCTCGGGAAAGATTACGCGAGCGAGGTGGGCAACCAGTGGGCGCACCACGGGAAACTGTGGTGGTCTTTTGGGATTGGGTTTTCTTTTGCGCATTAGCGCATGTCGGGGAAGCCTCCGACATGCGCTAATGCGGCCCCCTATCTCCGAAACGCCCCCGACACCACCAAATCCTTCGCACCCGGGGTGTAAGTATAGAACCCTTCCCCGGATTTCGCGCCGAGCTTGCCCGCGGTCACCATATTGACCAGGAGCGGACAGGGGGCGTACTTCGGATTGCCAAAGCCATCCTGCAACACCCGCAGGATCGCCAGGCAGACGTCCAGCCCGATGAAATCCGCCAGTTGGAGTGGCCCCATCGGATGCGCCATGCCGAGCTTCATCACGGTGTCTATCTCCTCCACGCCGCTGACGCCCTCATATAAGGTATAAATGGCTTCATTGATCATCGGCATGAGAATCCGGTTGGCCACGAAACCGGGGTAGTCGTTAACCTCTACCGGAACTTTACCCAATTGACGGGAAAGATCCATGATTGCGCTGGTCACTGCATCGGTGGTGGCATACCCGCGGATCACCTCCACGAGTTTCATCACCGGCACGGGGTTCATGAAGTGCATCCCGATTACTTGGGCGGGGCGCTTCGTCGCCGCAGCGATTTTGGTGATGCTGATGCTGGAGGTATTGGTCGCCAAAATCGCGCCAGCTGGCGCTTTTTCATCTAAATCGCGGAATATTTTCAATTTCAAGTCCACGTTTTCCGTGGCTGCCTCTACTACGAGTTCGGCCTGGGCCACGCCGGCGGCCAGGTCGGTCTGGGGATGAATCCGCGCCAGGACGGCCGCTTTATCGGCCTCCGTCAGGGCGCCTTTGCTGATCTGCCGATCCAGATTCTTGCCGATCGTCGCCAGCGCTTTGTCGAGGGCTGCGGGTGAAATATCCACCAGCGTGACTTCGAATGCATGCTGGGCAAATACGTGGGCGATCCCATTTCCCATGGTACCGCTGCCAATGACTGTAATGTGTTTCATGTTATACTGATTAGTGCGCCGCAAAAATAGCAATAAAGTAACGATGGTCGCCTCTGACTGAAAAAGGATTCGTTTTTCGCCAGACCGTGAACCGGCAAAGTAGATTCAACACAATCCTGCACTCAAGCCTTTTGCCACGAAACCATAAACGCCGTGGTCAGTCCCAGGTTCGGATGCCATTCTGCCCCTGCATCCAGGGAGACACCGTTTTTTAGTCTGAACCCGATGCCAAAAGCCGTCCGCGTGGGTGCGCCCCGGATACCGAGGCGAATCCGCGCGGCGGCGTTTGGGGCATACTCTGCGCCGACCTTCACTTGCGCCGGACGTTCGAGCTCCTTGTCGGTCTCCAGGAGCAGCAGGAAGGCGTCGGAGCTGCGCCAGGTCGCCCCGAGTTGCAGGCGCGCGGGCAGGCGCCTGCCGGCGAGTTGGGCGCCCAGGGGATGCTGCAACCGGGCGCCAAACCAACACCGCGGCATCGGTTCGGCCAGCATGCTCAGTCCGCCCGAAATACCGCCCACCGCGCCGTATTCCTGCGCAGATACCCGCAGGTATTGTGCGTGCACGCCCAGCAGGATCTTTTCGCCGAGCCGCCGGCCATACGCCGCGCGAAATTGCTGCTCGATATACGCATCCAGCCCGGCACGTTGCAGTTCGATCCCTAGCCCGCTGCGGGCGTCCGGCTTCCAAATTGCCTGGAGCTGGTGGGCCTGCCAGCCGGGCAGACTAAACGGCAACGCCGTGCCGGCAAAAACGGCCGGGCCACGCCCCGTAGCCAGCTGCGCGTCATTGGACACCCCGCGCGACCAGTCCGGTGCAGCCGCCAGCGCGCCGCCCAGGGCCAGACCAGCGGCATTGTCCGTCGGCGGGATGAAGACCTGCGCACTTGAAACGAATTCGAATAACAAAAACAGGAAGACTACAAGGCGGAAAGGTATTGGCATGGCCGCGCGGTTTTTTTATCCGCCAAAGGTACTCGAGCGCGGGGCGTATTCCGCATTGGGCGGCAAATCGGCCGGGAAACTGCGCATAATCTGCCGAAAATTGCAGTGTATGCGCGATCGCGACTCTGTTTTTCTGCCTGAATTCGACGAACCCGCGCTTATTCCGGAATGCGCCGTTCCTGCACCAGCCGCTCGTAAAACTCCCCGGCGGGCGTCATCGTACGCGCCATCGTGTCAAAATCCACGCGCACCAGTCCAAAGCGGTAGGACGGCCCCAGGTGCCATTCAAAATTATCCCAGGTGCTCCAGTGGATGTACCCCAGCACGTCCACGCCCTCCTGCCAGGCGTCGGCGCAGACCTTCAGGTAGTCTTTGATGGCATGGATGCGCAAGTGGGCATCGTCGGTACAAACGCCGTTTTCGGTGATAATCACCGGTTTGTGGTATTTTTTGTGAAAGCGGCGCAAGATGTGCAGCAGCCCTTCGGGTTTGTATCCCCACATTTTGTCGTGCGGGATGCCCCGGCGCTCCAGTTCTGCCCGGCGGCTGATGGCGTCCACCGGCAGCGGGTCGAACAGCATAAAGGCATAGTAGCTGATTCCCCAAAAATCGCAGCGCTCAAACGGCTGCGCCGCCCGCTCGTGGAACCACCAGTCCACAAACCGCGCCACCATTTTCCCCGGCAGGTTAAGCCCTTCAAAACAGGCCGTATTCAGGGAGATACCGATCGGCGCATCTGGATAGCGCTTTTTGATCAGCGCGTACGCGGCCTCGTGGGCCTTCCCCATATTATCCAGTACCTGATTGGCTGTGAAGTACTGACCCTTGCGCCGGGGCGGAAAATTGCCCAGGATAAACCCGTTCATAGCATAGACGTTCGGCTCATTGAACGTGTTCCACCAGCCGGCAAATTCGCCGAAATGCTCCAGGCATTGGGCGGTATAGTCCAAAAAATGCGCCGTATTGGCGCCGTCCGTCCATCCGCCGGCCGCCTCAAACCAATTCGGATGACAAAAATGATGCAACACAAACATCAATCGCACGCCCCTGCGCTGCAAATCGGTGAAAAAATCGCGGTATTCCCGTACCACCTCCGGATCAAAAGGCGCCCCCGGCGCTGCCTGCAGCCGCGACCAGTCCACCCCACAGCGATACACCGTACCCAGTCGGGCAATATATTCCGCATCCTCCGCCCGCCGCTGCTCATGGTCGGTCGTCCGTTCAAAGACATGGCCGTCTAAGGCGCGCAGTCCGCGCCAGGGATGCGCACCGGCGGTTTCTACTTGCGCGGCGGCGGTGGAAGTGCCGAGGAAAAAGTTGGAAGAAAACATGGGAAGAGTTTTGGATTTCGGATTGGGGATTTCGGATTGGGGATTTTTAGCGATGGCGGGTGATTACTTGATCTTTGCGGATTCTGCGCATTTTGCGAATTCTGCGGGAACCCCTCGCGCGGATTGGGGATTTTGGATTTCGGATTGAGGATTTTTAGCGATGGCTGGTGATTACTTGATTTTTGCGGATTCTGCGCATTTTGCGCATTCTGCGGGAAACCCTCGCGCGGATTGGGGATTTTGGATTTCGGATTGGGGATTTTTAGCGATGGCTGGTGATTACTTGATTTTTGCGGATTCTGCGCATTTTGCGAATTCTGCGGGAACCCCTCGCGCAATCCGAAATCCCCAATCCCAATTCCCCAATAAAAAAAAGCCCCACACCGCGAGCCAAACCGGAGGGGGCGCCATGAGATTATAATAGTACTGTTAGCGCAGGTACCGGGTTGAAAGCCGGAAAGAAGACTGCGCTAGCCAGCACGGGAAAGTCGTCAGGCTAAAAAAGCAATTTTTTAAATCGGAGAGAGTTGGGACAAACCGAGGGATTGCATAAAAGTGCATCCGCGGGGGATTAAAATAGCGGATTAAAATGAAATAGAACAGATTAGAATCTGTTGCCAACTTTAAATGGCTGTAAGGAACGGGACAAAGATACGGTTCCTTTTAAATTTCCCAAATATCGGGCGCACATTTTTGACGGTTGGGCGACATTTTTCAGAAAAAACGGCTTTGATTGGGGCGGGGGCTGTTGCTCAGCCTTTCAGGTTGAGGCGGAGGGAAAAAATATGCGAGTAGAGCACTTGGGAGACGTTCCCGATGTCCGTCAGGGCGTAATCAATTTGGAAGCGGCCGAGGCTGAGGCCCACGCCGAAATTGGGTTGCAGGGAGAGTTTGTTTTTTTCCGGGTTAAAATCGTCTTTTACCTGTTGGAAATTACCGACTCCGGCGCGCAGTTGCACCTTATTATTATAGTCGGCTTCGATGCCGGCGCGTGGATCCACGCTGACGAGTTCGGAGCGGAGCAGCACATTGCGCCGGCCGTCGGTGGTGCATTCGATATCCAGGGCGGGCGTGAGGGTGGTTTTGTCGCCCAGTTTTTTGCGCCAGGCGGCCCCGAGGATCAGGCGCGGGCGGGTGATTTCCGTGTTGCTGACCGGGATTTCATTGCCGGTTTGGGCAAACACCTCTTTTTCGCGTTCGCTGAGGGAAAAAGACCAAGCGTTGAAGGTGGTGGTGATATCGCGGCCCATAACGCCGAACATCCAGGGGCCTTTTCGGTATTGCAGTCCGAGGTCGGCGCCGAAACCCCAGGAATTGCCGATATCGCCGATGACGCGCCGGATGAGTTTCACCGAGCCGCCGACCGACCAGGCGGGGTTGCGCAGCCGCTGGGCGTAACTGCCCATGAAGGCGTAGTCGGCAGCGGAAAAGGTAGAGAGGTTGTCGTAGTTGACCGTCCCGTCGGAGTTCACCAGGTTGATGGTGTACGGGATGTTGTCAATGCCGAGGCGGATCAGCGAGAAGGCGAGATACCCGCCGCGGTCGCGGTCGAGGCTTTTGCCGAAGGCCAGGTAGTCGTATTGCGACACCCCGACGAACCACTCGGCGTGCATCGCGCCGATCTGAAACGGCGCTTCAATCGCGCTCAGTCCCGCCGGATTCCAGTACCCGGCGGTGATGTCGTTCGCCAGGGCTGTTTGCGCGCCTGACATCCCGTGCGCCCGCGCGCCCACGCCAATCGCCAAAAATTCGTTGCTGTATTTCTGGGCGCGCAGGCCGCAGATGCCCAACAGAAGCAAAACCGCAAGTATCGAAATGTGTTTGTTCATATTGCTGTACCTTCGCCGGCTAAGTAGGTTGTTTCGACCTTTGACGAAAAAAGAATACTGCCGGTTGTCTTTTGCGACAAAAATACGGCGCGCCCACACCCTTTTGCTTTTAATTAACGCAACGTATGAAAAATTTTACTTTCTCCCTCCTCTGCTGCCTGTTTTTTACCCAAATGAAGGCCCAGGATGCGCTCCGCATCACGCAACTTGCCCATTGGGACGATGAGTCGCTGCCCGTCGCCTCGCCTGGCGGACTTAATCTCCAGTACAGCGGCTGCTGGGGACTCCCGGTCAACGGCAGCGAAATTGCCGTGCTCGGCGGCGCCCGCCACGTGTTGTTCTTCGACGTCACGGATGCGACGGCGCCCCAACTCATCGGCAAGTTCGAGGGAACGTCCACCACGGTCTGGCGGGAGTTCAAGTCCTACAAAAACCGCATCTATGCCGTGTCGGATAATACGGCGGAAGGTTTGCAGATTTTTGACCTCACCAA
>JBEIDF010000209.1:0-6183 GCA_040383605.1 Lewinellaceae bacterium
CTGGACGGCCCTGCTGCTCATCGCCGTGTACCTGCGCGGACTTTTTCTCGACGTCATGGACGTGGACGCGTCGCAGTATGCCTCCATCGCCCGGGAAATGCTCGATTCCGGCGCCTGGCTGCAGGTGATGCACCGCGGCACGGACTACCTCGACAAGCCGCCGCTGTTGTTCTGGACTTCAGCGGGCGCGTTCCTGGCGTTCGGTATCAGCAATTGGGCGTATAAACTGCCCTCGTTGCTCGCCGCCGCCGCGGCGGTGTACGCGGTGTACCGCTTCGCACTGCTGTTCTATACCCGCGATACCGCTCGCAATGCCGCCTGGATCCTGGCCTCCGCGCTCGGACTGATCGTTATTTGCAATGACGTCCGCACGGATACGCTGCTGCTGGGCGCAACGGCCTGCAGTGTGTGGCTTTTGGCAGCATACCTGCGCCGGCCGACCTGGGGGCTCTTGGCGGCGGGGTTTGTCTGCATCGGACTGGCTATGCTGGCAAAGGGGCCGATCGGCCTGCTGGTTCCCGGTTTTGCCGTGGGCGTCCATTTGGTGCTGCACCGCGACTGGCGAAATATCCTCCGCTGGCAATGGCTGGCCGGACTGCTGCTCGCCGCACTGTTGCTCGTGCCAATGTGCTGGGGATTGTACCAGCAATTTGACCTGCATCCGGAAAAAATGGTAAACGACCGGACGGGGGTGTCCGGACTGCGTTTTTATTTCTGGGAGCAAAGCTTCGGACGCATCACCGGAGAAAATGTGTGGAAAAACGACGCCTCCGTTTTTTACTTTCTGCACGTTTATCTATGGGCTTTTTTGCCCTGGGCGCCTTTGTTGTATTGGGCGGTGCTCCGGCAATTCGCCGGACTTGCGCGCCTGCGCCTGCGCCTGCGAATCGGCGAAGAAGGATACAGCCTGGGCGCGTTTCTGCTCAGTTTCGTCGCCCTGTCGCTGTCGCAGTACAAATTGCCGCATTATATATTCGTCACCCTGCCCTGGGCGGCTGTGCTCGCCGCCCGCGGACTCGATCTGCTGCTGCCGCACTACCGCCGTTGGATTTGGGGGCTGCAATACGCGCAAATCGCCCTGCTGGCGTTTTTCTCGTTTTTGATCCCGACCTGGATATTTCCCGACGCCCCCTGGGTGTTGTGGGCGGCGCTGCTTGCCGGATTTGGGGCGCTGGCATATTCCGTTTGGCGACTTCCGGCGCCGGCCGACAGCGCGGTGCTGGTGCGGCGCAGCGCCTGGAGCCTGGCGTTGGCGGCTTTTGTGCTCAATTTTTATTTTTATCCGCGCCTCCTGCCTTATCAAAGCAGCAGCACGCTGGCCGCGCGGATGGAAGAACAGGGCCTCGACCCCGCCAACCTGGCCTGTTACAAACGGCACGGCCACGCGCTGGATTTTTACACCGGCGTCCGCGCGCCGCGACCGGAAACGCCGGAAGCCGTCCAAAGCCTCGCCAATGCGCAAGCCGAACTGTACCTGTACACCACCCTGGAAGGGAAGACGGAACTGGACGAGGCGGGCCTCCGGTACGATACCGTGCTGGCGTTCCAACATTTCCAGGTCGCCCTGCTGAATGCGCAGTTTCTGAATCCGAGTACCCGGAAAGCCGCGCTGACGCCTGTTTTTTTGTTAAAAATCAAGCCGGCTGATTTCGATCAAAATTTATAAAAATCCCGACAATGTGGCTATTTTTGAGCCACTTTACTAGATTAAATCAAAAACGATGGAAAAACCTTGGTTAGCGCACTATCCCAAAAACGTACCGGCAGACGTCAATCCGGACGCTTACCGCCGGCTGATTGATATGGCGGAGGAGAGTTTCCAAAAATTCGGCCCGCTGCCGGCGTTTGTATCCATGGGAAAAACCCTGCGATTTCAGGATTTGGATCGCCTCTCCCGCGATTTTGCGGCCTACCTGCAAAGCCGAGGATTGCAGCCCGGCGACCGCATCGCCATCATGATGCCCAACCTGCTGCAGTATCCTATTGCGATGTTTGGCGCGTTGCGGGCCGGACTCGTGGTGGTGAATACCAATCCGCTCTATACACCCCGCGAAATGCGGCACCAGTTCATAGATTCCGGCGCCAAAGCCATCGTAATTGCCGAAAATTTCGCCGCCAACCTCCAGCAGATCATCGGCGAAACGGAAATCAAAACGGTGATCCTGACCAGCATCGGCGAAATGCTGGGACTAAAAGGCGCCGTGGTGAATTTTGTGGTGCGCAATGTGAAAAAAATGGTACCCCCCTTCACCCTGCACAATACGGTCAGCTTCCGCGACGCCCTGCGCCAAGGCCGCAAATTTACCGTCCAAACGCCGGAAACCGGCCCGGACGACGTGATCATCCTGCAGTACACCGGCGGCACCACCGGCGTGGCCAAGGGCGCCATGCTCACCAACCGGAACCTGCTCGCCAATATGATGCAGATCCGCGCCATCATGTTACCCTACCTCGAAGAGGGTCGGGAAGTGATGCTCTGCCCGCTGCCGCTGTACCATATTTTCGCGTTCACCGTCAACTGCCTCGCCATTATGAGCGTCGGCGGCTGCAATATCCTGATCGTCAATGCGCGCGACCTGCCGGCCCTCATCAAAGAATGGCGCACGCACAAGCCCTCGCTGGTGCCGGGCGTCAATACGCTCTTCAACGCCCTGATGAACCATCCGGAGTTTGCCTCGCTGGATTTCAGCAGGCTCAAAATCTGCGTGGGCGGCGCAATGGCCGTCCAGCGCGCCGTGGCCGAGCGCTGGCGCGAGGTGACCGGCTGCCAACTCAGCGAAGGCTACGGCATGACGGAGGCCAGTCCGGTGATTAGCTGCAATCCCTTCGACAGCGCGATGCGGATCGGCACCATCGGCCTGCCGGCGCCCGGTACGGATATGCGCATCGTGGACGAACACGGCGCCCCGCTGCCGCCCGGCCCCGAACACGTGGGCGAAATACAAGCCAAAGGCCCGCAGGTGATGAAGGGCTACTGGCAACGCCCGGAAGCCACCGACGAAGTACTCGAGGACGGCTGGCTGAGCACCGGCGATATGGGCTACATGCACCCGGACGGATATTTTCAGATCGTGGATCGCAAAAAAGACATGATCCTGGTCTCCGGCTTCAATGTATATCCCAATGAAGTGGAGGACGTGATCGCCACCCACCCCAAGGTGCTGGAAGTCGCCGCCGTGGGTATCCCCGACGAAAAATCAGGCGAGGTCGTCAAAGTGTTCGTAGTGAAAAAAGACGCCGGCCTGACGGAAGCGGAAGTGCTGGCGCATTGCAAAGAAAACCTGACCGGGTACAAAATACCGAAACAGGTGGAATTCCGCGCGGAATTGCCAAAAACAAACGTGGGGAAGATTTTGCGGCGGGAATTGCGGAATTGAGGGGGATGATTGCACGAATTGATTGCAGGTTTTATTTTAATATGGTTATCAGGTGCTTATATTTTATATAAGGCAAAATTTGTAGTCGAATGCAGGCGATTCGGCGAAAATTTTAACATAAAATGAAATTTGGTCAGATCGCCAAGCAGTACCTCATCGCAACAACTCTATTTCGTTGGAAAATCTGCGGGCGGATGAAGTCCAACCTGCTTCAGCAACAGCCGCAGATTCACATTAGCAGGCCGGTTAACCTGCAATAGATCAACGGTTGCCCGTCCCGTTGAGGTAACACCGAGTATAAGCGTCTCGTCTTCATTCCACTCGAAATGGTCGTGCCATTTGTCCAGACGCGGATGAAAAAGCGGGACATACACGCTACTCAAGGGATCGTAATGGTGTGTTTTACTGTGCTTATGACCATTGCACCCGCCGTCTGCCAGTGCCAGATTATCCGGATCAGTACTTCCGCCTAAAGCCAGCGGAATGATGTGATCAAAGGGAAAAGTGTCCGGCGAAAAATTAGAAGGTACCAAACAATACTCGCAGTACCCGCGGGCCCGGGATCGCACGAAATCCCGCATGGCAGGCGGAATACTCGCCTTAGCCATGCCCTACGGGTTGAAGTCCCATATCCTGCATCAATTGATTAAGCGGAATATTTTTCAGACAGGACAATTCAACAAGCATTTGAACGCGCTCATTTCGAAGGGTTTCCTCTTCCTCCGTCAACTGAATAAACTGCAAATGCTCCGATTCCGTCAGGGTATCCTTTTCCAGTTTTTTTACCAGCCGGAGATATAGTGCGCGTTTCTCCCTAGACAGCACCGTTTGGTTGATCAACCGAAGTAGCGTTCGTTGACGAAATTCGTTGTCTGCTGACTTTCTTTGAAAAATCATCCGATTTAACTGCCGGACGAAATCCTCTAACTCCTGGATGTCCATATCTGCCACTTGCTCAAGGAGTGTCGGGGCATCGAACGCGGGCTGGGTTTGTGCTTTTGACATGGTTACAAATACTGTTTTTTGAAATACAAACAAAGATATGTATTTTCATCATTATTTCAAACCTTCAAAGGAAATTTTCAAGCCACCCGGGGTTTTCAGACGGTTTCTTACACCATACCTGATTTTTTTAACCAAATTACCTATCTTTGCAGCGCCCAATTTCACAACCATTCCAAATGATGTTTTGTTATTATTCCCAAGCCGCGCAATTCGCCGGCGCTCCACTTCCACTCAATATCCGCGCACATGTCCGCAGCAACTGAATCCCGCCCAAAATACAAAGTAAAAGACCTCGCGCTGGCCGACTGGGGCCGCAAGGAAATCACCCTGGCGGAAGCCGAAATGCCGGGCCTCATGGCCCTGCGAGAAGAATTCGGCCCCGTTAAGCCGCTCCGGGGCGCCCGCGTCGCCGGCTGCCTCCACATGACGATCCAAACCGCCGTGCTGATCGAAACGCTGGTGGAACTCGGCGCCGAGGTGTCCTGGTCGTCCTGCAATATCTTCTCCACGCAAGATCACGCCGCCGCCGCCGTGGCCGCCGCGGGCGTGCCCGTGTTCGCCTGGAAAGGTATGACGGCTGAAGAGTTCGACTGGTGTATCGAGCAAACGCTGTTTGCGTTCTCCGACAACCAACCGCTCAATATGATTCTCGACGACGGCGGCGATCTCACCAATATGGTGCTCGATCAGTATCCGGAACTGGTGACCGGTATCCGCGGAATCTCCGAAGAAACAACCACAGGCGTACACCGCCTCTACGAACGCATGGCCAAAGGCACGCTCCCGCTCCCGGCCATCAATATCAACGACTCGGTTACCAAATCGAAATTCGATAATAAATACGGCTGCAAAGAAAGCCTCGTGGACGCCATCCGCCGCGCCACGGATATCATGATCGCCGGTAAAGTAGCCGTCGTCGCCGGATACGGCGACGTCGGAAAAGGCTCCGCCGCCTCGCTGCGCGGCGCCGGCGCCCGCGTGATCGTTACGGAAATTGACCCCATTTGCGCCCTCCAGGCCGCCATGGACGGATTCGAGGTGAAACGCATGGAAAATGCAATCCCCCGCGCCAATATCGTGGTCACCGCAACGGGCAACTGCGATATCGTAACGGAAAAACACTTCCGACTGCTGAACGATAAAACAATCGTCTGCAATATCGGCCACTTCGACAACGAAATTGATATGGCCTGGCTAAATAAAAACTACGGCCATACGAAAATGACGATCAAACCGCAGGTGGATCTCTACAACATTGACGGTAAAGACATCATCGTGCTGGCAGAAGGCCGCCTCGTTAATCTGGGCTGCGCCACCGGACACCCCTCGTTCGTAATGTCCAACTCCTTCACCAACCAGGTGCTCGCTCAACTCGAACTGTGGCAAAACAGCAGCAATTACGAACACAAAGTATATATGCTGCCCAAACACCTCGACGAAAAGGTGGCCCGCCTCCACCTCGCTAAAATCGGCGTGGAACTGGAAGAACTCCAAGCCCACCAGGCGGAATATATCGGCGTGGAACCGAAAGGGCCGTTTAAGCCGGAATATTATCGATATTAAAATTCGGATTGGGGATTGGGGATTGCGGATTGGGGATTGCGGATTGGGGATTGGGACGATGACGGGTTAGTTCTTAAGTAACTGGTTAGCAGGTCGCGTCTGAGCCAAAAAAGGATCCATTTTTCGCCAGACGAAGGGATTTTTGCAGGCCATAGCAGCGCTATGGTCAAAAAAAATCGCGAAGTATGGCGGAAAATGGGACTTTTTGGGCCAGACAGCGATCCTGCTAACCAGTTAC
>JBEIDF010000210.1:0-6162 GCA_040383605.1 Lewinellaceae bacterium
AGGTATTGGAACCGGTAAAACGTGCCAGGCGCGAGGTTGTCGAGTTCGATCCACCAGGTACTACCGTCTGCGCTGCGTTTCATTTGATAGTCGGGGAGCGGCGTCCAGTCGGAAAAATCCCCCAGGGCGTACACGACCTGTTTATTGGGGGCGTAGAGGCTGAGCCGCACACGGGTGGGGCCCAGGTGTTGGATTCCCCATTCTGTGCCGACGGGCGGGTCTTGCGTGACAACGGGTGTTGGCACGAGATACCGGAAGCGGGCGGTATCTGTTTCGGCGCCTGTAGCGGCGATGAAAGCGACCTCGTGCATACCCGGTGCGCCTGCGGTGAGCACCGTCTGCAGCGTTTTGCCGCTGGTGTCTGCTACGAGCGTTTGGTTGTCGAAAAGGCGCAGGACGCCGGTTTTAGAGGCTGCGGCGCGGACGGGTTGGTTTTGGCCCTCGCTGAGCAGCAGCAAAGGCTCGGCGGGCTGGATGAACGCGGTGCGCAAGGCGCCGTTTTCGGGATATACCGGGTAGAAAATATCCGAGCCATCGGCGGCGCGGCCCACGATTGTGCCGTTGGTATTGCGGAACACAAAAGCGAGTTGGAGCACCGTTTCACCGGGTGGGATATTAAAGAACGTCCGGACATTGAACGTTTTTTTCCAGATATTCGGGCCGTCGCTTTGCATGGCGCCTTTGGGGTCGGCGATCCCCCAGGTGGTGGCGACGTACTTCCAGTTAGTCGGCGACGTACTGGAACTGGTCAGCACGCCCATGTGCGCGTACACCGGCGAGATACCGGCGAGCGCGCCATTGCCCTGCGCAGCGTTGAACGTGATCGTGACGTCGTCGTTTACGGTTGGAAAAACGGGATCGCAGCTGACTTGGGCCGCGAGGGCGGATGTCAGGACAAAAAACAGGAGGGTAGCGAGTACGGATTTCATGGTAAAATTGCGTTTTTATCAGGCGCAAAAAACAAGACGAATACGGTTTATTGGCAAAGAAAAGGAGAAAAATGCGGGCATACAAGGTTTTGGAAAAGGATTTAGTTTCCAAAAAAAATTTAGTTTGCTTGGTAAATCCAGCGCATTCGCTACATTTACCCGGCAAAACGAAAAACAAGCTGTCTTATGTCAAACAACATGCATCCAACACGACTTTTCAACGCCTCCTGCATCGCTTTGGTGACGACCTCCATGACGTTCGCGATTCGCGCGGGCATGCTCGACCAGTGGAAAACTGAATTTGGCCTGAGTTACGAGCAGGTAGGCCTCATCGCCTCCATGGCTTTTTACGGTTTCCCGGCCGCAACCGTCCTGGGCGGCTTGATTTTGGATAGTATCGGCATGCGCCGGATGTTGCAGATCGCTTTTTTTACCCACTTGGCCGGTCTGCTGCTGACCATTTTCGCCGGCGGCTTCTGGACGCTGTTGATCAGCACCTTTTTGGTCGGCTTTGCCAATGGCTCGGTAGAAGCGGCCTGCAATCCGATGGTGGCCAGTTTGTATCCGGATCGGAAAACGACCATGCTTAATCGCTTCCACGTGTGGTTCCCCGGCGGCATTGTGATCGGCGCGGTGATTGGCTTCCTGATGGGGCAGATGGGGCTCGACTGGCGTTTGCAGTGCGCGATTATTTTGCTGCCTGCTCTGGCGTACGGCTGGATGTTTTACGGACAGGCATTTCCGCGCACGGAGCGCGTCGAAAGCGGCGTCAGCGCTTCCGAAATGTTTAACGCGGTGTTTGCTAATCCGCTGTTTTACTTTATGGCGGCCTGCATGGTGCTCACCGCCAATACGGAGTTGAGCACCGGCCAGTGGATAGACTCGTTGCTGAAATCCACCGGCGTGCAGCCGCTGTTGGTACTGGCCTTTATTAATGGCGTCATGGCGCTGGGGCGTTTTTACGCCGGGCCGGTGGTGCACCGGCTGAACCCTACCGGCATGTTGCTGGGCTCTTCAATATTTGCTGCTATCGGACTGTACCTGCTCAGCCACGCGCAGGGACTGGGGATATGGGGCGCTGCGCTGGTATTTGCCGTTGGCGTCTGCTATTTCTGGCCTACGATGCTCGGATTTGTGGCGGAGTATATCCCGAAAAGCGGGGCGCTCGGCCTCTCGCTGCTCGGTGGCGTGGGCATGATGGCGACCGGTATTTTTCAGCCGATTATCGGCAGATGGTATGATCAAAATCTGGCTGCAGCCACCGCGAAAGGCTTCACCGAACAGCAAGCCTCGCTCGCCGCCGGGCAAAGCACCCTCTCCAATGTCAGTATCCTGCCCCTGATCCTTATCCTCGGCTTCGGCATCCTCTACTTCTATATGCGCAATCGAAAATAATCCCCAATCCGAAATCCCCAATCCCCAATCCATACAACTTTCCGCCGCGTTTTTGCGTCAACTCACCGCATGAGCAGGCAGCATGGCAGTTCTTCCGAGCGCCCGGCGCGCGTTCGGCGTCGGGTATGGTTGTGGTTGTTCCTCCTCGCAGTGCCGTCGGCGGCCTGGGGGCAATTCTCTTTGTCTAACCTGCGCGTGCGGCAGATCGCTGCTTCGCTTCCCTGGCAGATACTGGACAGCCTGAGCATTGCGACGCCTTTGTTGAGTGTGCGCGATGTTAGGACGGGCCTGGACATCCCCGCCAGCCTGTTTGAGGTGCACAACCAGGCTTTGCGCGTGGACACGGCCGGGCTGCGCCGATTTTGTCCGGACTGCGACAGCCTCGAGTTGCGTTACCGCGTACTGCCCGTCAACCTGGCTGCGCCGGTCAGCCGGCTCGATACCGCCCTCATCCGGCGCGCCGGGCGCGACGATGCGATTGAGTTCGACTTTACGCCCTATTCCGCGCCGGAACCTTTGCTCGGCGCTGGCGGCATCACTTCCTCAGGCGCCTACACGCGCGGTTTTTCCATTGGAAACAGCCAAAATCTCGTGTTTAACTCGAATTTGAACCTCCAGATGGAGGGCCGCCTGGGCAACGACCTGGAGTTGCGGGCGGCCCTGGCAGATAATACGGTGCCGCTCCAACCGGATGGCAGCACCCGACAACTAAACGAGTTCGACCGCGTGTATATCCAGCTGCGCCGAAAAAACGCGGCGCTCACGGCCGGCGATTACGACCTCACCCGCCCG
Organism: Lewinellaceae bacterium; assembly: GCA_040383605.1. GTDB lineage: Bacteria > Bacteroidota > Bacteroidia > Chitinophagales > Saprospiraceae > M3007. The sequence goes on from JBEIDF010000210.1 coordinate 3,117, forward strand.
CAGGGCGCTTATTTTTCCAACTATTTCAAACGCCTCCAGGGCGCCATGCTCGAACACCGGCACAGCTCCGCCCCCGGCGACACCCTCTCCTTGCGCGCCGCCGCCGCCGTATCCCGCGGGAAATTCGCCCGGCAAATCATTCTCGGACAAGAAGCCAACCAGGGCCCCTACCGCCTCCAGGGCGCTTCGGGCGAGCGCTTTATTATCGTGCTCGCCGGTACGGAAAAGGTATTTATTGACGGCCAACTCCTCCGCCGCGGGCTGACCGACGATTACGTAATAGACTATAATCTCGGCGAAGTGGTCTTCACGCAGCGCCGCCTGATTACCAAAGACAGCCGGATTATCGTGGAGTTCGAATACGCTGTACAGACCTACTTGCGGGCCACCTCCGCTGCCGATGTCGAATGGCGCACCCGAAAGTTCCGAGCGTACGCCCACCTGTATTCCGAACAGGACAGTCGAAACGCCGGCGGCGCCCAGGAAGGCAAGGAGGCCGAGCGGCAGGCCCTGGCCCAGGCGGGCGACGCCTTGCAAATGGCATTCGCAAGCGGCGTGGATACCCTCCAAAATGGATTCGATCCGGCCAGGGTACAATATAAATTGGCAGATACGGTTGTTTGCGGACAAATACGCCAAGTGCTGGTCTATACAATAAATCCCGACAGCGCCCGCTTCACCGCCCGCTTCAGCGAGGTGCCCATGGGCGAGGGTAACTACGTCAGCACGCAAACCGCCGCAAACGGCCGTGTGTACCGCTGGGTCGCACCCGATCCCATTACCTGTAAACCCCAGGGGAATTTTGAGCCAATCGTGCGCCTGCTCGCGCCCGAATCCCGGCAGTTGTACAGTGTCGGCGGTGTGCTGCAGCCCGCCGAACAGACTACCCTAAGCGGCGAAATCTCCCTGAGCCGCCGCGATTTGAACCGCTTCTCCCCCCTCGACAGCGGCGACGATGTCGGCCTGGCGGGCTGGGGCGAGTGGAAACAGCAATTATTCGAGGCCAAAGGCTGGAAAGCCCAGGGATATGGCGCCTATGAATTCGCTAACCAGTTTTACCAACCGTTGAATCCCTACCGGCCGGCGGAGTACCTGCGCGACTGGAACCTCGACGCGGGCAGCAATGAAGGCCGGGCGTCCGAGCATATCGGTCGCGGCGGCATCCAACTGCAAAAAAAGGGATGGGGCGCCCTGCGCTACGATTTAATGACCTTCGTCCGCGAACAGCGATATAGCGGCGTCCGGCATACCGGCCGTGTAGACTTAGAGAGGGGCCCCTGGAAGGCTTATTTCGAAGGTAATTTGCTCGCTTCAGACGGCATTTTGGAAAACACCCGTTTTAGCAGACCCAAAGCAGAGCTCACACGCTCCTTTTTTTTAAAAAATAACAGCGGCGCCAAACAACCGTTCCTGCAGGTCGGATTTTATGGAGAGCGCGAAAAAAACGCGCGCGGCGCCGATACGCTCAACCGGGCCGCCTTTTGGTATGATTTGGGCAAATTATATTTCAAAACCCCGGCTGAGTTTAAACGCTGGCAGTGGGGCGGCAGCCTCACGCAAAGAAATGATTACTTTCCGGTTGGACAAGCGTTTAAACAAAATACCCGCGCGCGCGAAGCAAACCTGAATGGAAAATGGACTAAAACCGCCTCGGCGGCCACCAATACTGGTACCCAGCAACTCGAGTGGAACCTGTCCTGGCGCAATCTCCAAATTGTCCGCCCGGAACTCACCAACCAAAAAGCGCAGGAGACCTACCTCGGCCGCGTGGACTACAATCTGACGGCCCTGAAAAATGCCCTGACGCTCACCACCGGCTACGAAGTCGGCTCCGGCCAAAGCCCGCGCCTGGAATACAACTACCTGCTCGTCAATCCGGGCGAAGGGCAATATACCTGGGTAGATCGCAACCGGGACAGCATCCTGCAGGTGGATGAGATGGAAATCGCCGTTTTCCTTGACCAGGCCAACTACGTCCGCGTGGCGGTCACCACGCCCGATTATATCCGTACTAATAATACGGTGTTCAATCAAAATTTTCGCCTCGATCCCCGCGCGCGCTGGGGCCAATCGGCCAACCGATGGAAAAAAATGCTGAGCAAGGCCTCCCTGCAAAGTACCCTGCAGATCAATCGCCGCGTTTTGGAAGGCGCCGGTAATGCCGTAGCACCCTGGAATCCGTTTGATCTGCAAATCCCCGATTCCGCGCTGGTCAGCGTAAACGCCTCCCTGCGCAACGTGCTATTCATCAACCGCGCCAATCCCGCCTGGGATTTTTCCATCGCGCAAACCGACAACCGCGGCAGGCTTCAGGTAACCACCGGATTTGAAAGCAGGCAAACAGCCGACTGGACGCTGCGCGCGCGCGCAAACCTCGGCAAACAATGGAGCCTGGAGGCGGATGTCACAGACGGACAAAAAAACAGCGACGCCGAAATATTCAACAGCCGTGATTTCCAAATCCGCTACCTGCAGGCAGGGCCGAAAATTACCTGGCTGCCCAGCCGCAGCGCCCGGCTGTCAGCCGGCCTGACCCGCCGAAACAGCCAAAACCGCCTGCCCACCGCCGAAACGGCGACCCAGAATGCCCTTAGTGCCGAACTGACCTGGAACCCCGCCGCCCAGCCCAACGAGGCCGGCTTCCGCGCCGCAACCTCCGTCCGACTAAAACTCACCCTCTCAGAAATTCAGTACACGGGCGCGCCCAACTCCGCCGTCGCGTATAACATGCTCGAAGGCCTCCAAAACGGCCAGAACTATCTGTGGAACCTCCAACTCGACCGCCAACTCTCCCAAACCCTGCAAATCAGCCTGAATTACGAAGGCCGAAAGACTGGCGACGCCCGCACGGTGCACGTCGGCAGAGCCCAGGTGCGCGCCGCTTTTTGAGCCGATAGGAGCGTGTCTAAGAGCGTGTCTAAAATTATATTCTCTGTTAATATGAAAAGAATTTTTTAGCCAGACAAGGCGCTTTTTGCAGGCGTAATGGGACTAATTACGGCGAAAAAAAGGAACGAAGGTTGGCTGAAAAAGACTTTCATATTAG
>JBEIDF010000211.1:0-6154 GCA_040383605.1 Lewinellaceae bacterium
AAAGCGTATAATCTGCAAGATGCAGGCCTGAACACCGCCGATGCGAATACGCATCTGGGCTTTGAGGTGGACGCCCGCCAGTATGAATGCGCTATCTATATCCTGCAGGATCTCGGTATCCGAGAAATTGACCTCATGACGAACAATCCGCTGAAAGTCGAAGCGCTGCGCCGTTCGCCAATTCGCGTGCGCAACCGGATTCCGCTCGTGATGCCCGCACACGCAGAAAATCGCGGGTACCTGCAAACGAAACAGGAAATGATGGGACACTTGCTGAATTTGTAAAAACGGAAAGGGATCCCGCAAAAAGGGTTCCCGCAGATCGCGCAGAATCCGCAATCCGCAATCCCCAATCCCATATCCCCAATCAATACCTAATTCCCCAAAACCACACTTCCTCCTCTTTCTTCCGCGCTTCCACGTGTTCCCGGATCAGTTGTTGAAAGCCGGCGGCGTTTATTTTTTTACCTTTTAATTTCTTGGGAAGCGCCATTTCCTCGGGAGCGACCGGCCGCAAGTCCACTTTATCGGCGGCAATCACCATGGCGCCGTTGTTGACGTTGACCTCGAGTATGAGTCCGGGCAGGCCGCAAAAACGGTCTGGTCCGGCGCTTGAGGGTAAATCCAGCGCAAACCAGGCCACAATATCCTGTCCTTTGAGCGTATCCTGCCAGCGCGCGTTCATGCACACATAGCCGGCAACTTCCTTCATGTCGTTCAGGATTTTCCAGGGCTGACACTGGAGCGAATCCTCCACCAGATGGGTTTTTCCGAGCATTTCAATCGCATCGAACATACGACCCGATTGAAAATCCCGCGTCACATAGAACACGTCTTTTTTCCAATTGTACCCCACCTCGTCGGCATTGAATTTTTCCTCGGAATCCTGGTATTTGGAAGCGACGGGCGTGAAATACAATTCGGTGTAGGCTTTCCATTCGGCGTCGTTGCCCCACATATAAGCGGATTTTTCTTTTGATTGCGGACTGAGGTAGTCCACCGCCGCCATTTTTTTAGTCCAGTCGTGCGTGACGATATAGCGGATTTTGCCTTCGGGCGGGAGGAATAGGGAGAGGAGGAGGAGAAACATGGAATTGCGGATTGTGGATTGCGGATTGTGGATTGCGGATTGCAGGAACCCTACCCTACCAGTGCGAATTATTTTTGATGGTCGTTTCGTAGCCGCGGAGGTTATAGCTGAGGCTGAGCATATAATATCGGGCGAGGGTGGACGCGATGGTATTCGAGACAAAATTTTGCGAGCCATTTTGGCGGACGGCGACGCGGCGATTGAGCAGATCGAAGGTGGCGAGGCGGACTTCGAGGCGATTTTTGGAGCCGAGGAGCCGGCGGGCCGACAAATTGAGGATGGGCACCTCCTGGCGGAAATTAAATCGGTCGTTGATGAAGAGACTGTAGTCGTAATTGCCTTCGAGGAAGGTTTTTTTGATAAACTGCCACTTAATCGAGGCGTCCACCCCGTGGTTTTGAATATTTTGGTTTTGTTCGCTTTGGATCGAGTATTTGATGGTGTTGAAGCGCAGATTTCCGGCGACCGACAGGATGAGGTTGGTGTTGGGTGTGAGCGTGAGGCCGGTACGCAGGCCGTAGCCTCGATTATCGGTGGTATTTTCGACGTTATTCACAAAAGCGGGCGATTGGCTGAGATCGAGATCACTGTTGAAGTTAAGCGACAATTTGGTTTTCACAATGGGCACGCTTCCCCAGAGCCAGCCGCTGCCGCGGTAGCCGCCGCGGACATTGTCGGGACGGGTCGTCGTGCGGATGCCGAGGCTGTCCACGAATTCGATAGTCTGGTTATACACAATCTGGTTGTCGAACAAATTGTAATTGGCGCCGAAACCAATATTCATAAAATTCGCCGGATTCCAGTGACTGATGTTCATGGAGACACTGTGCGACCGTTCGGGCGTCAGATTGGGATTGCCTTCAATCCGGAAAGCCGGGTTGTTGACATTCGGCGCCGGCTGGAGGTCGTTGATTCGGGGCTCTGTTACCTCGTACGTGTACCCGGAGCTGAGCCAGATATTATTGCCGAATTCGTATTCAATCTCCAGGTTGGGCACGAGGTTGTCAAACCGGCGGTTGATCGGATCGGCGAGCAAGGGCGCGCTGCGTTCCACGGCATATTGGCTTTGAAGTTGAATTTGCTGCGCGGCGAGGCCGGCGGACAGGTTCAGGCCGTTTTTAGAATAGCGGATCGTCGAGCCGGCGCGGTTATACAACAGCGCGTTGTCGAAAAACACGCTGAGTGCGTCAATGCGTTCATTGGCGACGGGGTTGGTCACCTGGCGATCTACCGTATTGTCTGTTCGGTTGAAATTATAGAACCCCTCGAGGAACCAGACCTTCGACAGCGGTTCGGTGAAGAGCGCGCTCGACTTCATTTGGCGGCTTTGGTTATCGCCGGCATTTAGTTGGCGCACCTGTTCGGAGAACGAGCCGGCTTGGAAAAATTGGTTGATCGAGAAGATATTTTCGTCGTTTTGGGTGCGGCTGTCGTTGTATCCGGCGCTGAGGGCAAAGGCGCGGCCAGCTTTTTTGAACCGGTGGCGGAAGATAGCGGCGGCGTTGATGCGGCGGCTGTCCTGATCTGTTTGGTTGTTGATATCGAGGCTGTTGGTGGGCAGGTCGTTGGCGGCGAAGAAGCGCTGCGCCTGCCGTGCCGTTTCGCCGCTGCCGCTGAAGCGCAGATTGGCCTTGACGATGAGGAGATTGCTGGAGTCCAGGTTGTGTTCGATGCGGGCGGCGATGCTGTGCGCATTTCGAAAATCCCGATTTGCGGAAGTATCGGTATTAAAAAAAGCGCTGTCGCGCAGGAACGTTTGGCGGGAGGCGATTTGGTCGAGCGTGCGAGTCGTTTCATTGTAGAAATAGCTGCTATTGACCTTCGTTTTTTTATTGTCGAAGTTATAGTTTGCGCCGCCGCCGTAGTTTTCCGTGAATCCGCGGCCATCGAAATTATTCAACGGCGAGTCTTCAGAAGAGAAGTAGAACATCCGGCCGCCGCCGCCCGAGTTGAAGCCAAAGTCGCCATTATCATAGCTGCCAAAAGTATTTTGGCCTCGGAATTCGCTATAATCTTCCCAGTTTACACCGGTTTCGTTGATATTATTGCCATATCCGATGAAAGACAGTTGTTCTGTTTTATTGAAGCGATTGTAGTTGCCGCGCAAAGCCCCGCGGTCTTCGGTTCCGCCGGCGGCGGTAATTTTGCCGAAGGCGCCTTTTTTGTATTCCTCTTTGAGTTCGAGGTTCATGGTTTTTTCCTTTTTGCCATCTTCTACGCCGGTGAGTTGGGCCTGTTCTGATTTGCCATTGTACACCTGCACTTTCGAGATCGTTTCGGCGCCGAGATTTTTGGTAGCGGCTTTGGGATCGTCGCCGAAAAAAGTCTTGCCATCCACGAACACCCGGCGGATATCCTGTCCCTGCGCTTTGATATTCCCCTCGGCGTCCACTTCGATACCGGGCAGGCGTCGGAGCAGGTCTTCCACGGTGGAGCCCGGAGGCACTTTAAAAGAGGATGCGTCGTACTCGATCGTATCGCCCCGGATACTCAGCGTGGCTTTGGCTGCTTTGATCACGACCTCCAGGAGTTCCGTATTGATGGGTTTAATCGTCACGACGCCCAGATCTGCGAGGCCGGAGGGGGACGCCGGCAGGGGCATTTGGAGGGGCAGGTAGCCCGTGAAGCTGATTTTCAGTAAATAGGGATTGTTGGGCACATTTTTAAAAGAAAAAGCGCCCTGGTCATCGCTGCGGGTAAAATTGACCAGCGTAGAATCTGCGGGCGAGAGCAGCATCACTGTGGCGAAGCCAATTTTTTCACCGGTAGAGTCGGCGACAATGCCTTTGATGGTCAGCCGGTTGGGAGATTGGGCGGCAGTATATGCGGCGCAGGAGAGTACAAGCGCAAGGGCGGCAAGGAGACGGGGCATGCGGGAAAAGTCGGTTGAAATTTTGTGTTGAAAATGACAAAACGCACACCGGGCGCAAAAATTGCGGAATTGGGATTGCGGATTGCGGAATTGGGATTGCGGATTGTGGATTGCGGATTTATAACGCTGGCGGGTTATTCCCTTCAAGCGCTTGAAAGAAATAACCCGCCGGCGTTATAAATCCGCAATCCCAAATCCCAAATCCCCAATAATTTATTTCTTGACGTACGCCAACACCTCCTCCGCCCCGGCGGCCTGGAGTTCCACCCGGCCGTCGGCGCCGACGAGAAACAGCGTGGGCGTGCCGGCTACGCCGTAGCGTTTAAAATTGGGGCCGCTCATCCCCTTTTCGTCGAGGTATTTGTTGGGCCAGGGAATGATTTCCGATTTTTTGCGGAATGTTTCCGGGTTGCTGTCGCCGGCGATGCTCACCGGGAGGATACCCTGTTTCCGGAGTTCCGGATACGCGGCAGTCAGTTGTTCCAGAGCCGTCTCGCAATGGCCGCAGTCACTTTGGTAAAAAATCAGCAACACGCGTTTGGCGTCTGATTTTTTCGCCAGATTGCGAATGCTAATCGGATCGGCCAGGCGATCCGTCTGCCCGGAAAGCGCCAGATCCGGCGCCGGGTCGCCTTTTTGCAAGGGCCAAAACTGCGCCAGGACACCATCGGCACGGAGCAGTCGGCCGCTGTTTTTTACGTCCGGCCCCAAGGCCACCAGGAGACTGTCCCGTCCGTCCCGCACCAGAAAGCGCGCCATAAACTCGCAGAAATTGGTGTACATTTCCGGGTCGGGAATGCGATTCAGGATGCGGCGGGCGCCGGCGTGGAACGCCGTGTCGTTTTGAATAGACTGCGTGTGCATTTGCACCCAGTTGTAAATCATTCCGCTCCAGTGGTTGCTGGTGTACAGGGCTTCCCAGGGCATCCGACGAGTGATGAAATCGTCCATTTCCAAGGCTTTTTCCGATTCACTTTGTTCCAGTCCGCGCCCAATGCCGCGGGTCAGGTTCACAATTTCTCGGAAGCGGGCGGCATACAATGGCGAGGCGGCCAACTGTTCGTGAAAATCGGCCCAAGCCTGTTCCAAGCGCTTTTTTTCCGTCTTTGCAGCCTCATGCAGCGGACTGCCCGCGGGGTAGGCCTGTAGCACCATTCGCACCGCATCGTATTGTATCAGCAGGCGCTCCTGTTCTCGGTGATTTTCTCTGAGAAACGTGTTCTCCGCCGAGCCACGGTAGATGATATTATCCTCATTCGGCTGGGCAGACAGGCATTCCACCGAAAAATCCTCGCCGTTCACCACCATGTCCAGCCCGCCGCCCTCGCGCAACATCCAGCGCGCCATGCCCTGGTACCGAGGCTTGGTCTTCGGCAGACGCAGCAACACGCGCCCGTCTTCCGGAATAACACCCCGCAGCACCGTGTCCTGCGCATCGCCGCGCAGCAAAATTAAATCCCAGTTTTTACCGGAAAAATAAGGAAAATTTAGGGTGATTTCCTGCGCCAATACATGAAAATGCAGGCAACAGCATGCAGTTAAAATCCAAAAAATGCGGTTGTTTTTTTTCATATTTGCAAGATAGTTTTTATTACGACCGGTTCCAGTCCAACTATAAAAAGTATGGTGTAAAAATAAGATTAATAAACCGCAAATATAGTGCGGATTGCGGATTGCGGATTGCGGATTGCGGATTGCGGATTGCGGATTGCGGATTGCGGATTTAAAACGCCGGCGGGTTATTCCCTCCAATCGCTGAAAGAAATAACCCGACGGCGTTTTAAATCCGAAATCCGAAATCCCCAATCCGCAATCCCCAATCAATACCCGTTCATCTTCCGGGTCTGTGTTCCATGCTTTGTCGTCAGTTCAACCATCAACATACCCGGTACTGTTCGTTCATCCAGCCGGAACTCCACCGCCTGGTACCCGGCGGGATATTGCGCGGCGCGCTCGAAGAGCAACCGGCCGGTAATATCGAACACCCGCAAGCGGGCATGCATCGGCTCACCCAGCACAAATCCGATTGTGGTCTGGTCGTGGAACGGATTGGGCTGGTTTTGGAGCAGCAGGACGGTCGGCCCGTCCGCATCGCTTTCGTCGGCGTCCCGCTGTGAGATGCCGGTCGGGCGCGCGCGCTGGAGGAATTGCAGTTCCACGTCCAGCGGCGACAGATCGGTGTGGTAGGCCTC
>JBEIDF010000212.1:0-6152 GCA_040383605.1 Lewinellaceae bacterium
GATGCCGTGACACTCGTGCTCACGTACGCCGAAATCCCCTACGATGTGGTGTACGATACGGAGGTGCTCCAGGATAAACTCGCCGAGTACGACTGGCTGCACCTGCACCACGAGGACTTTACCGGCCAATACGGCAAATTCTACGCCTCGTTTAATAACCAACCCTGGTACCGAAGTCATGTCCGCCTCATGGAAGACCTCGCCCGCCAAAACGGATTCGATAAGGTCAGCCAACTTAAACTCGCCGTGGCCAAAAAGATCTCGGAATTCGTGGCCGGCGGCGGCTTCATGTTTGCCATGTGCTCCGCAACGGATACATACGACATCGCCCTGGCCGCAGAAGGCCTGGATATCTGTGCGGAAATGTACGATGGCGATCCGGCAGATCCCGACGCCCAGGATAAACTGAATTTTGCCAAAACCTTCGCTTTCACAGATTTTCAACTCGTGCGCGACCCCTACCGCTACGAGCACTCGTCTATTGACAACAATGAAACGCGGGCGGTCAATCCGGAACAGGACTATTTCACGCTGTTCGATTTCTCCGCCAAATGGGATCCCATTCCTACCATGCTCACGCAGTGCCACACCCGCACGGTCAAGGGTTTTATGGGCCAAAGCACGGCCTATGTAAAAAAATATATCAAGCCGAACGTACTCGTCATGGGCGAAAACAAACCGGCTGGCGAATCCCGCTATATCCACAACGCGTACGGCTTTGGTTTCTGGACCTTCTACGGCGGCCATGATCCGGAAGACTACCGCCACCTGGTGGGCGATCCGCCGACCGACCTGGCGCTCCACCCGAATTCACCGGGTTACCGCCTGATTCTGAACAACATTCTGTTCCCAGCCGCCAAAAAGAAGCATCAGAAAACCTGAGGCGCGTCTGCGTTCAATATTTTCTACGCGATTTTTAAATTGTCCCTACATTGTAGCCGGTTTTAGCCTGTTTGGGATTTTTTGTTTGCAGCAAAAAATCCCAAACAGACATCTTTCTCTTTTTCGCCCGTATATTCTGAAAATATGAGCAAACCGGTCACCTTACTTTGCATTTCCAGCTATTTCAAAGGCAATCGTTTTTTAGAGCGCGCCAAAGCGGCCGGCGCCTCCGTGTACTTGCTCACCTCTAAAAAACTGGAAAATAAACCCTGGTCCCGCGAAGCCCTGGATGATATCTTTTTCGTCAACCAAGGACCCGAAAATGAATGGCATATACCCGACGTCATCGCCGGCCTGGCGTGGCTGATGCGCACACGCGCCATAGACCGCATCGTGGCACTCGACGATTTTGATGTGGAAAAAGGGGCGGAACTGCGCGAGCAATTCCGAATTCCGGGTATGGGTCAGACGACTGCCCGGCACTTCCGCGACAAACTGGCTATGCGCATGAAGGCCGCCGAAGCGGGCATTCCCGTGCCGGCGTTCAGCGCGCTCTTCCATGATGAAGCCATTCACCATTTCACCCAGACGGTATCGGCGCCCTGGATCGTGAAGCCGCGCGGACAAGCCTCCGCTACCGGGATGAAAAAGATACATTCCGCCGAAGAACTCTGGGCGCACCTCGAAACCCTGGGGGGGGAACGCCATCAGTATTTGGTGGAACAATTTAAACCCGGCGACGTCTTTCACGTGGACGCGCTGTCCACAGGCGGTAAAACGGCCTTCGCCAGGGTTTCCAAATACCTCGCGCCGCCCTTCGACGTAGCGCATGGCGGCGGCATTTTCCGCAGCGTCACCGAACCTTTTGGCAGCGCGACAGACCAAGCGCTCCAAAAACTAACCGACGAGGTGATGCGCGCCTTCGGGATGCAGTACAGCGCCAGCCACACGGAATTTATCCAAAGCCGCGAAGACGGCAAATTCTATTTCCTGGAAACCTCCTGCCGCGTCGGCGGCGCGCACCTCGCGGAAATGGTTGAGTACTCCTCCGGGCTCAATATGTGGGAGGAATGGGCTAAAATTGAAGTGGCGGAAGCCGCCGGGAGGCCTTACCAGCTGCCGGAATACCGCAATGACCCGGCCGGTATCATCGTGTCGCTCACCCGACAGGAATGGCCGGACGACCGGCAGTTCGATGATCCGGAAATCGTGTGGCGCATGACCGGCATGGATCACCATATCGGGCTAATCGCGCGCTCCACCGACCGCAAGCGGGTGCTGCACCTGTTGGATGATTACGCGGCGCGCATCGCCCGGGATTATCACGCCAGCGCACCGGCGCCGACGAAACCGACAAATTGAAACCTCAACAGGCCGACTACTTTTTTTACTGCCATGAAATATTTTAACACGCTGCTCTTCCTGTCCCTTTGCGCCGCCGCGCGCGCACAATCGGGCGGGCCACGCCTCTTCCTCGACCTGCCCAGCATCTATTATACCATTCCCAACCTGCAAATGGCCGGCGATCGCATGGGCGTCGGCGCGGAAACGGCCTTTAACCTCGCGACGCACTGGAGCACGCTCCGCGCGGGCGGCGGCGCCGTCCTGTCGGTGGATCCATCCGCAGCCGACGTAGGCGAATCGTTCCAAACCGTACCATACGGAATTTTGGAGGCCGGCGGCGGCCTCTACCGCACCAACGGAAACCAATGCGCCCGCACCAAGCAAGACGCCTTTACCGCTATGGCGGTGGTCGGCCTGCGCTACAACCTCGATACCCGCGACCAGCGGCCCGCCGTCGAAGAGAACAGTCCTTACGGTATGAATTTTTGCGTGGGCGCCGAATTGGGCTACTTTTTTATCCGCGATGTGTTCAAAAATTTTGAAATCTCGCTGCGCGGCAACTATTTTCCCAAAATTGAAACCGCTTCGGTCAATTTCGGATTTAAAGTGTTCCTGAACCTGAAAGCGGGCGGACGTTGACCGGACGCAAACCTAGCGCAAAAACGCCGGACACCGGATTTGCCCAAAATAGTAAAACAACCCTACAGACGCAAACGCGTACAGGTCGTTGTTTTTGCCGTTGCCGCGCTGGAAACCCGGGACGCCGATTTGCGGCTCCAGGGAGCGGTCGGCCAGCGCTGCCGCAATCGCACCGCGCTGGGACCGAATGTCATTGATGTCGGCATAGGTCCCGCTCACATCGTCCAGATAGTCGGTAAATACCTTCCGGCCGCTGATCTCTACATTGAAACTCCAGCGGTAGTTGATATCCATTTTGATACCAAAACCAAAACCCAGCGCACCCTGGGTGGTGTTGTATTCTTCGCCCCGGAACTGGCCTTCGGTGCCGTATTCGCGCAGGTTGTACCACGTACCATCGAGTTCAGCCTGGGGATTGGCGTAGTACAGGGTCGGCCCGACATAGATATACGGCGTGTAGTACAGGTCGCGGTGGCCGTGCACATAAGATAGGAAATTGAATTCAAGCGCCGCCGAGCCGTCCACAACCAGGCTGCGGAATCCGAGGTTGCGGCGTTGCTCAACGATGTTGCGGGAGTCGCTGTCATACGCGCTGATTTCACCGCCGGAAAGGCCAAAACGGATCGCCAGTCGGTCGTTGAAGTTGAAGCGGGTGAGGGCGCCGACCGCAGGGCCGAGCCGACTCAGCCGGTAATCGGTATTTAGGTCGCCAAAATAATTGGAAACACCGATCCAGCCGCCGGCCTCCCAGCCGGTCATTTGCGCTTGCGCGGCAGGGAGGGCGCAACAGGTCGCTGCCAAAAAGGCAAAAACTTTGAGTACGTTCATCGTGTCGGAAAATTAGGCTGCAAAAGTAGTTTCCTTTACAGGAAACTCGGAAAATTGACTGGTTTTTCGAAAAAAAAGACGCGATCAGGCGCCGTCTGTCCGAGGTAATAGTGCAGGTCGCTGCGACATCTCGTGGTAACAGATCGCGCCATCGGCAAAATAGTGGCATACCAGGCTTCGTCGGGTGGCGTCTTTTCTTCGAATCGGATTACCGCCGTGCAACAAATTCGCGTGCCAGATCAGCACATCGCCGCGGCGAGCGATAAAATCCTGTTTTTGAAGTTGCTTTTCCCGGATGAGTTCTGCGATGCGATCCTCGTAGCGCCGATTGTTGTCTTTCCCTATCGTCCAGGCGGTGTTGCCGGAATTATAGTCGGCGCTCATCACGTAAGGCAGTCGGTGCGAGCCGGGATAGTAAAAAAGCGGCCCGCTGTCCGGCCCGCAATCTTCCAGCGCAATCCAGGTTGCAATCAGGTAGCCTTGCGGTTCGGTGGTCATGTGGATAGAATCGGAATGCGCCCGCTGCTCGCTGCCCTGGGTGAATCCGAGGGTTTGAAACGGGATTACCCGGCGGCCGAGGAGAAAAGAGAGGAGATCGAGCAGTTCCGGCTGCCGGAAAAACGCCTGATCCGCGCGAGCGCTGTATTCGTGCAGGTTAAAAATTTTTCGGCCGGTATAGTTAAATTTTGCCGTTCCGCGGGCGAGCAGCGCATCAACTTCCTGGTTCAGCGCGTGGGTTTGTTTTTCGTCGAAAAAACCTTCCAGTACGCAGTATCCTGCTTCCATAAATTGCCGGACTTTGGCCTGCATGGCGGGCGCCATCTTTTGAAAATCCGGATGCGCGGCGAGCCGGTCGGCAGCGTCCTGCCGGTCGAGCCAGGGGATGTCTGGATGGCGACGGGAAAAATCGCCGCTTCCGAGCGGGCTCAACACGCTTTTTCGCAAACCGTATTGGCGGTACAAAACCCGATTTCGCCACAATTGAGGCGCGTGCAGCAGATTGTTGAGCACGTAAACAATTTTCAGGCTTCGAAGAAAACCCGTGTAGCGCTCGAAGAAACGTGTGAGCATAGCAGTATTGGAAACTAAGAGCGTGTTTAAAATTATATTCTCTGCTAATATGAAATGGATTTTTTAGCCAGACAAGGCGCTTTTTGCAGGCGTAATGGGACTAATTACGGCGAAAAAAAGGAACGAAGTATGGATGAAAAAAACTTGCATATTAGCGAGAAATATAATTTTAGACATGCTCTAAAGAAAGCAAAAATACGGATTTTAGAGAAATTCCGCGTTTTCGCCGCTTCTAAAACTGGTCTTAATTCCCAAGCATCGAAGGGTCTTTGACCAACAACTGAAACCCATTACCATGGATATTGACGATTTCAATATCCGAATCTTTCGACAAATACTTGCGGAGTTTGGTCACAAACACATCCATCGAGCGGGCGGTGAAGTACGTGTCTTCGTGCCATATTTTTGTAAGTGCTTCCGACCGGGGCGTGACGTCGTTGAGGTATTTGCAAAAAAGGCGCAGGAGTTCGGCTTCTTTCGGACTGAGTTTCCACTCGTTGACGTCGTCTCCGGTCTGACGCCCGTGAAAGGTCAGAATCCGGAGCGGGTAGTTAAAGTGGTATTTACCAAGTGCGAATTCCCGCTGGTCGTCTCGTGGATCGAGGGATTTGTTCAGGCGTTTGAGGACAGCCTGGATGCGGTACAGGAGTTCTTCCGAGTTGAACGGTTTGGAGATGTAATCGTCGGCGCCCAGCTTGAACCCCTGGATAACGTCCTCCTTCATCGTTTTCGCGGTTAAAAAAATGATGGGCACCTCCGCGTTGCGTTCGCGAATTTCTTTTGCGACCGTGAATCCGTCCTTTCGGGGCATCATCACGTCGAGGATGCACAGGTCGTAACTGTTTTTTTTAAAAGCCTCGAGCCCGAGCGCGCCGTCCGAAGCCAGCGTGACTTGATAGTCGTGCATCTCGAGATAAGAGCGAAGCACATCGCCGAAATTTTGATCGTCTTCTACCAGAAGGATTTTGAAATGCGCACCTGCCATGGGAATAATTCCGGTTTGAGTTGTTGGATCGGCTTAGCGCAACGCTTCGCCGTGAAATACGGATAACAATGCTATAACGCACAATTTAATAATAGCGTATATCCCGCAGGCACTTCGATCCGAAAATCCTGTACCCGCCCGTGCCGGCTTATTTTTTACGCGGTGCAAGCAACTTTAAACGATGTCGGTTGTCCTTTTTCAAAAATACTTTTATGCCGATAAACACTTTCCTGCTCCGCGCCTTTTTGCTGCTTCTCCTTGCGCCAACCGCCGGGCTGGTCGCCCAGGAACCTGCCGCGCCAAGCGGCAAAACCATCACAATCCAAAAGAAAATCGTCCGAGCGGACGGTACCGTGGAAGAAGAAACCATTCAAAAGAAAGGCAAAGCCGCCGAAACGTTTGA
>JBEIDF010000213.1:0-6116 GCA_040383605.1 Lewinellaceae bacterium
CGGGCTCAATGCAGCGGGAGCGAATCGCTCGTCCGACTGGAAATTGATCCGGACTTTTACTGGTATGAGGTCAGCTGGCGACTCACCAGCCTGGATGGCACGCTGCTGTACGCCGAGGGCGAACCCGCCGGCGCTGCACCGCAGGTTTTCCAATACTGCGTGCCGCTCGGCGCCTGCACGCGCTTTACTATGCTGGACGAATATGGCGACGCCATGGCGCCGGACGGCCGCTACCGACTGTTCGTGGACAGTACGCTTGTCCAAGAGTACGACGGCTACAACTACGGCTTCAGTGAAACGACTACTTTTAATTGCCCGCCCGGCGCCTATTGCAGCAATCCGCTGCCGGTAGATACGGGATACCACGTCACGCCCGGCGTCGAAGATGCCTGGTATCTCTTTACGCCGGCGGATACGGGCACGTACCAGTTGTCCACCTGCGGGTTTGGACTGGGCTGCCAGACGAAACTGTGGGTGTACGACCGCTGCCAGAATATCCTCGCCGGCGACAACTACCTCGGGGCGATCTTTTTCGCCGATGGCGGCTGCGACGCCGACCCGGCAGGCGCGCAAGCTACGCTGTTTCTGGCCGGCGGGAAGGAGTATTTCCTCCGGATTGGATATGACAAGCAGGTGATTTGCCTGGATACGATCGTGCCCATCCCGATTCCTTTTAGCCTGCTGTATGCCGGCCCGGTGGTCGGTTGCACCGATAGTATGGCCTGCAATTACCAGCCGCTGGCCACCGTCAGCGATACCTGTATCTATCCGGGCGATCCCGAATGTTTGGATTTGCCCGACCTGATCGTGCTGGAAGATGTGCTGCGCAATAGCCTGGAACCCGATTTACTGCTCAATTCCGACGCCTGCGCCGTGGAGGAGGGCTGCCTGCGGGGCTTCGGCAACCGCTTTATCCTGCGGTTTACCTCGCACATAAAAAATACGGGGATCGCCGATTACTTTATCGGGGAAACCCCGACGGACCCGAATACCCCCTCCGATCAGTTTGTGTACGATCCCTGCCACCAGCACTGGCACTACCGGGGGTATGCGGAGTATGTCCTGTTCGACCAGCAGGGCGTGATGATCCCGATCGGCTCGAAAAATGGTTTTTGCGTTTTTGACCTGGAATGCCAGGATGGCGGCTCGCCTAAATTCAATTGTTCCAATATGGGCATCAGCGCGGGTTGTGGCGATATCTATGAGGCCAGCCTGCCCTGCCAGTGGGTGGACCTGACGGGCATCGCCGCAGGCCAATATACGCTCGTGGTGCGCGTGAACTGGGATAAATCCCCGGATAAAACGGGCAGGTTGGAACTCAACTACCTCAACAACTGGGCCCAGGCCTGCTTCGAACTGAACTACGACGCCCAGGGAACGCCGAATGTCGAAACGCTGAATGATTGTCCGCAATTCACCGATTGCGCCGGGGAGGTCTTCGGCGCCGCGCAACCGGATTGCAACGGGGTCTGCAACGGCGCTGCGCTGCAGGGCGACTGGAACCTCGATACGCTGCGGAATACCGCCGACGTGTCCGGCTATCTGCCGGCAGCCAATGCCGATACGCCGGCTTCCGGCCCCTGTACCGACCTCCACGAAAACGGCGTGATTGACGTCTATGACGCCGCGCTGTTACAGGAATGTGTACTGCACGCCAACGATATTCAATATTGGGGCACGCGCTTCCCCTGTCAGTTCCCAGGCGGCGTCGAAAATCCGGCTATCGTCCAACTGTTGCCGGGCACGCTGGATACCGTCGCAAAAACGTTCGATGTGCGGATCCTCAATCCCGCCGCCCTCGTGCTCGGATTCGAATTCAGCGTCAGCGGACTGACGATCGCCGGCGTGGAAAACCGCCGGCCGGAGTTTGCCGCCGACTGGCATTTCAATCCGGCCACCGGGGAGATACTCGCGCTCTCACCCTCGGAATCGCCGGTCGCTAAAAATCTGCTGCCGAGCACCTTGCTGCGTATCCGCTACAGCGAACTGACGGCGCCGGAGGTCTGTATCAGCCAAATCACGGCCATCGTCAATGAATCTTATCAACGATGTAATGCGCAGATCGCCAACGTGCCCTGCGTCAGCACCGGCATTACCTCCACGGATACGCCCGAATCCGCGGAGTCCCCGCTGGTCGTTGTCCCTAATCCGGCGCTGGACAACTGCACCTTGTACTTTCCCAATCCGCGCAATGAGCCGATGCGCGTCTGCCTGCAGGACGCCATGGGCCGCGTTTGCCGGCAATTCGACGGTGTAAAAGACCAGTCGGTCGTGCTGGAACGCCGGCAGCTCCCTGCTGGGATGTATTTTATTACCGTGGAAAACAGCGCAGGGCGCAGGACGTGCAAATTGATCTGGCGGTAAAACAAACGCTTACTTTTTTGAAAATGCGATCCTGCTAAACAGGTACGAAAATGCGAATATCGCTGCCGAATTACCCCGGGGTGTGCTGCGCATATTACCTTTGCAGACCAATCATATACAATACACCACAAAAGTATGGAATACCGCATCGAAAAAGACACCATGGGCAAAGTACAGGTGCCCGCCAATGTGTACTGGGGCGCGCAAACGCAGCGCTCGATTGAAAATTTTAAAATCGCCCGCAGTACCAACAAAATGCCGATAGAAATTATCCGCGCATTTGCTTTTCTAAAAAAAGGCGCTGCCCTCACCAATTTTGACGCCGGTACGCTGCCCAAAGAAAAATGCGACCTGATCTGCCGCGTATGCGACGAAATTTTGGAGGGAAAATTGGATGATCAGTTTCCGCTGGTGGTCTGGCAAACCGGCTCCGGTACGCAAAGCAATATGAACGTCAATGAGGTCGTGGCGTATCGCGCGCACGTGCTCAACGGCGGGCAGCTGACCGACGAGCAAAAATCCGTCCACCCCAATGACGATGTGAATAAAAGCCAGTCTTCCAATGACACTTTCCCGACGGCGATGCACATCGCCGCCTATAAAATGCTGGTGGAGGTGACGATCCCCGGCATTGAAAAATTGCGCGACACGCTGAAGGCGAAGTCCGAAGCGTTTATGGAAGTCGTGAAAATCGGGCGCACGCACTTCATGGACGCCACCCCGCTGACGCTGGGGCAGGAGTTCTCCGGGTATGTCGCCCAACTGGATCACGGCCTGCGCACAATCCGCAACAGCTTGGCGCACCTGCGCGAACTGGCCCTGGGCGGCACGGCGGTGGGTACGGGCATCAACACCCCGCCGGGATACTCCGAGCAGGTAGCGCAGCATATCGCCCGGCTGACCGGACTGCCGTTCGTCACGGCGCCGAATAAATTTGAAGCCCTGGCCGCCCACGACGCGATCGTGGAAAGCCACGGCGCCCTGAAAACCGCAGCGGTCAGCCTGATGAAAATCGCGAATGATATCCGGATGCTCTCTTCGGGGCCGCGCGCGGGTATCGGCGAGATTTTTATCCCGGATAATGAGCCGGGCTCCTCTATCATGCCGGGAAAAGTGAATCCTACGCAGTGCGAGGCCCTCACGATGGTGGCTGCCCAAGTGCTGGGGAACGATGTGGCCATTAATATCGGCGGTGCGAACGGACATTTCGAACTGAATGTCTTTAAGCCCATGATGATTTATAATTTTCTGCATTCCGCCCAACTAATTGGCGAAGCCTGCGTTTCTTTTAATGATAAATGCGCCGTGGGCATCGAACCGCTCCATGAAAACATTCAAAAGCACGTGAACAACTCGCTCATGCTGGTCACCGCGCTGAATACGAAAATCGGTTATTATAAATCCGCAGAAATCGCTCAAAAAGCCCACAAAGAGGGCCTGACGCTCAAAGCCGCGGCATTGGCCCTCGGATACCTCTCCGAAGCGGAATTCGATGCGTGGGTTCGGCCGGAGGGGATGGTGGGACGGTGATTGGATTGGGGATTGGGGAATTCGGATTGCGGATTGGGGATTCATTTTTTAACGCCATTTTTCTTGATTTATGAAATTGAAATTTGCTCTTTTTCTGGCCGTTTTTGCCGGCCTTGCGTCTTGGTCTTCCTGTAAAAAAGGAGACGATTCCGTTCCCTGTACGGTGCCGGATCCGGCGGCCTTGCGGTACACGGCCAACATGAAAGCCATCATTGACGAGTACTGCATCTCCTGCCACTCCGGCAGCGGCCCCGGGCCGGGCAATTACACGACCTACGAGGGTATTGAATCGGACCTGCACAACGGGGAGGTCATGGAGACCGTCGTGATTGAAAAAACGATGCCGCAGGGCTTCGTGATGCCGCAGGCGAAAATAGACAGCATCAACTGCTGGCTGCAGAACGGGCATCCGAAGTAATGCACAAGGTGCATTGCGGTAGTGTTTGAGCCAAAACAGGGTTTTTTCCTGTTTTGGCTCAACTTTATCGGGCACATAATAGATGTGCAGAATATTTATTTTTTACTTCCGCGGGAGGTTTAGCGATGATGGGCTTGTTTCTCCTGTATTTATCGAAGTATAGTCACATCGCCGGCCAGCTGCTCCGTTGTGCCATCTGCCCAGACAATTTGGAGCAAATAGGCGTACACGCCGGCGCCGGCGGATTGCCCATTCGGCGCATGGCCGTCCCAACCCGGCCAGGAATCCGGCGCCACGGCGCCTTCCCAGGAATAGATAAGTCCTCCCCAACGGTCATAGATGGCAGCTGCGCGTAAAGTAATATTTGTGCGCCCCGCAAAGACCTGCCAGACATCGTTGATCCCGTCGTCATTTGGACTAAATACGTTCGGTATGTACAACGCTGCATCTCGCTGTACGTAGATGCGCATGGTAGAAGCAGCCGGGCAGCCGGCGGTATCCCGTATCGTCACGGAGATATCCCCGGAGCGCAAGGGCATCCACTCCTGCGTCAGACAGGCAGCGCAGCTCGAATCAGACAGGGGTTGCCAGGATATGTCTGACCAAGTAGTCAGATTGGTTACCGCCTCAATTCGAAGTATAGTCCCTAACAAGATGCTGGTATCGGGCGGCAGGGCAATGGCAGGAAGAAGCGCTGCCTCTACGCTAAGAAGTGTATCTGCGTGGCATCCTTGGGTGTCCTCTAACGAAATCAAATAGTTTCCTTCCGGCAATTGAATATTGTTGCCGTTTACAGGCTGTCCATCAATTTTTAGCAAATAGGGCGCTGTGCCGCCACTACCGGTCCAAATCAAGGTCGCGGGGGCTGTTGTGCAGGCCGGCCGGCTAGTCTGTGCCTGGAGTGAAATCGGCGCAGCGGCGGTCAGGGTCGCCGTTAAAATTTCAGGCGTTCCGCCGGCACTTCCGGTAATCGTGACGGTATAATCTCCCGCCGGCAATCCGGCAATCGCAATTGGTTGATTCAAATTTCCTATAACGCCCGTGCCGGAATTTCCCAGGTTATTCGCCCATGCAAACACGAATGGCGGCGATCCGGCCAATACCTCGAGCAACAAGCTCCCGTTGGCGATATCCGCGCATCCCGGGTTTTCTGACCGCAGGATCGTCTGCTGGACACATGGCGTAGAATCAAAAAAGGTCGTGGTGACGATCACCGAATCGCACCCGAATTGGTTGGTCAGGGTCAGTACGCTGACGCCGGTTTGGGTCGGATCGCAGCTGGTCGCCACCAGCAGGGTGGTGTCCGATGCCAGGAGCGCGGTGGTGGTGATGACGATGGAATCGCACCCGAATTGATTGGTCAGGTTTTGTACGCTGATGCCCGTCTGGGCCGGGTCGCAGCTGCTGGCGGCGCGCAGGGTAGTGTCTGTTTGGAGGAGTGCGGTGGTGGTGATGACGATGGAATCGCATCCGAATTGGTTGGTCAGGTTTTGCACGCTGATGCCCGTCTGGACCGGATCGCAGCTGCCTGCGGTGCGCAGGGTAGTATCTGCCTGGAGGAGCGCAGTGGTGGTGATGACGACGGAATCGCACCCGAATTGGTTGGTCAGGTTTTGTACGCTGATGCCCGTTTGGGCCGGGTCGCAGCTGCCGGCGGCGCGCAGGGTAGTGTCTGTTTGGAGGAGTGCGGTGGTGGTGATGACGACGGAATCGCATCCGAATTGGTTGGTCAGGTTTTGCACGCTGATGCCCGTCTGGACCGGATCGCAGCTGCCTGCGGTGCGCAGGGTAGTATCTGCCTGGA
>JBEIDF010000214.1:0-6057 GCA_040383605.1 Lewinellaceae bacterium
GGATGCGACGGCGCCCCAACTCATCGGCAAGTTCGAGGGAACGTCCACCACGGTCTGGCGGGAGTTCAAGTCCTACAAAAACCGCATCTATGCCGTGTCGGATAATACGGCGGAAGGTTTGCAGATTTTTGACCTCACCAATGCGCCGGATACGATTGTCCGGACGTACTGGAGCAACGAGTTTTTCAACAGCGCGCACAGCATCACGCTGGATACGAGCTCGGGCCGCATTTACCTCAACGGTACCAATGTGGCCAGCCAGGGCCTGCTGATCCTCGACGTCAGCCAAAATCCCGACCTGCCCACCGTGCTGGCGGCAGTCAGCGTGCCGGGCGGCTATATCCACGATTCGTTTGTGCGCCACGACACCATTTACGCTTCCTCCGGTTTTGAGGGCTTGTTTGTGCTGGATTGCGCCGTGCCGCAAAACCCCCAGTTGCTGGCGAGCGTCTCTACCGGCGGCTACAACCACAACAGCTGGTCGAGCGCCGACGGCCGCTACCTGTACTACACGGAGGAAATTCCCAAGGGCAGGCCCTGGCATATCGTGGACTTGCAGAGCCTGTCCACCGGCGAAATCGAGGTGGTGGGCGCTATACTCGACGGCCTGGCGCCCGGCGGCGACACCCTCGCCATTCCGCACAATATCTATATCAAGGACAACCTGCTGTTCAATTCCCAGTATGAAGACGGCCTCCTGGTGTACGATATCGCTGATCCCCTCCAGCCCGCGCTCGTGGCCTATTACGATACGCACCCGCAAAACACGGTCTATAACGGCTATTACGGCAACTGGGGCAGTTATCCCTGGCTGCCTTCCGGCAATATCATTGCCGGCGATATGCAAAATGGCTTGTACATGCTGCGCCTGGATCTGCCCAGCAGTACGAACAATCCGGATAGCGCCCGGCAGTTTTCGGTGAGCCCCAACCCCGCCGCCGATTTTTTCCGCATCCAATGGCAGGAAACGCCGGCCCGCTGGCAATGGAATCTGTATGACCTGACCGGCAGGCTGCTGCAACAAGGGGCGCCCGGCGAAAGCCAGGAAGCGCAGATAGCAGTCGGACAGCTGCCTCCGGGCTTGTATGCCCTGCAGGTGCTGTCGGCAGACGGATCGAGTCGGACGGTGAAAGTGGCGAAGCGGTAGGGCTTGGTTGCGGGTGGATCGTCGCGGGCGATCCACCCGCGGCGATCCACGACCGCCGCATCTATCCCCCTGACACACATCACCGCACACCCTGAAAAAAAACAGCCCTCCACCCTTTCTCATTCGAAAGGGTTGGAGGGCCCCCGCCTTCGGTTTGTTTTTATTGCGCTATCTGCGCAGTATATCTTTGAGTCCGGCTGTCCTGTGTCCGGATTTCGGCGCGCTGTGCGACGCCTTTCGGATACGAGGACAAAAAAGCCCGACGAATTTGCGATTCAAAGTGCGCGCCAAAAAAAGAATCCCTTCTCTCCCCGGCAACCCACTTTGTGGGATAATCGAAATCGGTTTGTTTATCTTGCGCAATGCATTCATTGCGTGATTACTTTCAATGACCATGCAAAGAAAAGACTTTTTTTAAAATAATATACATATTATGAAATTATTTAATTGAAAAAAGCGGTAATTTTTCTTGACTATAATTCAATAGAATCGCTTATTTTTTATAAAAAAAATAAAAAAACAGCCTTTTGTTTGAAAAATAAAAACAAAAAAACGATTCAATTGCCAATTATGTAAAAATAAAAAAAACGACATTTTTTTTAAAAAATGTGCTGAATCGGAGAGGGAACGGTCGTTTTTTCGAGAAAGCGGTTTTCAGGGCAGTGGAAACTGCTCGGCGCCGATGGTCAGGGCGCAGTCGAAATGACCTTTTGGACAGGCCTTTTTGCCATGCAATCCGCAGGGGCGGCAGGGCAGGGATGCGGTCGTTTCGATGAGGAAACGGCGGTCGGACAGCGGGCCAAAACCGAAGGCCGGCAGGGTGGAGCAGAACACAGCGGCGACCGGCGCGTTCATGGCGGAGGCGAGGTGGAGCGGCGCCGAGTCGTTGACGTAATTCATGGAAGCGCCGGCGAGCAGGGCGGCGGACTGGAGCAGGTTCAGGCGGCCGGCCAGGTTCTGTACCCGCTCACTGCCCGCCATCCGGGCGATGGTCGCGCAGGCCGGCTGGTCGGAAGGCGCGCCCAGCAGCAGCACGCGGTGGCTGGGCGGGATCCGCGCGATCAGTTCCAGCCATTTTTCGGCCGGCCACTGCTTGGTAAACCACACGGAAGTGGGCGCGATGCAAACGTAAGCCCCCGGGCCGGCCGCCTCGGCAGCCGCCTCAAAATCCGCTTCGGCAGGATACAAGCGCGGCCGCTCCGGCAAGGCGTCGGTGAGATGCCGGATCAGCGACAGGTTGCGGTCGGTCTCGTGCCCGCCGTCGCCGATGCGGTGCGGCAAGCGGCGACTAAAAAAAACGGACATCGGGTTTTTGTCGAATCCGACAGTTTGCCCCGCGCCCGATAAAGCCGTCAGCCAGCCCGCCGCGGCAAAGCGCTGGCAGCACACCACCAAGTCGTATCGCTCCCGCCGGATGCGCCAGAGCATCCGCCACAGGTTGCGGTATTTGCCGCCCGATTTATCCCAGATCAGGGTCTGCCGCAGCGCAGGATGCCCCCGCAACAACCCCTCGTTGCCCTTGCGCAGGAGAAAATCTATCTGCGCCGTCGGAAAATGCCGGTGCAGTTTTTCGATCAGCGGCGTGGCCAGCACCACGTCGCCTAAAAATGCGGTCTGCAAAATCAATATTTTCACCCGGCAAAGGTACAACGCCGCAGCCGGAAATCCCGACCGGCGCGGCCGCACCGAATGTTTCCCGCTCGCGGCCGCCGATTTTTTAACTCAAAACGCCCGGACAAGCCCGATTTTCTCCAAAAAATCCGCCATGCAGCGCCATCGAAAAAAAAATTGCGCCGAGGCTTGCGGGAAATAAAACTGACCGCGTATCTTTGCACCCGCTTCTGAAAAATAACCATTCGCGGGAATGGCGGAATTGGTAGACGCACACGTTTCAGGGGCGTGCGCCGCAAGGCATGCGAGTTCGACTCTCGCTTCCCGCACTACAATCAAAGGACTTAGGCCAACCGGCATAAGTCCTTTTTTGTTTTTTGCTAAGATTTGAACAAGCGCTAAGTTACACTGTAGTACAAAAATGTGCGGCTAAACCGAGCCACCTCAGGGGAAGCAGAAGATGCCGCCGAATACCAAACAGAAGAAATGGAATAAGTACGCCATGAACCAACAAAAAATATCCATCCGGTTTTTTAACGACCGTGAGGTGCGCGCCTTGTGGGACGAGCAGAACGCCAAGTGGTGGTTTTCGGTGTTGGATGTGGTAGCCGTGCTGACCGACCAGGATGATTATAACAAAGCACGCAACTATTGGAAATACCTGAAAGCCAAACTGAGGAAAGAGAATAGTCAGGTGGTTAGTACCACTACCCAACTGAAACTAACTGCGGCGGACGGCAAAAAATACAAGGCTGACATGCTCGATTACAACGGCATCATTGCCTTGGGCAAAACCTTTCCCGGAACCAAAGCCAACCGCTTTATCGAGTGGTTTACGTACAGCCCGGAAACCATAGACGGAAAAAGCAAAACAAAGGCTTACGCCCTGTTCGACAGTACTTTTATTGACAGCCTGGAAGTTGGCACAACCAAGGGGTTACAACAGATTCACGCGTATTTGTTTGGAGGATTATACGATTTTGCCGGACAAATCAGGCAAAAAAACATTTCAAAAGGCGGTTTCCAATTTGCGGCAGCGCAATTTCTCGGCGAAACGTTAAGACGTATTGAGGAAATGCCCGAAAACACCTTTGACGATCTTGTTGCCAAATATGTGGAAATGAACATTGCCCACCCCTTTATGGAAGGCAACGGCAGAACCACTCGCATCTGGCTGGATTTGATGTTGAAAAAACGCCTGAAAAAATGCGTGGATTGGAGTAAAATAGGCAAGACCGATTACATGAACGCCATGGTAAAAAGCACTACCGATAGCAATATGCTTAAAGAATTGCTCCAAATTGCCCTGACCGACCAAATCGCCAGCCGGGAAATGTATATGAAAGGAATTGACTACTCCTATTACTACGAGGAAAATTGAAGCCGGATTAGTAGACGCACACGTTTCAGGGGCGTGCGCCGCAAGGCATGCGCGTTCGACGCTCGCTTCCCGCACGACAATTAAAGGACTTAGGCCAACCGGCATAAGAGCGTGTCTAAAATTATATTCTCTGTTAATATGAAAAGGATTTTTTAGCCAGACAAGGCGCTTTTTGCAGTCGTAATGGGACCAATTACGGCGAAAAAAAGGAACGTAGTATGGCTGAAAAAGACTTTCATATTAGAGCGAAATATAATTTTAGACACGCTCTCTAAGATTTGAACAAGCGCTAAGTTACACTGTAGAACAAAAATGGGCGGCTAAACCGAGCCACCTCATCCGTCATCGGCTCACAGGAATAGACAAAATCGGGTAAATGGTACGCGGATGTCCGGAATTTTCTGTCGAAACGTAGGGACGCGATGCATCGCCCGTAAAGACGCGATGCATCGCGCGTAAAGACGCGAAAAATCGCCCGTAAAGACGCGATGCATCGCGTCTCTACACCCCGCGGTCGTCCACCCCCCGCGGCCGGCAGGCATCGAAAAACAGACGCGAAACACCGCGTTTCCTCATTTTTTCGCCAAAACCCGTCCGCGCCCAAACATTCGTTTGCTCAGGCGACCGCTTGTTTCGCAATCCGACCGCTTGTTTTTTTGCCGTATTATTCTCCTGCAAACAGTTGCATATTTGGGGCGTCTCAACGGATTCTGAACAAAAAAGACCACACCATGAGAGAAGAATTACGCGATCGCAACGGACGACTCATCGGCATCATCACCGAAACCGGCGGCTATCTCGAGGCGCGGGATCCCGGCGGCAACTTGAAGGGCCGCTACGACCGGCGCTCCCGAACCACCCGCGACGCCGATGGCATGCTGGTCGGCAAGGGTAACCTGCTCGCCGCCCTGCTGATGTGCGGCTGATAGACGACCATGCGCGCGTATTTCCGGCGGCAGAAATTCCAGCGTGTAGCGCAAAGATCAGGAAAACGCAGGTCCGAAAACCAAATGACCGATTCTGTCGCGGCGGCCTGTGCCGCCGCGACCAGATGCCGGCGATTTAAAACACGATTATCCTATTATGAGTATGTCTAAATAGTCATCACCATGTGGTTTGAAAAACTCACCGGATTTCGGGAAGAGTCGCCGGAGCAAGTCCGAGCCAATCTGCGGATCGAAGGAGACGCCTTTGTTTCTTTGGCAAACAACCGCCGGATGCGCTTCGGCCGCTTGGACGTGACGACCCTCGAGGCCCTGCGGCAGCGCGGCCCCGGCGCCGCAGACTTGTCCGGCCGACTGCAGCTCTCGGAAGTCGTCGGCAACGTCCAGACGCTGCATACACAACCCGAAAACGCGCACGCGCTCTTTCAGGCCGCCTCGCAGTTCAACCTCCTGGAGATGGTGGAGCCAAACACCACCCCCGAAGCCGGCATCGGCATCTACGAATACGACCGCACCCAGGGGCCAGCCTGCGCCATCGCTTGCGGCGCCGGTACCATCTACCGGAATTATTTCGCGCCGGTGGGCGATCAGATCGGACAAACCGAGTCCAACCAGATTGACTGTCTCGCCTTGATCGGCGAGGCCCTCCAAAACGACGAATACCAATACTGGACGATGCGCAACGGCTACGCGCTCCTGGAGGAAGAAGCGCTCCTGGCCCTCGGCGCGCAGCTGTCCGACCTCACCGACGCGGCCCGCGAGGCCCTCAAAGGTCAATTGCAGGTGGGCATCCAGTGGAACACCGAAGTGACCCTCCAGGACAGCGGGCATTCGGTATCGCAAATCTACTGTTCCGCCCTGCCAGTAGCCTACTGCGACGCCGCCCCCGAATCCTGGGAGCCCTTCGCCCGGCTGATCCTCGAGGCCACCTACGAGGCCGCCCTCCATGCCGCCTGGATCAATTTTCAGGAAAA
>JBEIDF010000215.1:0-5943 GCA_040383605.1 Lewinellaceae bacterium
ATCGCGTCTTTGTGGTTGTAGGAGATGAAAACCTGGGGGGGGGCGGACTTGGGCTGCGGACTTGTTCCGGGCAGCTGTACTTCAAAGTCATCGGGAATTTTACTTGCCATTTCCAGAATGGCATAATTCACCTGATTTTGAATCCGTTGCCATTCACTGAAATCAATCAGCCCCATATTGTACTGCTTTTTAGCATTGTTGTAGCGCGCCAGCAGCAGTACCGCCTCGCTGTCGAATTGTACGAGCAATTGAAGGGCCTCTTCTACCCGACCGTTCGCGATATGTTCCTGAATTTGTTTTTTCATCCGGAGCGCTCCTTTTTAATTTGCCTGCACCGCGCAAGCAGGCCCAAAGGTATAATACATGGCTGTTTTTTGCAAATATCTTTCAACCGGCACCTAACCAGTCCAATCCCCCAATTGCCGGTAATCCGCTTCCGTATCCACATCCACGGCGCCGTGTTCGAAGGGCATTTCGGCGCAATCGTCGGCGTATTTTCTGATTACGCCGGCGGCGCCGCGGTCGCCCTGTAGGCGCTGTAATTCCGGAAACACCGATTTTGAAAATATCGCCGGCACGCCCAGGGTGTCCCGATACCGGCAGGCCGTTATTTTTTTGCCGGATCGCGTGTGCAGCGCGCGCAGGTCGCGGAGCAGCGCGGCAGATACAAAGGGCTGGTCGCAGACTAAAAACAGCAAATTTTCTGCGTCGGGACACCGCGCCAGGGCTTGTTCGACGCCTACCCGGACGCTGGAGGCCATGCCGGTCTCCCAATCCGGATTCAGCGCCGGCTCGAAGCCGCCGATATCCAGTGCCGGAAGGATGATTTCTGCGGCTGCGCCCAGCACCAGGATGCGGGCGTCCCAGTCCAAATCCCGCGTTTGGAGGAGAATATGCTGGAGCAGCGGTTTGTTTTGAAACGGCAGCAACTGTTTGGCGCGACCCAGGCGGCGGGAGGCGCCGGCAGCGAGGATAATCAGGCTGAAACGCGACATAGCCCTATAAATCTTGCACAAACGGTTGCCGATAAAAACGCTTGCCCGTGGCTCGGTACAGCGCGTTGGCCAGCGCGCCGAAAACCGGCGGGAAGGGCGGCTCGCCGAGTCCAGTCGGATCCGTCTCATTCTGCACGAAATACACCGCGATTTCCTTCGGCGCTTCGCCGTGTCGGATTAAGCGATACGTATTAAAATTATCCTGTTGCGGCGTGCCGTTTTTGAACGTCAGTTGGCTGTAGAGCGCGTGGCCGATCCCGTCCACGATACCGCCCTCCGTGAGATTGACGGCGGCGTCCGGGTTCACCACAATGCCGCAGTCCACCGCGCAGCAGACCTGCCACACCAGCGCCTCGCCATTTTCCACCGCGGCATCGAGGGCGACTGCCACGTAGGAATTATGGCAGAAATACGCGGCCAGGCCCCGACCCGCGCCTGGCGCCGGAGGGTATTGCTGTAATTTTTCCCGGAGCAGTTCGAGCACGCCCGCGTACCGTTTGGCGTCGTAGTCGTTGTTGGCGCCGACCGGCTGTGTTTGGGCGCGTTGCAGCAGTTCCAATCGAAAATCAATCGGGTCTTTCCCTGCTGCTTCAGCCACTTCGTCGAGGAACGCTTGTTCGGCGCCGGCGATAAAATTGGAACGGGGCGCCCGAAAAGCGCCGACCGAGATATTGGAAGCGATGGCGAACTCCTCGGCGCGGTAGTGTTCCACGGCGCCGGCCGGGAAGCGGTTGGCGTGCAGGGGACTCTCCGGTATGCCGCCGGCGCGCACCTGCCAGCCGATCAGATTGCCGTCGGCGTCGAGTGCCGCGCGGTAGGCGGCATAATACGCCGGTCGGTACACGCCGAAGCGCATATCATCCTCGCGGGTATAGATCAGCTTGACTGGAGCGTTCATTTTTTGAGAAATCACGGCGGCTTCCACCAGAAAATGCCCGTACAAGCGGCGACCGAAACCGCCGCCCATGCGCGTCATCTGGATATCCACCCGATCGAGCGGCAGGTCCAGTCGGGCGGCCACGCTTTTTTCCATTTGTTCCGGCGTCTGAATCGGCCCGATCAATTCCGCTTTATCTTCCGTGACCTGCGCGAAAAAGTTCATCGGTTCCATGGTATTGTGCGCGAGGAAAGGCGCGGTATAACGCCGTTCGATGATTCTTGCCGCGCGCCGGAACGCTGCGTCCGGGTCGCCGTCTTGCCGCACCACCTTTCCTGGTTTAGCGCCCATTTTGGTCAGCAGCGCCTCGTGTTTTTTAGTATTTTCCAGCGCGACAGGCGCCTTTTTTTTACTTTTTCCACCCGGCGTTCCGGTTGCTACGGCGCGCTCCCAGGCGACGTTGAGCGCTTTTTTTGCATTCAGCACCTCCCAGGTGGAATTGCCTACCACCACGGCGAGTTCGTTGAACGCCGTCACATCCGACCAGCCCCTTTCCTGGCCATCCTGGTACGTTTGGATCGTAAATACTGCGCGAATTCCCGGCATTTCTTTGATGGAATCCGGGTCGGCCGATTTCAGTTTCATGCCAAAAGCCGGCGGGGCGACGATCATGGCGATCAGCATGCCGTCTCGTTGCAGGTCGAGGCCATAGAGCGGTTTTCCGGTGACGATCTTTTGCGCGTCCACATTTTTCCGGGACGAGCCGATAATTTTAAAGTCGCCGACTGATTTCAGTGCGACCTCCTCCGGCACCGTCATGCGGGCGGCGGCGGCGGCCAGTTCGCCATACGTGGCCATGCGGCCGCTTGGTTTATGGAAAACCCGGCTATCTTCCGTGGTAATTTCCTCGATTGGCGCCTTCCAGGCTTCTGCGGCGGCGGCGCGGAGCATATAGCGCGCCGTGGCGCCGGCGCGGCGGAGCGCTTTCCAGCCTTGTCGGATAGATTGGCTGCCGCCGGCCAGTTGGCGGGTAAAAATCTGCGTATTCAGCGGCGCCTGTTCCACGGTGACATCCTGCCAGTCGGCGTCCAGTTCTTCCGCGACGATCATCGGCATAGACGTTTTGACATTTTGGCCGATTTCCGGGTTTGGCGATTGGATGGTAATCAGGCCTTCGGGGCTAATTTTCAGGTATCCGTGGAGTTCGAACCACGATTCCTGGGCATTGGCTGCCTGTTCGGGCGTTGGCAGGAAGGGGGCAGTCCAGCTAAATCCGAGCATCATACCGCCGCCGGCGAGGGCGGTGGTTTTGATAAAAGCGCGTCGGTTGAGGGAAGTTTTAACGTGTTGCATATCCTCCGTTTTGCGGTTGCCGATCAGCGGCTGTTTTGAGCCAGTTTGATTGCCTTTTTAATCCGGGTGTACGTGCCGCAGCGGCAGATATTGCCGTGCATGGCGGCGTCAATGTCTGCATCGGTGGGGTTTGGATTTGATTGGAGCAGTGCGGCCGCCGACATTATTTGGCCGGCCTGGCAATACCCGCACTGCGGCACATCCATTTCCAGCCATGCTTTTTGCACCGGGTGGTCGCCGTTTTCCGACAGGCCTTCGATCGTTGTAATCGGTTGATTTCCGATTGCCGAGACCGGGAGTTGGCAGGATCGCACGGCGATTCCGTCCAGATGCACCGTACAGGCGCCGCATTGTGCGATGCCGCAGCCATATTTTGTACCTACGAGGCCCAGGTGATCCCGGAGCGCCCACAGGAGCGGTGTGGCGGGGTCTATGTCCAGCGTCCGCGCGGCGCCATTGATTGTGAGATGGAAAACAGCCATAATAAAACAGCGATAGGTAATTACATAGTCCGAAAGCCCGGAGTACATCCGAAAGTTGCGTTGGGCGGTCAGACAAAAATAGCCTTTTTTCTGCAAAGCCGGCGATTTTTTGTTCGTCCTGTCTGTGCGCGCGTGCTTGCGAAATATTTTTGGGATGAACATTGCATATATGTCATTTGGCGGCGTATCTTTGCGTCCGCTAAAATCGGGCCATAGCTCAGTTGGTTAGAGCGCCACGTTGACATCGTGGAGGTCACAGGTTCGAATCCCGTTGGTCCGACAGGAAGGCCCTGAAATTGGTGTCCGAAATTTTCGGGACGTAGCTCAGCCCGGTAGAGTACACGTCTGGGGGGCGTGTGGTCGCAAGTTCGAATCTTGTCGTCCCGACTGATTATCAAGGAGTTATGCAATTGCATAGCTCCTTTTTTTTATGGGTTGGAGAGCCGAGGGGCTATTCAATTTGCTGTAAAATATCGGCTATTTCGGCGATCAGGGCCGCGATGCACCGCGGCGCTACGCCCCGCGTCTGTACGCCACACCAAAACCTGTCCGATTGCTGCCGGAATTTCACCCCGCCCTCGTGTTTGCCCGTATTTTGCAATAAAACAGGTTTTTCCGCAAGGCGATCCACCGGAAATCTGAAATGACTGGTCAAATGAAGCGCCAAAACATGGACTTGGGCTTCATATCCGACCTCACGGGATGATCTGTTGAGGAAATCGAACGGCTGGCCTGAACGCATATCCGGGATTTTCCCGCTGCGTCAAAAAACGGCGCATTTCCGCCGTTTTTCACCAATTTCATATCCTGCGTCCCTCACCGCAACAAGGTCACATCTCCCTGCGCCCGAATCACGACCCGCTGCGCGTCTTCATATTGCAAATACCATATATAGACGTCGGAGGCGGCGGGCTGGTCGTTGATCTGCCCGTTCCAGCGCTCCAGCGGGGAGTTTGATTCAAAGACCAGGGTTCCCCAGCGGTTGAACACCCTGAAATGGTAGCGCGCTACATCCTGGCAATCGCCGATGGGCGCAAACCCGTCGTTGGTATCATCGCCGTTGGGCGTGAAAGCCGACGGTATGATGAAGGGGCATATCGGCGGCAGGGTATCGCATTCGGGCAACACGAGTGCAAATTGCGCCGTATCAGCCCCGCAGTTATTTTCCACTTGCAGGGAGTAGGCGCCCGCTTCTGCGACTGAAATTGCGGCAGTCGTATCCCCCGTGGACCAGCGCAGCCGATCGCCCGGTTGCGGCAACAGGGCGCGCAGCTGCACGAGGCCGGTTGTGCAAAAACCGGCGGTATCTGTGGCGATTTCTGCTTGCGGCGTGTCGGCGGATGCTTGGATTCGCACGGTATCGGCGGTGCTTAGGCAGAATTCGGCAGCGGTGATGGTGACGGCATAATCGCCTGCCTGGGTGACCACAATCGCGGGCGTCGTGGCGCCGGTGCTCCAGCGATAGCTGTCGGCGGCGGCGTTGGCGGCGTCGAGCGGCAGGCTGAACGGCGCGCAGGCCGTTTGATCCGGGCCGAGGTCGGGAACAGGCAAATCAATGACAAATCCGTTAAAATCAACGGCGTTCACCGGCAGGTTTTCCGAGTACGTGAGCGGTTCGGTCAGAAGCGGCACGACCGTCGCCGTCACGTTGAGGTTATTATCCGTTGCCAGGGCGACCGGCAGTTCGCAGCCGGTGCGGCCCGCCGAGTCGGTAAGGAGCAGGATGGGATAGAAATTGTCGAAAAACAGCGCATAATTAATCAAGTAGGCATAGCCGCCGCCAGGCAGGCGTTGCAGGGCGTTGGTGGGCGTGCCGTAGCCGACCAGCGGTTCGGGGAAATATTGGCGCGACCAGTTGACCGCGCCGTCCAGTCGGATTTCGGCCAAAAAATTCAATTCTTGCGCCGCGGAGCTTAGCGTATCCTGCACCGTGCTGCCGCTCACCGTCACGGTATTGGCATCGAGCGCTTGCAGTTTGGGCAGCGTGACGGTATGATCCGAGCCGGCGATGCGGAGGCCCAGGGCGCGGGCGACATTCCCGGCCGCGTCCACTTCGAGCAGCAGTCCGTCGGAGAGATTGGCGATGGTATTTTCCCGGGCGCCGGACACGGCGAAATGGCCGTTCGGCAGTTCCCGCACAGCGAACGCGCGGTCGTCGTTTGGAAACGAACTGCCCCCGCTGTGGTAGGTTCGCACCCACTGCACCGCGCCGTCCGCGCTGAGTTTCACCAGCAGC
>JBEIDF010000216.1:0-5905 GCA_040383605.1 Lewinellaceae bacterium
CGTTTGCTCTGGCAAAGAGCGCTTCTCTATTTGCTTCAAAGTAATCTTTTGCTTTTTCGAAATTTATATGGGTGAGTTGCGGTAATTTGATATTTAAGTCGGACAAAATCAAATCTCCAATTATCATTGCTATAAAATAATTACTATACGGCAAATGAGGATGTTTTTCATACAACTCATACTTTCTTCTTTGGTTATCGCAATAGCGGTAAATCAAAATTGCAAGAACGGCTTGCGCTGAGTTCAAGTCTTTGAACACATCGTCATAAAATTTCCCAAATAACTCCGTGCGCTTGAATTTAGCAAGGTGGGGTTTCCTTTTCCAAATAGTAAATACAGATTCCGCCACGACGGAAGAGGGAATTACATCCCCTGTGAGTGCAATATCTTTTTTGTCTCCAATAAGGGTGTTTTGAATTGATTCATTGACCCTATTCTTGCTTAGCCCAGGATAGCGTCGAATGTTTTTTTCTAAAAGCACATCGCCGTGACTTTCAAATAGTTGGGCAAACTCTACCACATTTACTTTTCCAAGCAACACGCGCTTATAGTTGAAATCGTCAACGATGCTTTTACCCGAAAAATGAATGGTCGCTTTAACACCTTTCTTATTTTGAAGCAACTGAACGATATCGTCATGGTTAAAATGGTCGAACTGCACTTGATTCGACGGGAAACCTGCATTTTCAATATGATTGTCTCCCTCTTTTGTCCAAGTCAGTCCATTGTTAGTGCAAATGCAGCGAACAGTAGGAATATAGCCGTCAGAAATGAGTGAGCGAATTTCTTGGACTTTGGGTTTCAAGTCGTCATTCAGCAAGACAGGTTTGTAGGGGTCAAAAATCGAGGCGATTGCTCCAACAACTCTTTGGATGCTATTAGCTGGAAAATTTGAATCCTTGTCCAAATCAAAGACATACTTACCTTGAAAAATTGTTACTGGAAATTCAAAATCATTTAAATCGCCGATGAAAATTGCATCGACGCCTGCATCATTCCCTCCTTCGGTTATAAGATTTTTGGCTTCTTCCATTTCAACACCTAAATAGGCTGAGACGCTGATAATTACAAAGGCTTTCGACTTTTTTTGTTTTTCGTCGCCAATTTTTGCAAACCACGCTGGATTGTCTGCCACGATTTTGGTGATGCGCTGGTCAATAATATGTTTATTGATTTCCATTTTTATTATTTCGATTGTTGAATTTCAGCCAACATTCAAGTATAAGCGATGTTTTTTCTAATAAAAAAAGTATCGTCTTAGACGGGCGTAAGAGCATGTCTAAACGGCATTATTCCCCCATTTTTTATCAAAAAAAGCGGCGGACGTACTGCTTTTGGAGTTTGTACCACCAAACATTTGTAAAAATGTTGTCTTCCACCGCCGAAACAAAGATAAGCTCAATATTTGAAATGCAAGTGCAGGCTCATCTTCCAAAATTAATATGAGTTGGCTTGATTTAACCACACAGCGCAGCCCGCAAACGCAGCCTGTTTTTCCACCGCGCGCGCAGCGCCCGTGACCGCCTGCGCATCGTCCTGCGCGTTCCAAATCATCCAAATGCGCGCGTTGGGAAACCGGCGCTGCAGATCGCGCAATTCGTCCGCAGGCAAGCCGCGCGATACTTCCAGGTTCGGTACAGCGATCGGTCGGGCCGCCAACCGGGCGTAGTGGTAGGCGCTCGGCCCGGCGTCGGGATGCGCATACACCCGGTCGCCCGGCTGCGCGTGGTCGCGCACATATTCCAGCGCCGGACGGACTTCCACAACCTCAAACGGTCGGAAAAACCAGGACGCCGGATTTCGGCTCAGGGCGGCGCCCGACACCACCAGCAGCAGCGCAGCACCTATCCAAGGCTTGCCAATCCGAAGCAACTGCTCCCAGCCCAATCCGAGCAAAATCAGCAGCAGGGGCATGAAGAACAAGGTAAGACGCTCCGTGACGGCATAGAACCGCAACATGCTCGCCAGGATACAACATAAAATGGGCAGGACGATCAACAGGTATTCCGGCTTTCTGAAACGTGCCAGGGCGTAAATTCCGCCGAGCAAGCCGGTCCAGTATGCGATATTTGAAAAAAAAGTAAACCCCGCGGCCGTGACGCCCAGTCCGCGCACCCGATCCAGCAAGCGCATCCAGGCTTCCGGCGCCAACCCGGGCCACTCAAAAAACACGTGCGCGCTTTGCAACACGGAGGAGTGTACATCGTGCCGCAAAATCAGCCAATAATAGGCGCCGAAACTCAGCGCCCAGGCGAAGCCGCACAAGGCCAAAGGTACGAGAAACGCCCGCTTCCGGTCGGCCCGCAGCGCGCCGGCAAGGTAGTACGCGCCAATACCGGCCAGGACGAAAACGGACGGCATAGACCACCAGATCGAAACAGTACCCACGGCAAGGAGTAGCGCAGACGGCGGGCGGCGTGCGGCAGACGGGCGGTGCAGCGCCGCGGCGAGGAGTACGAGGGTTGTCAGCAGATCCGTGGCATACTGCTTTGCCTCCGTGCCGTACCGGAAAAAGGGTTCGCCGAGGGCGAGCAACAGCAGGCTCAGGGCCACCCCGCGCAGCGACAGGTAGTGGCGCGCTACCCGATAGTACAGGAGGAGGGAGGCGATGCCGGCGAGCAGAGGCAGCAGCCGGGCAGCGCGGTCGTGCACGCCAAAAACGGCAAACATCCCTTTTTCCGCTGCACAAAACAGCGGCGGCGCATATTGGTGGTAGCCGAGGTTTTGAAAAAGGCCGGCAAGCGGCAGTTCGATGCAATTGCGCAGTAAATTGGCTTCGTCAATAAACAACGAACGATCCTGCAGCCAGATCGTCAGGCGCAGGGCGGTTCCCAGGGCGATCATCGCCCAAATTATACAGCGCAGGCGCGCCGTCGGCGAGCGAAAAAACCCGTTTGTTGTTGTCATAATTTGGACAATCGTTCCTGGCGCCCGATGATCTGCCAATACGGATTAGCGCTCTTAGAGAAAAAGTCCGTTGTACGTCTGATAGATCACGGCGGTACACACTTGCCCCACCATTTTCAGCGTGTTTTTATCAATCGCGTCCATATTGTCATCGTGCGTGTGCCAGTGCTCCACAAAGCCCGAGGCGGTTGTTTCCGGGCGGTTGATGATATCTATCATGGGGATGCGGGCGTATCGGATGACGAAAAGGTGGTCGTCGGTGATCCCCTGACCGTCTTCGTTCACAAAATTGCCGCTGTAGCCCATCGAAGCGGCGAGCGCCCACACTTTATCTACGATCAGCGGGGCGGCCGTTCGGGAAACCCCTTCTTTTTGGAACCGTGGGTTTTTAGCGCCAACCATGTCCAGCAGGATGCCGAACTGCGGCATATAGCCGGGCTGGTGCAGGTTACGCGCCCAGTGTTGGGCGCCGAGGCACCAGGTTTCGCTGTGGTCCTTGCCGTCGTCAGCGTCGTTGCCCTGGTCTTCGAGGTCGAAGCAGACAAAATCCACGCCGATATCCACGGGGTTATTCTGGAGGGTGCGGGCCATTTCGAGCAGCACCCCTACGCCGCTGCCGCCGTCGTCGGCGCCGAGGATTGGTTTGTTTTGGTTTTTATCGTCTTTATCGGCGATGAATCGGCTATCCCAGTGCGCGGCGTACAAGATCCGGCGGGTGGCCTGCGGATTGTATTGCGCGATAATATTGACGCCGTTGAGCATCCGGCCGTCGTAGTGGCGCGCCTGAAAGGATTGTTCGATTACATTCAGGCCCAAGCGGCGGAATTCGGCGGCGATCCAGGCGGCGCATTTTTGATGCGCGGCGGAATTTGGCACGCGCGGCCCAAAATCCACCTGTTTCTGCACGAACGCATAGGCCGAGTCGCCGTCGAATTCCGGCACAGGGATTTGTTGGACGGCGGGTTTATCGTCCGGTTTCGGCTGGGTGGAAGCTGTTTTGTTATCGGGTAAACAGCCTTTCAGCAAAGGAAACGCCAAGGCTGCCGCTAAGAGCAGCACGAGGAGCGTTTTTCCGTTTATTGGAATGAATCGCATGTTTTTTTTTACAATTTGCGTAGCGACTCGACCGGGTTGGCGGGCGATTCGACGGGCGGTTATGAATTTGAACAAACACGTAGGACGTGTACTGGGTTTGCTCGCTGAGCCAAAAATGGCGCATTTTTTGTCATTTTTGACTAGGCGAGCAAATCCTGTGCACGCGCCTACCCTTTTCGCCAGCTGGATCCCTCCTTGCCGTCCTTCACCTGAATATCCAGGGCGGCGAGCGCGTCGCGGATCATATCGCCGGTAGGCCAGTCTTTATTGGCGCGGGCTTGGGCGCGGATCGCGAGGACGAGTTCCATGAGGCCGTCCACGGTATTAGAGCCGTTGTCTGCGTCGAGGTCGTCTTGCAGGCCGAAGATCTGGAACAGGAAATCATGGAACACCGTTTTGAGGCGTTCGATTACCCAGGGGGCGAGTTCGGTATCGGCGATTTGTTTATTGACATATTTGTGGACGAAGCTGCCGAGTTCGTTGAGCGCGGCGATGGCGACGGCCGTGTTGAAGTCATCGTCCATACCGGCGTATGCTTCCTCGATCAGGGCCAGCACGGCGCGGTCGTGTTCGCTCTCCGAGCCGTCGAAGCGCGCAGCGTCCACGGCGATATTTTGCAAAATCCGGTTGGTCTCCATCATTTTGCGGTATGCCTTTTCGGCGGCCAGAAGGCCGTCGTCCGTGATATCCAGCGTGCTGCGGTAGTGGGCCATCAGCATGAAATACTTGATCATCATCGGCGTGTAGCCCTTGCTCACGAAGGGGCTGTCGCCTGTGAACAGTTGCTGCGGCGTGATGGTATTGCCTTCGCTTTTCGACATTTTACGGCCGTTGAGCAGGAGCATATTGGCATGGAGCCAGTAGTTTGCGGGCTTGCAGCCGCAAGCGCCCATATTTTGCACCACCTCATTTTCGTGGTGCGGGAATTTCAGGTCGTTCCCGCCGCCGTGCAGGTCGAAGGTGGGGCCCAGGTATTTCGTGCTCATGGCAGAGCACTCGAGGTGCCATCCGGGGAAGCCGACCGACCAGGGACTTTTCCAGACCATGATATCTTCCGGGCGGGCTTTGATCCAGATTGCGAAGTCCGTCGGACTGGCTTTTTCGTCCTGGTTTTTGAGGTTATCGCGGCTTTCTGCGAGGAATTGCTCGAGGTTGTTGCCGGAGAGCGCGCCGTACGCGCCGGGGTGATCCTGGTCGAATTTTACCGTATCAAAATAGACCGAGCCGTTTTTTTCATAGCCATAGCCGCGCTCGAGGATTTGTTTGACCATCTCGATTTGTTCCGGAATATGGCCGGTTGCGCGCGGTTCAATGCTGGGGGGCAGCGTATTAAAAATCCGCATCATATCGTGGAAGCCGACGGTATATCGCTGGGCGACCTCCATGGGTTCCAGTTGGGCAATCCGGGCGCCTTTGGCCATGCGATCCTCGCCGTCGTCGGTGAGGTGGCCGACGTCGGTGATATTGCGGACATACCGCACCTGGTATCCGAGGTGTTGGAGGTAGCGGTAGATGATATCGAAGCTGACAAACGTGCGGCAATTGCCGAGGTGGACGTCGTTATAGACGGTCGGGCCGCAGACATACATACCGATGTGTCCGGGCGTGATCGGTTGAAAAACCTCTTTTTTTCCGTGGAGGCTGTTGTACAGCTTAATTGTGCGTGGCGTATTCATAGTGCAAAGGTATAAGAGCTTGTTCAAATTTTGATTTCTGGGTTGTAACTGCCCAATTTTATTTTCAACTGCGTTAAATTTTTCGCCGAATCCCCCGCATTCGACTGCAAAATTTACTTTGTTAAAAATAAAATTTTTGCAGTTTCGCCTCAGAATCAAAATCTGAACAGGCTCTTTAAAACGTTTATAGAACGCAATTATTTAGACATGCTCTACGCGCTTAATTA
>JBEIDF010000217.1:0-5887 GCA_040383605.1 Lewinellaceae bacterium
AGCACAAACGAACTTACCGTAACCAACGCCGCGCCGGACTTAACGGTAGTTATCACTGGAGCCGGTATCAATACCGTAACAGGGACTTACCCGAATTTTACGGTAACCGGGACGGAAGTTGACGGTAGTGTAAGCAACGAAATTCAAACGCTCACCGTTGACAGTTCAACCGTTAATTTGGTGGAGCGCTTTGCAATCGGTATAACGCCGAGCGGCAACACCATCCGCATAGACGTACCTCAAACAATGGACGGCGAAGTAAACGGCGCATTTGCAGCCACCAGCGTAGATACCGTGCGTCGTGTTTGGTTCAATCGTACATACTCACAGCCCGATAGCCTCGCAAAGTTGCAATGGAGCAGCACGGATGAAACTTTAACTTTAGGGATTGGAGCAACCGACCTGCAAACGGTCGTACAAATTGGACAAGAGACGCTTTATCCAAGAGTAACCAATCAAACGGGATCAATTATTAGAAAAGGCACGCCGGTTGTGGTGGATAGTGTTGCGGTAATACAAGGCGACAATATCCGCATTCGGCCTGCAATAGGCAGCACCTTGCAAAACGTTGCTACTGTTATGGGCATTGCAGCGCATGATATAGCAGCAAGTTCGACAGGCTATGTTACATGGTTTGGATACGTTACAGAGGTAGATGAGGCAAACATAGCACAGACCGGTATCACGTTTGCCGCTGGAAACCTTTTGTATTTGAGCGCAACCGAGGCAGGCAAACTTACAAACGTACTTCCGACCGCGCCGAACATAAAAGACCCGATAGCGATAGTTGTCCGACGGCCAAACTCAAACAACCTTACCTTATTAGTCCGGCCGCAATTAACGCCCGATATTCATGACGTTAACGACATATCAATAAGCAGCCCAACGGC
The DNA here is from genome assembly GCA_040383605.1 of Lewinellaceae bacterium. Lineage (GTDB taxonomy): Bacteria > Bacteroidota > Bacteroidia > Chitinophagales > Saprospiraceae > M3007. Next base: position 891 of record JBEIDF010000217.1, read on the forward strand.
GGGCCAGGTATTGCGGTACAATTCCGGCGGATTTTGGGAGAATGGACAGGTGCAGGCGGCCGGGATAGCAGCAAATTCGATCGACAGTAGTAAGATTGCAAATGGTACTATACGGCTGGAGGATTTAAACCAAAGCGGCGCTACAAACGGACAAATTATAAAATGGAACGGCGCACAATGGGACGTCTCAAATGATAGCATAACCGGCGAAATAGGCCGCACTTGGATTTCAAGAGGCTCTTTAAGTAATAATACATATACGGGCATTACATACGGTAAGGGATTATTCGTAGCAGTTAGCAGACTGGGAACAAACAGGGTTTTAACTTCATCAAACGGTGTAACGTGGGTTGAAAGAAGCGCATCTCAGGCAAACTCTTGGAGAAGTGTAACCTATGGCGACAGCTTATTTGTAGCTGTATCAAATGACGGTACTAACCGCGTTATGACCAGCCCGGACGGTATTACTTGGACAAACAGAACCGCATCTCAGGCCAATGACTGGTGGGATGTAACATACGGCAACGGGCTATTTGTTGCCGTTGCAACTACCGGCACTAACCGCGTTATGACTTCGCCCGATGGTATTACATGGACAAACAGAACGGCCTCGGAAGCAAACGAATGGTATGGGGTAACATACGGCAACGGCCTATTTGTTGCCGTTTCTCGAACCGGCACTAACCGCGTTATGACTTCGCCCGATGGTATTACATGGACAGCCAGAGCGGCGGCAAATACGGCCGAATGGGAAGAGGTAAAATGGGGAAGCGGCTTATTTGTTGCGGTTGCAAACAGCAGTAGCACAAGTGTTGGTTTGATGACTTCGCCCGATGGTATTACATGGACAGCCAGAACAAAACCGATAACAACTGCATTATTAGATATAGAATACGGAAGCGGCATTTTTGTAGCAACGCCTGGCGCGGGTAGCGGCCAATGTCTTATAAGCACAGACGGAATTACATGGACGGCGCATAGTATGCCAACAACACAATATGTAGCCATTGCATACGGAAATAATTTGTTTGCCGCTTTAGGCACAAATCATTTAGCAACTTCAGGTAATTACATGACACTTGCACAGCAAGGCGCAGACGTTGGCAACGTATTAAAGTGGGATGGAAACTATTGGACGCCTGCAATAGATTTGGTTGGATCAGGCGGCGGCAGCGGAACCGTAACCACATCCGGCTCACCAACAACCGACCGCCTGGCTAAATTTACCGGTTCAACGGTAATTGGCCAGTCGCTAATTAGCGAAAGCGGACAAATCGCAACCGTGAACGCAACCGGCGCGCTAATCGTTCCGGTCGGAAATAACACAACGGAGGTACCGTCAACCGCCTCAAACGGCATGGTGCGCTACAATTCAACTAACAATGCGCTGGAATATTACAACGCCGGGGCACCCGCGTGGGAGGTGCCGTTGAAAGCAGCGAGTGTGACTGGCCTTGGGAGCAATACAAAATTATTTTTTGGGAACAGCGCCGGGCGGGCTACGTTTTCAGACAGTTTGCAGTTTAGCAATGGCATATTATCCATCAATCCATTTGCAACGAGCGGTTCAGCTCCGTTGCAAATAGGCACTGTCCCGGACGGTGGAAATATTGCAAGAGGCTTGCGTGTATCGCCGACTACTGAATTTAACGGTCGGTCTTTGCCGTTGGCTATAAGTATTAGAGATAATAGAACGCTTGCATCATCGGGCGGAGCTACAAGCATTAATATTACTGCAAGTAATATAGACGCCACAAATGACAACTATGCTGCATTTGGGTTTACATCTCTTCTTACGAATGGTAATTCAGTTGCTTTTGGCGGCATAAGTTGCGTGTTTACGAGTCACGATCCGGCAACCCATTCAAGTGATTTTATTTTTCAATTAAGAAATAACGCTAACTATGCTACAGTAATGACTATGAAAGGAAACGGCAACGTTGGCATCGGCGTAAGCGCACCCACCGGTGTGCTTCACCTCAAAGCAGGCACAGCAACCGCAAATAGCGCGCCGCTGAAATTCACGTCCGGAACAAATCTTACAACCGCCGAAGCGGGCGCAATGGAATATAACGGCACTAACCTGTTATTCACGCCTTCAACCGTCCGGCATACCGTTAACCACGGCCTTACTGCATCGGCAACGCTGGATTTTGGTAGCACGAACGCGCAAAATTCAGCCGACCTTACTATAACCGTAACCGGGGCTGATATTGGTGACGTGGTAAGTTTGGGTGTGCCGCATGCGTCGGTAAATGCAAATACCTGCTACACGGCATGGGTAAGCGCGACAAATACCGTAACGGTACGGTTTAACAACTATTCAAGCGCCGCTGTAAATCCCGCGTCCGCCACATTTAAAGTCTTTGTAACAAAATAATTATATGCGATACATTCCTATTTTCATTCTATTCCCGGCGCTTATTTGCGCTCAAGAAACACCCGATAGCACGGCCGCGTCGTACGAAAACCGCGCCGGTACATTCTTTGCCGTCACGCGCTCATTCTTTCCAACCGGCCGCGTGCTAACCGATGAGCAGCCGCTCGGACGTGACACGAACGGCGTGGTGAGCGCCATTATCGGGCCGGTATTCAATAATGCCGGACAATTCGCACAGCAGGCCGCAAACGCCGCCCGCATCGGGCGCATCCGCCAACAGATCAACGCCGCATCGGCATCCCTGCAAACGCTAACCGGTTCGGATTACTACGATATTACCAACCGGCTACTTATTGCCGAATTTTTGCCGCCGGGCGAAGATGAGCAGCCCGTTCAATCCGTCGCCTATACTATGCGCGTGGACGGTACGCCTATCCCCGTTACGCTTCGCCGCAGCGCAACCGGGCAACTGGTTATGAGGCAGGGCGCTACTAATTTCCGCGTTGACATTGTGAGCCGCAACTGGCTTCGCATCCGGCGCTATCAAGGCACAGAAGCGCTTGCAGCGGACGGCTGGATTGATCTATTTCAAGAACGCAACGGAGCGTATATTTCCGAGGACTTGAAATACCAGCTCCGAAAATAAAGCAATGAAGCGACTTTTTGCAAAATTGATTTTTTGGCCGCTTTACTTTGTATTGCTACCCGGATTGCTTTTGCTGCAATGGGCGTGCAAACACATGGATTAAAGCAAATCTTTATATATTATGGAAACTAAAAAATGGTATCAATCCAAAATCGTACTTTTTTCCGCAACCGTTTTTTTGACGGTCGGCGCTGATCTGCTCACCGGCTTTCTTTCCGGGAATGACGTAACGCCGGATCAAATCCAAGCCATCCAGGCAGCACAGCCCGAAGTAGCACAGGCAGTTGAGCGCCTCCAGGCGGGCGAAAACATCCTGCAGGTTATCGCCTCGCTATTCCCGGCAATGGTGATGGTATTGCGCGTGTGGTTTACGCACACGCCGATCGAAAAATAAGTTTTGTTGTTTCGTTTTCCCTCGGTTCGGCTTTGCCGGGCCGGGGGTTTTTAAAATCTCCAAAAAATGAGCAATCCGGTTTTTATCGCAGCCGCCGAATGGCTGAAAAAACAAGGCGGAAATGTTATCCTACTCAGCGTAGGCATTGTGTGGATTCACAATTTTTTCACCGGCGAAGTGACCCGGCTGAGGGCATCGGTGGATGGACTTGAATCCAAAATAGAGAATCAAAGCCGGGAACTAACAATGTGCAATACCGAGCGCGCAAGGCTGGAGGCACGGGTCGAATGGCTTGTCACCGAACTTAGCCGGACATTTCCAAAACTAAATACGAGTGAACAATGAATCTAAAGTTTTTTGAGCAAATCGAATTTGCCGAGGACGGCGTGAACGTTTTTAATAAAATGGACGCCGAATTTTTACGCCGACTGGATCGGGTGCGCGAAGCGTGCGGATTCCCGTTCCAAATAACGTCCTCTTACCGATCACCGGAAAAAAACAAACGAGTAGGCGGCTCGCTTAATTCGATGCACCTGCAAGGCCGGGCGGTGGATATTGCATGCACAAACAGCGTCCAAAGGTGGGTAATTACCCGCGAAGCCATCAAAGAAGGCTTAACCGTCGGCATCATGCCAAACGCTATACACCTGGACAACAGGCCGGCTCCTATCCTGTTTCACTATTACGATCGATTCAAAGCCGGTAAATCCAAAGACGAATAAAAAAAGGCGCGCCGGATGTAGAGCGCGCCTTCGCCTACTTCGTTTAGCAGGCACTATCCATGAAAAAACCCTTAGCGCCCCGTCGAGGAGTCCAACCTCATAAAAAAACCGCCTGCAGAACCAATATGGAACGCCGCTTCCGCCGTCCGGCTGCCAAACGGGGCATATAATTACGGATGTGCGCAAACGTGCAATCCGAAGTGAACAAACTCTTTTTGCCGAATCGCCTCATCCACAGCGGCGCGAACAAAGTCCGCGCTTACATGCTGTTGATCCTCAAATAACGTATAAGATTTGTTGCCTACCCGGCGGCCGGCCGTCTTAACCGGCCTTCCTGCTTTTCTCTTTTCCATGTTCCGTTTTTAACGCCACAAAGTTACATTAATTTTGAATACCTGCAAAAAAAACCGGCTCAACTTTTCAGCGGAGCCGGACACCTTAAATAAACAACAAAAAAACATTCATTCAGACAAGAAAGTGCAACAAAGATAGGCTAAAAGTCTATTACAAATAGCCAAATGGTTATTGCGAGGGACAAAATAAATGCGATAGTCATCGCGTTCTCAAAGACTTGTACTTCTTTTTTCATGGTGTGAAATTATTGATAGTGATTGAAATCTCCTCTTTGTTTTAGGGTTGAGTAGGCCGCTTTGCCGGTTTGGATTACAATTTTATCCGCACCGTTCCAAAGTGCTACTTCCATGCGGCGGGATTTACGGTGATTTTCCGTTTGGGATTGAGTGCGCATCCACGCCTTCGCTACCTTGTTGCCCGTGCTGCCCGCTTTTATGTGCCGCCAAAGACCCGACCTCTTTACATTTCCATAGCCCCAATTATAGGCCAAGGAGATCACGG
>JBEIDF010000218.1:0-5857 GCA_040383605.1 Lewinellaceae bacterium
AGCCAAAAAAGGATCCATTTTTCGCCAGACGAAGCGATTTTTTGCAGGCCATAGCAGCGCTATGGTCAAAAAAAATCGCAAAGTATGGCGGAAAATGGGACTTTTTGGGCCAGACAGCGATCCTGCTAACCAGTTACTTTTTCACAAAAGTAAGTTCGAACCAGCCGTTTGTATTCAATATTTTGCTGCGCAGGACGAGTTTGTTATCGGCCAGCGTCACAATATCATACACCGGCCCGGAATCCCACACGCCGAGGAAGGAACCTTGCGGGAGCACGATCTGATCCGCGCCGCCTTGTCCGCTTCCTTTGGAAATGAACCAAGTCTGGCCGGTAGGGGGCGTATAATTCACCACGATATATCCATTGAATGGATCCACTGTTTGCCCGTTATTAGCATATACGAAAGCCAAGCCGTCGAAGTAGAAACAAAAGCCATCGTCGTATTGGGCTGCCTGCAGTCCGTTCAGCGGGGACGAAAACCACTCGGAGGAGCCGTAGGTCGGGCCGACGCGCACCGCGCCGGCCTCGCGGGTGAGCGTCCAGCATTTGCCGGCCGGCTCGCAGTCGCCCGTGAGCAGCGCGACCTGCGGATCGCACTGTCCGGCCGCATCGCGCGGCACCTGCACCTGCGCCGTATTTTGCGCAGTGCCGCCGCCACCGGCCGCCGCTGCGAACAGCGTAATGGCGTAATCGCCGGCCTTAGGATAGAACACCGTATCCACGGCGCGTTTAGATTTGGCGGGAATCCCGCCGGAGAAATCCCAGGTGCGGTCAAAAAATCCGTCCGACAGGTCTTTTACCACGACCCGGTTCGAATCACCCGGCAAAAATTCAACGGATAGCGCGGGCGGTTGCGGTAGCGGCGGCAATGCCACGTCGTCGGCTTCGAAAGGATTGCAGGCTGCGACAAGCAGCAAAAGACCGGCAAAAAAGAGTGTATTGTGCATGGTAGTAAGTAAAAATCAGTATCCTGGATTTTGTTCAAGTACGCCGTTGGTCGCCTGAATTTGAGAGAGCGGAATAGGGTAACGGTTGTGTACGCCTTCCACATAGCCGAGCGGCCCCAATGCGGATTGTCCCCGGCCCGTGCGCACCAGATCGAAAAAGCGGTGGCCTTCCAGTCCGAGTTCGAGGCGGCGTTCGCGGTAAATAGCGTCGAGCAGCGCTTGTCCGGCGGCGTTGATATTCGGCAGAACACCGGAGTTGTTGCCCCGCGCTCGGGCGCGCACCGCATTCAGCGACTGCCGGGCGGCCGGCTCATTCCCGTTGTGGTAGGCGGCTTCGGCGTGCATCAGCAGGACATCGGCGTACCGGATCACGCGGTCGTTCGAGCCGCCGTTGGGGTTCGGGTCGCCAAAGGGCGCCTCTTCGCTTTTGTTGCTAAAATATTTCCGGGGATAATATTTATGCGGGAAACCGCCGGTTGCATCCTTCGTAAAAACCCCGCGATCGCCCATGGCGTCGCCCTCGCGAAAGACGGTGAATTTCAGCCGCGGGTCTTCAAATCCTTCCTTAAAAAACTCCTGGACGAAGTCCTCCGTCGGTATATTAAAGCCGAATCCTTCAAATTGCCCCCGCGCGCGCTGGAAGACATTGGTAAAAGTACCTTCGTTGGCGTTATTTTTTCCCCAGTTGCCGCCGGAGGCGTTCATGTATTGAATTTCAAAAACAGATTCGCTGTTGTTTTCCCCGGCGGTTGTGAATATACTGCCGTAATCAGCGACGAGTTGGTATTGGTTATCGGCGATAAGCGCTTCCGCCACGGTCTGCGCCTGGGCCCATTTTTTTTGCCAGAGCAGCGTTTTGAGCAACAAAGCCTGCGCGGCGCCCTTGGTAATCCGGCCCAGATCAGCCGGCGTGTAGGCACTGCGCTGCGGCAGATCGGCAATTGCGCGCTGTAAGTCGCTTTCGACCAGTTCCCAAATTTCGGCCTCCGACGCCCGGGGAAGGTTATATTCACTCGGCGCCAGGACGCGGTCGGCCTTGGGCACGCCGCCAAACATCGCGTTCAGATTGTAGAAATACCAGGCGCGGATGAAGCGGGCCTCCCCAAGGATGCGGGCTTTCAAAACCGGATCCATTTGGATGGCGGGCACGCGTTCCAGCACGACATTGGCGCGATAGATACCCTCGTAGTCGGCCGACCACTCGCTTTCCAGCAAATCGGTATTGACTGGCCCTTTGAAGGTTTCCAATTGGAGCAGATCATTGACATCGTTGTCGCCGGAGCCGCCTTTGATCGCGTCATCCGACATAATATCGCCCCAAAACCAGCGAAAATGCCCGGCCGGCGACAGTTCGAACTGCAGGGTGGCATACGCGGCGTTCACGGCGGCCACAGCGTCTTCCGGCGTTCGGTAAAAATTTTCCTCGGTGGCGCCGACCAGCGGCTTGCGCTCCAGAAAATCTTTTTGGCAGCCTGGGAGGAGCAGGAGGGCCGGCAGCAAAAGCAATATTTGTTTCATGATGTTGTATTTAGACATTTAATCAAAAGTAACTCTGGTTAGCAGGATCGCTGTCTGGCCTCAAAAGTCCCATTTCCCGCCATACTTCGCGATTTTTTTTGACCATAGCGCTGCTGTGGCCTGCAAAAAATCGCTTCGTCTGGCGAAAAATGGATCTTTTTTTGGCTCAGACGCGACCTGCTAACCAGATACAATCAAAAACTGACGTTTATTCCGCCCAAAAACACCCGGGCCTGTGGGTAAAAACCGCGGTCAATACCCGCTTCCAGGGCGCCGCCGTAGGCGCCAATTTCCGGATCCATGCCGGTATATTTTGTAAAAGTGAACAGATTTTGGGCTGAAACGTACAGGCGGAATTTTTCAAAACGCATTTTCCGAAGCCAGGGAGCGGGCAGCGAATAGCCCAATTGTACATTTTTAACACGCATGTAAGCGCCGTCTTCCACAAAGCGATCCGACACCCGGGCGTTTTGGTTGGGGTCGTTGAGATTAACCCTGGGTTCGATATTGGATGTACCGGGGCCGGTCCAGCGGTTCAGGACGGATACCGGGCGGTTGACGTAGGTAAAATCGTAGCGCACCGTGGCGTTGTAGATATCGTTTCCGTAGCTTCCCTGCAGGAATACCCCCAAATCGAAGCCCTTGAACTCAAGGTCGAAGGTCATGCCGTAGATAAAATCCGGCGCGGGGTTGCCGATCCAGGTTTGATCGTTGTTGTTGATCACGCCGTCGCCATTAAGGTCTTTGAAGCGGATATCGCCGGGCGCCGTGGCTTCGTTTTGGAATGCATGGCGGGCAATTTCGTCTGTATTTTGGAAAATACCATCGGTGACGAACCCGAAGAAGGCGCCGATTGGCTGGCCGACCTCTGTTTTGGTGACGTTGGCGTTGGCCGATTGCACACGGCCGGCGAATACCGGTTCGCCGCCTTCGCCCAGGCTGGTCACCTCATTTTTGACGAATGAGATGTTGCCGCCGGCGCTGTATTTGAGCGCGCGGTCGCGGTTTCGGTAATTCAGCGCCAGCTCCCAGCCGGTATTGCGCACGCTGGCCACATTGCGCACCGGCGGCGCCGTGCCGGCGGTAAGCGGAATCGGTGCGGCGTACAGCATATCCGAGGTGTTTTTGATATAAAAATCACCGGTAAAACTCAGCCTGCCCTCGAGCATTTCTGCATCCAGTCCAAAATCAGTTTGGGTAATTGTTTCCCATTTTAAATCCGGGTTAGCGGCCGTGAGTGCCACGCTGCCATTGGTGATAACCTGACTGGGACCGAAGGTATAATTTTGGCCAGAGAACACGATCGTGGTGAAGCCGTAGTCACCGATGCGATCGTTTCCGTTTTGTCCCCAACTGGCGCGGAGTTTCAGGAAATTGACCAAATTGGCGTTCCAGAACGCCTCCCGGCTCAGCACCCAACCGGCGGAGACCGAGGGGAAGTAGCCATACCGGTTATTGGCGCCGAAACGCGAAGACCCGTCAGCCCGGAACGCGGCGGTGAACAGGTATTTATCGTCTAAATCGTAGTTGATCCGACCAAAATAGGACAGCAAAGCGGATTCTCCGGCGCCGCCGTACGCGCTTTGCGCGGTAATCGGATCGATGGTATTGGAAATGAACGCATCTTTCGGATCGTTGGAAGGCAGGTTGGTATTGGCGCCGCCGCTGTATTCGTAGCGGTTTTCCAGCGCGGTGGTACCGGCCGTCAGGACGATATTATGCCGGTTTCGGAAGCTGTGCTGGTACGTGAGGACATTTTCCCACTGCCAGCTGGACCAGGTGTTGTGTTGTTTTACGACCGTATTAATCAGGTTTTTTTCTCCGGCGGGCGCATCGCTGAGCGTCGGGTCGTTGCTTAAATCAAATCGGGGGTAAAAAATATCCCGCGTAGCAAAGGTCCGGTCGGTGCTGTAAGCCGTTCGGAACTGTAAACCTTCCGCTAATTTTAGCTCGGCAAACACGGCCCCTACCAAGCGGTTGGTACGCCAGCGGTCGTGGGTTTGTTCGATGGCGTTTACCGGATTGGTGATGTCCGTATCTGCGTAGCGGGAGTAAGCGTAGGTACCATCGGCCTTTCGCACCGGCGTAACCGGATCCATATTGAGCGCGCGCACCAGGGGCGTGACAAACTCGTTGTTTTCGGGCAGGAAGCGGCGGGTGAGGTACGTAAGGCCGATGTTTGATCCGAGGCTCAGCCAGGGTTTGACTTCCTGCGTGCCGTTAAAGCGGGCGGTATAGCGCTGGAAGCCGGATTTTTCGCCGCCCACGATGCCGTCCTGGTCGAAATAATTGCCCGACAGCGTGTAGGCGCTTTTGGCGCTCCCGCCGCTGAAGTTGAGTTGATGGCTGCTCATGGGCGCATCAGCGAAAATGGCGTCCAGCCAGTTGGTACCTTGGCCGAGCAAATCCGGATTGGAAAATTCCGGCAGCGGCGTTTGTCCGGCCGCGATATGCGCTTCGTTGGACAGGATAGCGTATTCCCTTGCGGACAGCAGGTTGGCCGTTTTCCAGGGACTTTGAATACCGAAGTAGGCATCGTAGCCAATTCGGCCCGGCTGATCTTTTTTTCCGGATTTGGTGGTAATCAGCACCACGCCGTTGGCGCCGCGGGCGCCGTAGATGGCGGCGGCGGAAGCGTCTTTGAGCACGTCTATGCGTTCGATATCGTTCGGATTCAGAAAATCCAAGCCTTCCACCGGGATGCCGTCCACGATATACAGCGGATCGGCATTGTTGATGGTGCCGGTACCGCGGATACGGACGGTCAGCGGGCTGCCTGGCGCGCCGGAGTTTTGGGTGACCTGCACGCCGGCCGTACGGCCCTGGAGCGCCTGCTCGGTGCGCAGTACCGGCAATTCGCCGATTTCTTCCGCGGTGACCGATGCCACGGCGCCGGAAATGGTACTGCGTTTTTGGGCGCCATAACCAACTACGACGACTTCGTCTATCAGGTCGTTATTTTCTTCCAACGCGATATTGAACGCGCGCTGCGACCCAACCCGGACGGTTTGTTCGACAAATCCAGTGTAGATGAAGCGCAGAACGGCATTCTCGTCCGGGACGTTCATTTTAAAATTACCATTCATATCCGTGACCGTCCCGGCAGCTGCGCCCTGGACGGCTACGGTGGCGCCGATGAGCGGTTCGCCGAGGCCGGTTACCTGGCCGGTCACCAGAATTTGGCCGTATAGTCCGGCGGATAGCAACCAGCCGGCGAGGAAAAGGAATAATTTGTTCATGAAATACAGGCGATTGGAAGGAACTATTTTGCATTCGCACGGGGCGTAGAGACGCGATGCGTCGCGTCTGCACGGGGGTGTAGAGACGCGATGCGTCGCGTCTGTACGGGGGTGTAGAGACGCGATGCGTCGCGTCTGCACGGGGGTGTAG
>JBEIDF010000219.1:0-5853 GCA_040383605.1 Lewinellaceae bacterium
CTAATATGAAAGTCTTTTTCAGCCAACCTTCGTTCCTTTTTTTCGCCGTAATTAGTCCCATTACGCCTGCAAAAAGCGCCTTGTCTGGCTAAAAAATCCTTTTCATATTAGCAGAGAATATAATTTTAGACACGCTCTTACAACTTTTCTATCTCGCCGTCCGTCAGCCCGGTTAAGCGCTTGATGGTTGCATTATCAAATCCTTCTTTTTTCATTTCCCGGGCGATTTCAATTTTTTCCTTCTTCCTGCCGTCCATCTCCGCCGTATTCACCGCTTCCTTCACCTCCAGGTAACTCAGCCGGCTCTGCTCGTACTCGTCGCGTTGTTCGAGCGTCATGTTGGCGACTTCGGCTGTTTTGAAAGCCTTTTCAAATATTGGCTCTCGAAGAATTGCCGGGATGTCATCGAAAATTTCAAGTTTTTTCAGGAAATAAATCCATTTGTCGAAATGATTTTCGAGTTCATGTTCCTCCTTGGTAAACAGGGGCATTTCGATAAACTTGAAATGCAGTTTATCATAAAACACCTCGCAATCCTGGTCTTTCAATTGAACGTGGCGCAGAAATTTTCTCTTTTCTTCTTCTTCGTCGTACTCAAAATCCAAAATAGCGATCATGTAAATCGGCATCAGGCTAAAATCCCATTCGCCCCGCTTGGCCTGGTCACGGATTGGAAAAGTCAGATAAAAGAGCGACCGGTCTTTGAAAAAATTGATTTTGGCTTTCTGCATTTCTACTACAAAATGCTCTCCGGAGATTGCCCTGCAATGAATATCAAAAATCGCCTTGCGTTCCGACGGCAAGTCAGGCAGGTGCTCGACGTTTTTGAACGTCAGGTCGGCAATTTGGTGGTATGATGGGAGCAGCTGGTTGAGGAAATCCGTCAACAAGTCTTTATTCGCTTCTTCGCCAAAAAGCTTTTTGAAACCAAAGTCGGTATATGGATTGATGTATTTTGCCATTCGTGGCGGTTGATTCTTGGACAAAGATACTGAAATTGTTCCAAAATACCTCGATCAAAAGATGCCTTTCCCGGCTGGCAAGTATTTTTTAGACATACCCCAATTACGGCGAAAAAAGGGACGAAGTGTGGCGGGAAATGGGACTTTTTGGGCCAGACAGCGACCTGCTAACCAGTTACAAAAATTTAAATCAGGCTAACCAGTTACGTGTCTGGTTAAAATTCTTAGGTAATCAATCAGTTATAAAATATATGTACACTTTTTTGCTGAAATGGTTTACAAGTCACTGATTACCAATTATTTAAATTTTATGTTTAATCACTTAAAAGTGTAATTTTTTGTTGCTAAATCACGCATATTTATATCAAATTTCTATCGGTTGCTATTCTCTGGTAAAAATTGATTTCAAATCGTTCACATCAAAAATACCTTACAAGCAATTAGTTTTCATTGAATTATGCTCATTTTTAAAACCCTTAACCGGACACTACTGACTAACTATATTATTTTTTTGCACACGCGTTAATCCGCGGCTTCGTACCGCTCTTCCTCAAACCGCGGCGCACAGATCGCCAAAAAAACCAGGTCTTCGCTTCCCGTATTTGTTATCCGCTGGGGCGTATCGGCGGGGATGCGCGCCAGGTCGCCGGGGTGCATCGTGCCGATGATTTTGCCGCCGATTTCCAGGTCGCCCTGACCGGAGAGGATGTAGTATATTTCATCGGCTCCGCGCACGATGTGCAGCACGGTGGTGACGCCCGGCTCTACGCGGGCGCGGGCAATGGACACGCCCGGGCAATCGGCGCTATTGAGCAGTTCGGCGATATGGCAGCGCTCCTGGAAGTAGAACTCCGGCGTCTGGCCGTTTTTGATAATAGATGTCATACGTTTACAAGTTCGATTCGCGCAGGCGCTTAATGGGCAACTGATACCGGGGAGCAGCCTGGCGTCTCAATCATTCAAATAAAGCATTCATATCCAGGGCATCGTGTACCAATTGCATGGAATATTCATTGGACGCCAGACCGTGTGCCGCAATAAACGTGAGGAGCACTGTTTTTTTGGTCCCGCTTTCTGCCTTAAAGGTTTGGATTTTATGTCGAAGACTTTCTGCATAAGCCTTGGTAATGAGGTATGCAGTGGTTGAAAATTTTATTTCACAAAGGTTGATTATCCGGTCTTTTCGGTCTATCACCAAGTCAATTTGTGCGCTTTTTTCAGCCTTTTTGCTTCGCCAGGCGGATATTTCGGTATAGACGCCTCCGATACCCAGGTGTTTTTTAATGCCGTCAATGTGGTTGCGGCAAATATATTCAAAAGCATAACCACTCCATGCCTGCCATTTGGGGCTGTCCGATTGGGACAACCACGCACCGGCGCCCGCAGCCTTTGTCCCTTTCATAAAAGTGAGATAAAACAGGGTAAAAGGATCAATCAATTGATAAACAAGCACTCTTCTGCTGCTGCCAAAGGGGTAATATTGCCGGATAAAACCAGACTGTGTCAGTTCGTCTAATATCATACTGGTATTGCCGCTGTCGGGCAAATTCGTAATGGCCAAAATTTCCTTACGGGTCAACCCTCTGCCTTTCAGGGCAATGGCTTCCACCACAGCGGTGTGTCGCTCATGGCGCTCGAATAAGGATCGGTACAGGTTTTCGTATTCCGTGGTCAGCAGCCCGCCGGGAGAAAAACACATCCGGTCCACATTTTGGGCCACACTGCGGTTAACCTGCACATTTTCAAGGTAAAATGGAACACCTCCCATCGTCATGTATAACTCGATGAGTTGATAACGATCATAAGTAGCGCCTTTTGAGCGCAAAAAAGCCTCTGTTTCCAGTAAGGTAAAGGGACGCAGCACAATCCGTTCCGTGAGGCGGTTGTGCAGCCCCCCCCGGTCATTGATCAATTTTTTGAGTATCCAGGCTGCTGCGGAGCCACAAACAATAAGCAAAATGTCGCGCCTTGCGCTCGCCCAGCTGTTCCAGAAATGTTCCAATGCAGAAACAAAACCTGATTGAGGCGTATCCAACCATGGCAGTTCGTCCAAAAATACCACTTTTTTGCCGGGCGGGCGGGATTCCAAAAAACGCCTCAATTTGCCGAATGCCTCAAACCAGCTTTTGGGTGGTTTGTTGCCCTCGCCGGGATCCAATGATTGCAGGGTGTCCTGAAAATTGAGCAACTGCTGTTTCAGATTCGACCGGGCCTGGCCGGTCAATTGAAAATGAAAACGATCCTCGAAAACCGACCGAATTAAAAAAGTTTTGCCAACGCGCCGCCTGCCATATACTGCCACAAACTCGGATTTCGAAGACTGGAAAAGCGCCTGTAGCAAGGCTGCTTCTTCTTTTCTGCCAATAATATTCGACATAGGTACGGTGCAATTTGGCTGCAAAGATATGGAAAACATCAATTCCAGCCAATTTGCTATACCAATTTGGCTGGAATCGGGATTTTTGATGCCGCTCCAGCCAATTTGAATGTGTTTGGGCTGTGGTTGCTGCGGTATGTATTCAGACCATGTCCAATTTTCGTAAACCGATTGTTGGCGTTTTTTAGTTACCCCCTTGACAACCAAGGATTTTCTTGATTTCTTCCTCGCTTCTGCGGGTTACGCTTGCAATCTGTGGGATGGTAAGAACATGTCTAAAATTATATTTATATCTAACATGAAAGCCTTTTTCAGTCAACCTTCGTTCCTTTTTTTCGCCGTAATTAGTCCCATTACGCCTGCAAAAAGCGCCTTGTCTGGCTAAAAAATCCTTTTCATATTAACAAAGAATATAATTTTAGACACGCTCTCTTAGTATTTTATCTTTGTGCATGGTGTTTTTGTTGGTGGTAACGTTACGCTGGCTGCCAGGTGCGACGTTTAGGAGCACTTGCCAGCCAGCGATAGTACGATGACTTTTATCTATTTTTCCGCAGATCGGCTATTTCATCAATTGACAGCCCTGTTGCTTGGGCAACTTGCTCGTCCGGGAAATTCATTTTTATTAAATTTATGGCTATTTCTGCATTTCTCTTTTTCTCGGTTTTTTCTCTTTCGTCCGCTCTTACTTTATCTTCTATTTTTCTAACGGCTTCTTCGGCATCTATTTTTATAGTATCGGCATAACTTGCTTCATCGCTCAATTGCTCTAAATATTTATTATATCTTTTTCTTTCTTCGTCTGGCAAGTTCATCACGTTTAGTTTTTCTCGTACTTCCTGCATTCCTTTTGCTCTGAACTCATCCAGCACTTCGCTATTTTTAAAAAAGTAAATCCACTCGTCCAATGAATCATTAACGATGTCGTTGAACCTGGTCGTACGAATTAAATAATATTCGGGATAGGCTTGGTGAATGGTCGGTTTGCCGAGCAATTTTTTCTGCGCTGCTGTCAGTTGTAATTCGGTCTTAGTATGCAAGCCTTTGAACTTGGTCTGTCCGATGTAAATATAATCCTCGCCTTTTCCTAAGTCGAAATACACGATACTAACCGCAATGACTTTTTTGATTTTTGCGTAGGCTGAACCGATTGGCAAATATTCGGTGATTGCCTTTGATGTGCCGAAAAGCATCCGCATCAGGTAGTCCAACTCTCTGGTATTCTGAATTTCGATAATGATATGTTCACCCTTTGAATTTTCAGCGAACAGGTCAACCCGATTGAACTTGTCGTCTTCCTCCTCTTGGTTGCTCTCGCTTTCCAAAAGCCCTTCAATTTTCACGTCCTCACCCAAAAGTTCGGAGAGGAAGCCTTCGAGGATACCGAAGTTCTTCTTGTCTCGCAGCATTTTCTTGGCTGCCCAATCGAAACGAACATGCTTCGTTGTCATTCTGCATGAATTTTGCAGCAAAAATACGGAAACCGCAGCATTTTTTTGCTAGGGTTTCTGTGTTTTAGAACAATTTGTTTTTATCTGTATCTGCAAACAAGTCCTATCCCTACTCAACTTTGGTATATCTGGCTGGGTTACCCGATTTTTTGGCTCTTCGTGACTTTACATAGGTGAAAATCCAGTTCTTTGAGGTTGGCGACAAATCAGCCTCCAATTATTACTCAGCCTCCTTCCTTACAGACAAAAATATCGAAACAAGCACGACTGGCGGCGCTATAATTTTTATTTTAAAATAAAACATGGTTATTATTGTTAAATAAACCAAATTTTAACTATATTATTTTTATAAACTGCGTTAATCCACCGCTCCGTGCCGCCCTTCCCGCGAGGCGCTCCATGTACAACTGATACCGGCTGCGTTACCGCGCTGCATGATCATCAGCCCTTCTAAGCACTGGCGCCCCCAGCATTTGAAGGCGGTGTGCAGGGCGGTCAGGGCGGCAGCCAAAAGGCCCAGAACGGGATGGCGCCTCAATCACTCAAACAAGGCATTCATATCCAGGGCATTGTGTACCAATTGCATGGAATATTCACGCTCTTAGGGTCTGGCATGCCCCACCATAAGTAATATGCGTGTGGATACAATTCCCGGCGGACAAACGCTCTTCCGAGCAGTTATATCGGCAAAAACACGGTTGCGATACAGGAATGAATTATCCTGAGGCTGAAATTCATCCCTAGCAGATAATCGGTTATCTGCCGACGCAATGGCGTGCCATAGTGCGCCGAAAGTTATTTATTGCTATAAAGTGCCAGTTCCGGGATAAAATTGAAATCCTTCAAATTATAGGTATAAAGTGGAATTTGGTATACGATAGACGTAGCAGCAATAATTGCATCAGGGATTTGGAGCCCATGGCTTAGAGCATGTCTAAAATTATATTTCTCGCTAATATGAAAGTCTTTTTCAGCCATACTTCGTTCCTTTTTTTCGCCGTAATTAGTCCCATTACGCCTGCAAAAAGCGCCTTGTCTGGCTAAAAAATCCTTTTCATATTAA
>JBEIDF010000220.1:0-5842 GCA_040383605.1 Lewinellaceae bacterium
CCAAAACCCGTTTGGCTCGGACGCGGGCGGGTTATTTTTTTGATTTAGGCCCTTTTTGTTTTTGCGCTCCGGACGTCGGTGTTTCCTTCTTCGCGCTTGTTTTGGCCGGCATTTCGGCGGCGGCTTTTTTCGCGGCGCGTGCGGCGCGGGCCAGGGCGAGCACTTCTGCGCGGGACAGTTTGGGTGCGTCGGGCTGTTTTACGGCCTTGGGCGTTTTCGGCGCTTTTTCTGCTTTTTTCGGTTGTTTTGCTGTGGGTTCTGCGGCGGCTTTTTTCGCGGCGCGTGCGGCGCGGGCCAGGGCGAGCACTTCTGCGCGGGACAATTTGGGTGCGTTGGGCTGTTTTACGGCCTTGGGCGTTTTCGGCGTTTTTTCTGCTTTTTTCGGTTGTTTTGCTGTAGGTTCTGCGGCGGCTTTTTTCGCGGCGCGTGCGGCGCGCGCCAGGGCGAGCACTTCTGCGCGGGACAATTTGGGCGCGTTGGGCTGTTTTACGGCCTTGGGCGTTTTCGGCGTTTTTTCCGTTTTTTCAGGTTGTTTTGCTGCGGGTTCTGCGGCGGCCTTTTTCGCGGCGCGGGCGGCGCGGGCCAGGGCGAGCACTTCTGCGCGGGACAATTTGGGTGCGGCGGGTTGTTTTACGGCTTTACTGGTTTTGCGGCGGCCCGTTGCGGTTGATTTCGGAGTATCCACCACAGATTCCGTCTTTAATTTCGGCTGTTCGACTTCCGGTTCAGCGGGCTCCTGTTCACCCTCCAGGGCTAGTCGGATATGCGCCAGGTGATGTTTCGCATGCCAGGCATAGAGTGCGATGGCTTCCGGGAGCGGGACGATGCGTTGTTTTTCCGGGTGGAAATAGCCATTTTCGAGGTCTTCGAGTTGCAGGCTGTTGAGGAAATAGACCCAGCGTTCGTGCAGAGCCTTGAGGATATTCAGCGAAATTTTCGGCGATAGCTCCTTGCTGTCCGGCAGTTCGGCCCAGAGCGCTTCTTCATAGAGTTTGACCACCGGGCCGGTTTCCGTCACGGCGAGTTTCATGCGGATATACGCGTTGACGTGGCTGTCGGCGAGGTGGTGGACAATTTGCCGCACCGTCCATCCGCCGGGGCGATACGATTTGTTATAGTCTTGTTTAGAGACCTTTTTAATCAGTTTTTTGAGTTTCTTCGGAAAATCTTCCAGCGTTCGGATAAATCCCCGGATATCTTCATAGGTGTAGGTTTCTCTCGCCTCAAAGCGACCAATAGGGTATCGGCGTTTTTCTAAATAATCCATTCAATAAAAAAATTAATATGTGGAACTATGCGTCAAAAAATACGTAATAAGCAAAGAAACGCATTTTATTGTTTATTATTCTATTTTGTAACTGGTTAGCAGGATCGCTGTCTGGCCCAAAAAGTCCCATTTTTCGCCATACTTCGCGATTTTTTTTGACCATAGCGCTGCTACAGCCTGCAAAAAATCGCTTCGTCTGGCGAAAAATGAATCCTTTTTTGGCTCAGACGCGACCTGCTAACCAGTTACTCTATTTTTTAATGTTTTTAAAAAATAGAACAAACCAGCGCCAGTTTTTTATAAAAAAATATATAATAATTTAAAAAATAACTGCACCTTTAGGCAAGTTTTTATTTCGCGTCAGATATTCGCAGCGGAACAATATAGAAACGCATGCTATAACAACGCGTGCGGCATTGCGGTTTTGATCAGGCAAAAAAAGTGTTTGTTTTTTGCCGAAAAATCGGATATTCATTCGTCCGAACAACAGGCAGGGTGGTGTAAAATGCGATATTACCGCCGGAACACAGAAAACGATCAATTAATATAGAATAATAAAATTTCTATGGGAGTTCAAAAAGTAAATACACTGGAGGGGAGCAATGAGATGCAATTGTTTGTACGCGCACTGTTAGACGACGTGCAGGCATTGGAGTATATGCTGGAGAATGACTGGTTTGAGCGCGACATTGTACGGATAGGCGCCGAGCAGGAAATGTGTTTAGTACACAACAAGACCATGAAACCGGCTTGTATCAACCTGCAGGTATTGGAACAAATGACGGATGCGCCCTGGTGTGTGACGGAATTGGCAAAGTTCAATCTGGAGACCAATTTGAGTCCGCAGGAATTCACCGGCGACTGTTTGCAATTGTTGGAAGCGGAAAATCTGCGGTATTTAGAGCAGATACAGAAGGTCTTGGACGGCTTTGACGCGAGCATTGTGTTGTGCGGCATTTTGCCCACTTTGCGGAAGCACGACCTGGAGATGATCAATTTAACCCCGCGCGACCGCTATTTTGCCTTAATGGCCGCTATTCAGAAACACATGCTTGGCAGCGCGTTTGAATTGCATTTAGAGGGGGTGGACGAGCTCATGTTGCGGCATGATTCCCCTCTGTTGGAGGCGTGTAATACCTCCTTTCAGGTGCATCTGCAGGTAGCGCCGAAAGATTTTGTAAAAATGTACAATATTGCGCAGGCGCTGGCAGGCCCGATTATTTCGATTTCTGCCAATTCGCCCCTGGTATTTGGCCGCCGCCTGTGGCACGAAACCCGCATTGCCTTGTTCCAGCAAAGCCTCGACACCCGCACCACTTCCGATCACATGCGTCAGCGCCTGCCGCGGGTAAATTTTGGCAGCGGCTGGCTGCGGGGCGATATCACGCAAATACATAAAGAGGATATCAGCCGCTTCCGGGTGCTGCTTGCCGGCGCAATTGAGGAGGATTCCATGGCACTGGTGCGCGAGGGCAAAGTACCCAAGTTGCGCGCCCTGCAAATCCACAACTCCACGGTATATCGCTGGAACCGCCCTTGCTACGGTATCTCGCCGAACGGACAGCCGCACCTCCGCATTGAAAACCGCGTGATTCCCGCCGGCCCCTCGGTGGTGGATGAGGTAGCTAACGCCGCATTATGGCTGGGTTGCATGATTACGATGGGCGAACGGTATGAGGACATTACGAAAACGCTGGATTTTGCCGACGCCCGGGATAATTTCCTGAAAGCGGCTAAATTCGGTATTGATACGACTTTCACTTGGCTCAACGACAGCAAAATTTCCGCCCAAGACCTCATCCTGCAGGAACTGTTGCCTATGGCCCGCGAGGGACTAAAAGCCCGCAAGGTACAAAGTGCTGATATCAATAAATACCTGGGTATTATCGAGGCCCGGGCTAAAGATCACCGTACTGGCGCCCGCTGGGCCTTGCGCTCTTACACCAGCCTGGTCAACCAAGTGACGCCCGATGAAGCCCTGGCCGGCGTTACGGCATATATGATCAAAAATCAAAAAGACAATAAGCCTGTGCACACTTGGAAAGAACCCACCGCCGCCGATCTCGAGGGATGGAACCCCCGGGAAATTAAAGTGGAAGAATTCATGTCCACCGATTTGTTTACCGTGCAAAAGGACGATCCGATTGACCTTGTAGCAGAAATTATGAACTGGCGCCGCATCCGGTATATGCCGGTGGAAAATACGAAAGGCGAACTGGTCGGCCTGATTTCCTCCCGCATGCTCCTCCGCTACTACGCCCGCCCGGAGAAAATGGAGCTCGAGCAAATTACCACGGTCAAAGACATTATGGTGGAAAAACCGCTCACGGCCATGCCGGAAACACCAGTAGTGGATGCTTTGAAGCGTATGCGCGACAATAATATCGGCTGCCTGCCAGTTGTAAAAGGCAAGGAACTGGTGGGAATAATCACGGAAATGGACTTTTTGCGCATCACAAGCCGCCTGATGGACAAATTTGATCAGCAGCAAAATGGGAAGGAGAAGTCCTGATTGGGCGCTGTCCCGGCCCTTCGTCATCTCCCTGCTGCTTTTGTTGCTCACCCTGTACCTGGGATACGGGGCGGATCGGTCGGACTTTATCCCGCTGCTGACAGCCTGGTGCGCATTTTTCGCGCTCTATTGTCTGGCGGTTTTTCGCGCGGATTCGGCGGCGTCAGACTGGTACCTTCGCCTGGGGGTGCTGTTGCGGGCAGTGCTTTTGTGCAGCATACCTAATTTGTCGGACGACATCTATCGTTTTTTGTGGGATGGCCGGCTTCTGGCAGCCGGTTATCATCCGTTTGCACATCTTCCGGCGGATTTTATGCAGGCCGGCACTTTCCCGGAGGGCCTGAGTCCCGAACTGTACAAACGGCTGAACTCACCGGCCTACTACACGGTCTATCCGCCGGTAGCGCAGGCTGTTTTTGCGGTAGCGGGTTTCTTGTCGCCCGGCAGTTTATTGGGCGGCGTGTTCATCATTAAACTCTTTCTTTTTGCCTGCGAATGCGGCAGTATTTGGCTTTTGCGCGGGCAGGATCGGCCGGCGCGGGGGCCGTCGCCCGCCCTGCTGTACGCCCTGAACCCGCTGGCGATCCTGGAGGTTTGCGGCAATGCGCATTTTGAGGGCGCCATGATTTTTTTTCTGTTGTTGGGGTTGTCTGCGTTGGCGCGCGCGCGTCCGGGCCAGGCAGCGCTTTGGTGGGCTTTGGCCGTGGCGAGCAAGTTATTGCCCCTGCTATTTTTGCCGCTGCTGTGGCGAAAGATGGGATTCCGAGGCGGACTGCGCTGGATGGCGCTGTTTGGGCTTTTCACGGCCGCCCTTTTTCTGCCCTTGCTGCAGCCGGAGATATTGGAACACCTGGGCGCCAGCCTGCACCTGTACTTTCGCCAGTTTGCGTTCAACGCCTCCGTCTATTACGCGCTCAAGGCCCTGATTATCCCTTGGGCGCCGCCTGCTGCGGACGTTGGCCGCGCGCTGGGGCCTGTCCTGGGATTGCTTACCGCCCTGATCGTAATGGGCCTTGCGTTGTTTAGAAAAGGCCTTCCTGCCGACCCTGGTCGGTTTCGGCAGGCCCTCACCCTGGCCGCGACCGTCTATCTTTTAAATGCTACCACGGTGCACCCGTGGTACGTGCTGACGCCCTTTGCGCTGAGTCTGGGCCTTGGCTGGCGGTATCCTTTGGTGTGGACCGGGGCCGTTTTTTTGTCGTACAGTCATTATGCTGCGGGCGGTTTTCGGGAAAACTACCTGTTGATAGCGTTGGAGTACCTGCTGCTGCTGTTGGCGGTTGTGGGCGACTGGCGGCGACAGTAGATCGAAAGGCATGCTTTTAATCCTTCGAGCTTTCTCCAACAAAATAGTCCTCCTTATTTCGGAACAGCACATTGAATGTTGTCATACTGCCATAGCAGCGCGTGATATACTGTTGGAGGTTGACCTTATCCTCGTCGTCCAGTTTTTTGTGCGCGTTGATATTTTGTTCCAGCACCCGGAGGCGATCGCGCATCATGACGATTTTGTGAAAAAACGTTTCGATGGGTACCTCTTTCGACTGCGTGGCGGTGTCGCCAGGGTGCAGCACCATTTTTCCTTTCATCCAGCGGTCGCCCATCGGCACCTTTTCCAGACTTACGCCGGCCCAGGCGCGCAGAATTCGGGTCAGCGCCTGTTCGGCCTCGGAGAAGGTCACGGATTCCTCTGCCGGAACTGCGTCGACCACTTGCCAGTTGGCATATTCTTTTCCGACCATTTTCAGGCCGAATTGGATAAAGCAGACTTCATACGCTGCCGGGTGCAAACGGACGATTACACCGTCTCCGAATGCGGGATGTTTTACGCGAGAACCCACGCCGAGTAATTCCATATCAATTGTTTTTAGAACCGGGTTCGATTGGTTGTTACGACACCGGATAGTTATTGTTTGTAACTGGTTAGCAGGATCGCTGTCTGGCCCAAAAAGTCCCATTTTCCGCCATACTTTGCGATTTTTTTTGACCATAGCGCTGCTATGGCCTGCAAAAAATCGCTTCGTCTGGCGAAAAATGGATCCTTTTTTGGCTCAGACGCGACC
>JBEIDF010000221.1:0-5820 GCA_040383605.1 Lewinellaceae bacterium
GTAACTGGTTAGCAGGTCGCGTCTGAGCCAAAAAAGGATCCATTTTTCGCCAGACGAAGCGATTTTTTGCAGGCCATAGCAGCGCTATGGTCAAAAAAAATCGCGAAGTATGGCGGAAAATGGGATTTTTTAGGCCAGACAGCGATCCTGCTAACCAGTTACTTTATTTATTTTCACCGGATTCATCGGCTTGTGCGCTGTTAGAAATGACGACTTTTTGAAAGCCGGCGCACGCCAAACAAGGAAAAATTATTTTCTTTAATATAAACCTTTGCTGTAAATAGTTATACTGCAATATTTTGTACTACCTTTGACTTGCTCTTAGAGTGCATACAGCATGGATTTTTTGCTTCAGGATACTTCCTTTCTGCTGCTCGTCCTGGCGATCATCGCCCTGACCGGCGTGCTGATCGGCTGGTCGCTCCGCGCTTCGCTGAGCGAGCGCCCGGTCTTAGACGCATTTGAAAGGCTGGAGCAAGACCGCAATTCGCTCGCCCGTTTGTACGCGCAACTCAAAGACCAGCACGAAATGCGCATGAGCGAAATCAAAAAACTACAAGCTGACATTACGCAACTCCGCCAGGAGGTAAGCAGCCTGGAAATTGATAAAGCCGTGCGGCATGCGGAAAATGAAACGGCCGCGCTGCGCCTCGCCAAAGCGGAAACCAATGCAGCGTATTACGCCGAAAAAATGGGCTTCCTCGAAGAACAATCGGCCCTGCTGCGCAGAGATAATGCCCGCCTGCAACAAGAACTCGACCGCCTGCGGGAAGAACTAAAGGCGTGGATGGCACTGAACCGCGATTTCGCCGGCACGCAAAAACGCCTGCAGGAACTGGAAATACTCCAACAAGCCTTCGAAAAAGAACGCCAAATTCTACACCATCAACTGCAATTCGCGCGTTCGGAAGTGGAACAACTCCACCTGGATCTCCTGCGCCGACCCCCAGCCGGCTATCAACCAACCAATATGTTCGCCGCACCCTCCGACGAACGCATGCTCGCAACGTCCACGCAACCCGGCGATATGACGCCGCCGCCCGACGACCTGACGCAAATCCGCGGCATCAGCGCCTTTATAGAAAAACAACTCCGCGCAATCGGCGTGCAAACTTTCCTCCAAATCAGCAACTGGGACGAAACCACCGCAAAAATTGCCGCCTCTTCCCTCGGCATCCCGCCGGAAATTATCCTCGCGGAAGATTGGATCGGCCAGGCGAAATTGCTCGCCAAAACGAATTCCCGGAAAAAACGCTAAGAATTTGCTCTAAGAGCCTGTTTTTTCACTTTTTCCAAGCACTGCACAACTTTTCCAACCCGACCGATTATTTTTGCCCACGCTGACAGCGCACAAACATCAACATGGCGCTAAATACGTTCCACATGGCAAAACTAGACCGTCGCAGATTCCTCCGAAATGCCGCCCTCGCGCCCGCCGCCCTGGGTGCGCTGCATCTCCACGCCGCCGCCGCGCAACCCGCTGCGACGCCCGACCCCAAATCCGCACTCCGGATCGGATATATCGGCGTCGGCTTGCGCGGCCAAAATCATGTCGGCGAAGCGTTACTCCGCGCCGATTGCCAAGTCGTCGCCGTGGCCGACCCCGACCCCGATATGCTCGCCACCGCGCTCAAGATGATTGAACAGGCGGGAAAACCCAAACCAACGGTGTATGACCAAGGCCCCTACGATTACCTGCGCCTGGTAAAAGACCCGAACGTGGACGCCGTGGTGATCTCTACCCCCTGGGAATGGCACACCCAACAAGCCGTCGCTGCCATGAAAGCCGGAAAATATACGGCCACCGAAGTCGGCGGCGGCTTCTCGCTGGACGAGTGCTGGCAACTGGTGAATACCCACGAGGAAACGGGCACACACCTGATCTTTCTCGAAAATGTCTGCTACCGCCGCGACGTAATGGCCGTACTTAATATGGTGCGCGCCGGATTGTTCGGCGAAATGATGCACCTCGAAGGCGGCTACCAACACGACCTGCGCGGCGTGAAATTCAACGACGGCCAAACACCGTATAATTCCGGCGTGGAATTCGGCGAAAAAGGGTACTCGGAAGCCAAATGGCGCACCAAACACGCCATCTACCGCAATGGCGACCTCTATCCCACCCACGGCGTCGGACCGGTCGCCATGATGACCAATATCAACCGCGGCAACCGCTTTGTCTCGCTCAGCGCGTTTGCTACAAAAAGCCGGGGACTGCACGAATATATCGTCAACCATCCCAAAGGCGGCCCTAATCACCCAAACGCCCAGGTGGAATTTAAACTGGGCGATGTGGTCACCACGATCCTCAAAACCGCCCGCGACGAAACCATCCTCCTGTCGCACGATACCGGATTGCCCCGACCCTATTCCCTCGGCTTCCGCGTGCAAGGCACGAAAGGAATCTGGATGGATATCAATAAATCGCTCCTGATCGAAGGTAAAACAAAAGCGCACGGCTGGGAGCCCGCCCAAAGCTGGCTTGAACAGTACGACCACCCGCTCTGGCGCCGGTATGGCGCGCAAGCAGAATCGGCAGGACACGGAGGCATGGATTTCTTCGTCTTCCACCATTTCGTCGAATGCGCTAAACGCAATATCGCGCCGCAAATTGACGTGTACGATGCCGCCGCCTGGCTCGCCATTACCCCGCTGAGCGAAGCCTCCATCGCCACCGGCTCGATGCCGCAACCCTTCCCGGATTTTACCCGCGGCCGCTGGACGGAGCGAAAACCAGACTTCGCCATGGGAGATGAATTTTAGCCAAGCAGAAGACAAGGGAACTTTTCCCCCGCGTTTCTGTTCTATAGTGTACTTTTGTAACCCTTTTTCACAACCCCGCATTAATATACATGTCCAAACACGGCAAAGCGCTCGTCGCCATGTCCGGCGGTATTGACAGCACCGTAACCGCCGTCCTGCTCCACGAAGAGGGGTGGGAAGTCATCGGTATTACTATGAAAACCTGGGACTATGCCAGCTCGGGCGGCTCGCACAAGGAAACCGGCTGCTGCTCGCTGGACAGCATCAACGACGCCCGCGCAGTGGCTGTCAAACTGGGTTTTCACCACTTTATCGTGGATATCCGCGAGGAATTCGGCGATTATGTGATAGACAATTTTGTGGACGAGTACCTCGCCGGCCGAACGCCGAACCCCTGCGTACTCTGCAACACACATATCAAGTGGAACAGCCTGCTCCGCCGGGCCGATATGCTGGACTGCGCGTTCATCGCCACCGGCCATTACGGCATTATTAATGAATTGGACGGACGCAAGTACATCACCCGCGCTAAAGACCGACAAAAAGATCAATCGTATGTCCTCTGGGGACTCAGCCAGGAATGCCTGCACCGCACGCGCATGCCGCTGGGCGAATTCACCAAGCCGGAGGTGCGCCAAATGGCCGCGGAACGCGGCTGGACGGATCTCAGCAAAAAGGCCGAAAGCTATGAAATCTGCTTCGTGCCCGACAATGACTACCGCGGTTTTCTGAAACGCCGGGTGGACGGCCTCGAAGAACGTGTCGCAGGCGGCACGTTCGTGGACGCCGCCGGTAAAGTGCTGGGCCGCCACGAAGGATATCCGTTTTATACCGTCGGACAACGAAAAGGCCTCGGTATCGCCCTCGGCGAACCCATGTTTGTCACGGAAATTATCCCGGAAACCAATACGGTCGTGCTCGGCCGGGAAGACGACCTCATCCGAAACCGAATGATGGTCGGCAAACTCAATATGATGAAGTACGATGCCCTGCCCGATACGGGCCTGGAAACCGTCGCTAAAATCCGCTACCGCGACGCCGGAACTTACGCCACGGTGCTGCCCGTTGGAAATCAGGCAGAGGTGGTCTTCCACGCCAATGTCAAGGGCGTCGCACCCGGCCAAAGTGCGGTATTCTATGAAGGCGACGATGTAGTCGGCGGCGGTATTATCCAAGGCGGCAGCGCGTGCTGATGCGCGCCCGCTAAACTATACCCGCTGCGACATGGCAACAATCCTGCTCCTCGAAACAGCCACAGATGTATGCTCGGTCGGTATCGCTGTGGACGGCCGCCTCGCGGCCACTGCAACGGAACCGCCGCCCGCCGCACACGCCGCACACCTGACGATCCTCATCCAACGCTGCCTGGAACAAGCCGGGCTGAATCCCGCCGACCTGGACGCAGTCGCTATCAGCGCCGGCCCCGGCTCCTATACCGGCCTTCGCGTGGGCGCCTCGGTCGCAAAAGGAATCTGCTATGCGCTAAACAAACCCCTCATCGCCGTGAATACCCTGGACGCGCTGGCCTGCGGGATGCGGGATGCCCAACCCGAACCCCGAGACGCCTGCCTCTTCATGCCGATGCTGGACGCCCGACGCCAGGAGGTCTGGACAGCCCTGTACGACCACCAACTCCGGCGCCTGATCCCGCCGCAACCCCTTATATTGGAAAACAATTTGTTTTCTTTTTTTGAGACGCAAACGGGCCTCGCAGCCGTTCAAAAAAAATTGGTTTTGGGAGGAAACGGTAGCTTCAAAACAGCCGGCGGCGCTTATTTGCCGGAAGCGGTTGCCGGCCCGGTCGTACAGTGCGCCGCAGCCTTTCTTTTAACAGCCGCAGAACAAAAATTTAATGCTTCTGATTTTGAAGACATTGCATATTTTGAACCTTTTTATATGAAGCCGCCAAACATCACAGTTTCCAAAAAAATATAAAATTTAAAAAAAATATCTTTTTTTGCTTATTTGAATGAAATAAGGCTGTATTTTGTCCTTTAAATCAAATGTTTACTTAGAAAAAGTATAGTTAATATTACTATTTTTTTCAGATCAACCGGCCTGATTTTACTTGTAAACTACCGACTATATCTTTTTTTAATCAAAAAAACAAACAAATAATATGAGAAAGCCTAAAAATGAAGTTCTTGCATTAAAAAAAGGCAAAAGTGATATTTTGCTGGATTATGCAGAGCTTCGCAAAGCGGTCTTGGTCTTGCGCGCTATCAACCACAAGCTGCGCCAGCGGGTGATCAATCTGTTGGAAGAAAACCAACGGATGACGGTAACCGATATTTATATCAAACTCCGCTTGGAGCAGAGCGTAGCCAGTCAGCACCTGGCGATTCTGCGAAAAGCGGGCGTAGTGCAAACAGAACGCCAAGGAAAGTATATTTTTTACACGTTGGACAAAGACCGCATCAACCAGATTTCCCGGTTGGTTGAAGAGCTGGCGATTGCCTGACCCCCCCCGCCCAAGGTTCCGCCCCCCTTGAATCTCCGCAACTGCTTTTCTTGCTTTTTTGTAACAAGGAAAGAAGCTAAGTTGTGAGATAACAACATTTTTAATCTGCTCTAATCAGTTTCCTGTCTATGACAGCATCTTCGCCACGTAAATCCGGAAACGAGCCGCTGCGCGCCGCTTTCCAGATCCTCCATGCCTTGGGGCATCCTTTGAGACTTCAAATTATTGAGTGTATCGCCCGTAACGAATCGAGCTGCGTGAACCAAATATACGCCGAGCTGAATATCGAACAATCGGTCGCTTCGCAGCACCTGCGCATCCTCCGCCAGGCAGATTTAGTGAAAACGAAACGCGATGGGCGGTTTGTGTTTTACCAACTGAATTTGGAAAAAATTGCCTGCGCGGCGCAAGTCGCAGAGACCCTGTCGAAACTGCCGCAGTAAAAACGGTAAAACGGTCTCAAAAGTTACAGTACCACGAAATTTTCAAAATATAATTTTGAAAATCGGCCGGATAAGTGTCGGCGTGAGATAGAGTCACGCCGACCCAAAGAACGATCGAAAATATATTTTATATTTTTATTAAGTTTTATAATA
>JBEIDF010000222.1:0-5668 GCA_040383605.1 Lewinellaceae bacterium
GAAACCCGCCCGGCCAATTTGAATCTGTGGGTTTATGTCCGGATTAATTGACGGGTTAGCGCGCAAATTCCCAACGCACCCTGGTATTCAATTTTTTGGTTTCAACAAGAAACAATTCAAATAATGAAAAATTACCGACATCTCGTGACCTTGCTGCAATATTTCCTGATTCCGGGAATTTTATGCACCGGCCGGCCGCTTATCGCACAAAATCAAAATGCATACATCAACTATCAGGGAATCCTGAAGAAGTCGTCCGGGGAGCCGGCGGAGGATGGCGATTATGATTTCACCTTCTCCTTTTGGAGTTCCCTCAGCGGCACAGCCAATACGGATAAATTGTTGAAGATTGGAGCGACCGACCCCAACACGCCTTCTAACCAGTGGTCGGAGACGGTTACCCTGAGTGTGGCCGGCGGCGTGTATTCGCACAATCTGGGTTCTGTGACGCCGCTGAATCCGAAAAATTTTACCGGACCGGTGTACCTGAATGTCCGGGTGGGGACAAAGGATTTGGTGCCCCGCACCCAATTTACCTATTCGCCCTATTCGTTTTTTGTGTCCAACACGCAGACGGTGGTGTGCTCCGGAGCCGTAGGCGATGTCAAGTACTCCATTCTGCCGCCGGATAAATTTAAGGAGGTCAATGGCGATTGCTGGATTCCCCTGGATGGTCGCACCTTGGCAACTACGGATGTGCTGCGGCAGCAATACGGCGTTGCAACGCTCCCGAATGCCGGCGGCCAGTTTATCCGGACGCAGGATTTTGAGGCGATCAGCGGTACGGAATCCTGGAAACCGAAAAACAGCAGTGATAATGATCCGGAGCGCACCGCCGCCAGCCCCATTGGTGTGGTACAAAATGCCTCGCTGTTAACGCACGTCCATACACTCGCTGCCGTGGGAGATCACCGACATAGTTATGTTCGCAGAGAACCCGGAAACTCATCTGACGGAAATTCGTCCGACAATACCATTGCAAGTAACAATAAGGATATTATCGGGCAAACCAATACCAGCAGCGCCGGCGCACACGGCCACGCGATAAACAGCGCCGGTACGGAAACCCGACCCGTGAATATGAATTTTTGGATCTATATCCGGATTAACAACTGAGAACAGAGTCAACGATCGCTATCGCTCAATACGCGTTGAAGGATTTTTCCAGTACGAAAAGGGTAGTCTTGGGATTGATTTCCAAAGAGACGGCTCGGAGTATGGCTGGAAATTCCCTTCCGCGCACCTTCATTTTTTGCGCGCGCTTCGCCTGGCATACGCGCTCATTTCAGCATGGAAAAATCAGTAAAAATGATCATAAGAACTTTTTGCGTCCTCCTGGCCACCTTCGCGACAAGCGCCGGCGTTTTCAGCCAGTCGTCCACCTGCCTCCCGCCGGCGGAAAACGATTTCGTGAGTGAAGCCTACTTGAACTACGGCTACACCAACAACGCGTACAATACAAAATATAGGATAAGCGGCAGCGTAGGGCAGCCGATCGTGGAAAGCTCGCTGAGCACTACGAATATCATGGTAGCCGGCGCCTGGTCTCAATTTTTGGTGCCGCCGCTGCCAGTCGCAGTCTCGGCCTCCCAAGGCGAATTTCTCGATCGCATTCAGGTGAGCTGGACGCCGAATCCGCTGGGCGCACTGGCCACGGTGGGCTACAAGTTGTACCGGGACGGTATCTACCTGGCTTTGATGGATCCCGGCACATTTAACTACAACGACTTTAATGTAATCCCGGGCCGGGCCTATCTGTATTCTGTTCGGGCAGTAAATGATTACGGCGATGGCAGCGCCAACGAGTCGGTCGGATTTATGGTGCCCAATGGAACCGTTACCGGATGGGTTTCCACCAGCAGCGGGAATCCGGTGACCGATGCCCTGGTTTCGCTGACGCCCTTGCAGGGATTCTCGATGGTTTTGGACGGCGACCCGGATCCCGGCGGCGCCGTGGTGGTGGATACCAGCTCCGGGAACGATTTTTTCCCCCTTACCGGGACTCAGGATTACTCCGTGGCTTTTTGGATCAAAAATATTGGGGCATTAACCGGAGATGTGCTGGAATTTGCTGATTATCCGCTGATTGTAAGGGGGTATGGCGATGGCATACAGGTTTTTCTGGGGCTGGAGGAAGCATCCCCTAAAATCGCCTATGCAACCGGAGCAGAGATGGAATGGCAGCATATTGCCATCACGCATTCCGATAACGCTATTCGCGTGTACCTGAACGGCGAATTGGCATCCTTGCGGAAAGTCAACGTACCGGTGGTAAAAAGCAATTTTTTATATATCGGCGACAGCGGCAGTGGGGGCAGCGAATGGCGCGGCTACCTGGATGAACTCAGAATCTATGATCGCCGGCTGGATGAGGTGAGCCTGGTATCGGTTATGACCACCACCGGGACGGCCAATACGGCCGATTTGAAATACTACTGGAAGTTCGACGAGGAACTGGGCGACAAATCGTTTGACATCGTAAACCGCATCAAATTGTACTTCTGCGGCGCCGACTTTTCCACCGCGACCTATGATCCGGTGGATAACGCGCGCACTGATATACCGACTGTCTATACGGCCGCCTTGTCCAATAACTCCGGGTTTTATTCCATCGAGAGTGCCAGTTACGGCACCGGGACGACCTTCACTGCCCGGGCTTCTAAGTTTTTCTATATGGACTGGGCGCTGCAGTTTCTAAGGAACAGCAAGTCTTACGCCGTGCTTCCGGATTTTGCAATCACACCCAAAGCAACGCTGGAGGTCTGGCTTTATACGGATGGGCCGGAGTCCGGCGTCCAGACGCTTTTTTCCAAACGAAAAGATGCGAACCAGGTCTCGCTGACACTACAGGAAAATCTGTCGAATCCTATTGTCAGCGATCTGGTTATACGGTTTGCCTCCGGCGCACAGGCAGTTTTAGGCCAGATACCCGCCGGCTATACACACGTTGCCCTGACCATTGACAGCACCGGCCCGGGTACGCGCGCTGTAAAGACCTACCTCAACGGAGACTTATCCAGCTCCCTGGTTTTTCCGGGCGTGCTGGGGAACTGGTCTGATACTACCACCCGTTGGATTTTAGGCGCAGAGTATTCCGGCTCGGGTGGATTCGATAATTCAGCGAATTACGCCAATTTTTTCAATGGGCTGTTAGATGAGTTCGTGCTATACAATTCGGTACTGGATACGAGCACCATTCGCAACCATTCGTTGTTGCCCAGAGATATGCAGGAGGCCGGGCTTCGGGTGTATTATTCCTTGAACGACGGCGATGGCGATATACTGAACAATGCCGGATCGCTTCCGTTGAGTTTTGGCACGGCCTATAATTGCAAATGGAGCAATTTTGTGAAATTCCCGGATACCAAACCGCATGATTTTGTGCCTGCAACCCGATTGCTGACCCTCAATCCGAGCGTTACCTCGGTGGATCAGACGGATTTTACCGATAAATCGCTGCTAAATGTGACCGGGTTCGTGCGGTATAAGAATTCCGACTGCTTTGCGGCGAGCGTGGAAATTTTAGTGAACGGGAGCAGCTATACGCCCCGAATTTTCACGGATTCAACCGGCAGGTTTTCCCTCGATCTGGAGCCCGGTAAATCGGCCACGCTGACGCCTGTGTTTTCAGACCACATGTTTACGCCCGCTTTTTGGCAAATTAATAAAATTACCACGCCGATTACCGGAATTGTTTTTGTGGATAACGCCACCCGTTCCGTGACCGGTCAGGTAGCCGGGGGCGACTGTCGGAAATCGGTGTTGAAGTATCCGCCGGGTCAGGGACAGGGAACGCGCTGCGTGGTGAAGTTGCAATCTATCAATGGTTGCTATGAAATGACGGATACCCTGTTTACGCAGGATGGTAAATATGAATTCACCGAGGTGCCGGCTTTGTCCGATTTCACGATCGCCGTGGTGGAGCATTCCGATCCGGAAATTAAGGCATATTATCAATCCCAAGGCGGTAGTTCGATAGACTTGAGTTTACAGGATACAGTGATTGACTTCATTTACTACGCCAAACCGGAAGTAAAACTGGTCGGCGGGCTGGAGCCGCTTCCCGGATGCGAGGTGATTGTGCTGGAATCGGGCGAGTTGACACAGATTGAAGTCGAACTGGTGGAGCAATACGAACCGGAATACGACGACAACGGTATGGAGACCGACGATGGCGTCTGCGTGCTGGACACTGCCAATTTCCGATTTATCAATCTGCTCGCCGGCGAAATATTGGATACCGTGCTGGGTCGGGATAACCAGTTGCACCGGCTAAAATACAAATTCCGGGTGGGCGAGCCGGCGCCGACTACGCCTTACACCAAACTGATTCAAATTATCGGAAAATCCAAGGAGGGCCAGAGCCATAGTATCTCGCGGGAAGCGGTGATCGAGGGGATTGTGAACCGGGAAAGTACGTTTACCTCCATCACGCCTACGCTGCCCACGATGATTCTTCGGGATCCCCCCGGCGATGGCAGTTATTCCTTTGTGGAATCCGGCACGACCATCTGTACCACCTCAAAGTGGAGCCTGGAGGCCGTCAACGAAACGGGCTTTGAACTAGAAACCGATCTCGCGCCGGATGTCACCCTGGTGTTGGCGCCGCTGGGCGTGGGCGTTCTCGAAACGATAGACGGGGAGGCCGGGCCGACGGCGTCGGGTTCGATCAAATTTGGAAGCAACCAGGAAAATACGACCGAAGTATGCATCACCCTGTCGGAGCGAATCTCTACCAGCGACGATGAAATGATCGTCGGCAGCGGCCAGGGTGGCGATGTCTATATGGGTACCGCCATCAACCTGATTTTTGGATTTGCGACCGTGATCAATTACAACACGGATTCCTGCCTGATCAATACGCAGCGGGTCATCAATACCAAACCCGGCGGCGCCACTACGTACATGTATTCCGAGTGGATGCTGAATAACAGCGTGATCCCTTATTTAAAGGATATGGAGGATTACTATACTGCGCAAAAACAATTGTTTCTGTCCGATTCCGTTGTTTCCGCTGCATACCAGGACAGCATCAACCTGGTCCGGATGTCCTATCAGTCCTGGCAGGGTTTTATAGACGACAACAAGGCCACGATTACTGCCAACGAAGGATTTATCGGGAATTATTCCTTCGATGCCGGCGTGGTGTATGAATACAGTTCGACGATAGACAGCACCCAGGCGGAAAGCCTGGAAAATATCTTGGGAGGCAGCATCGGGGTTGGCGCCGAGTTCGGTTTTGAAGCGTTGGGAATTGGATTCAACCTGAAGGTTGATTCAAAAGATGATTTCACCCGAACGACGGCAGACGGCGATTCGACCAATACCTTCTCCAGAACCGTGGGGTATGTATTCGCAGATAATGATATAGAAGACGCTTTCTCGGTGGATGTTGCCTGGGATCCGCAGTATCACACGCCCACTTTTATCACCAAATCGGGCCAGTCTTCTTGCCCCTGGGAACCCGGCACCGCGCACATGGACGGCTGCCGGCTGGCCTTCCGCGATGGCAGCACCCCGACGGTGATCAATGTGCCTTCCAACGAACCGGCGGTGTTCCTGTTTAATTTTACCAACAATAGTCAGACGCTGCATACCCGAACGTATGCTTTCACGGCAGGTCCGGAGTCGAATGCCAACGGCGCAGTTATAAAAGTCAACGGTGCGC
>JBEIDF010000223.1:0-5615 GCA_040383605.1 Lewinellaceae bacterium
CATTCGATATCGAAAAATCGCTTGGACGGGCACAGCACCGGTCCGACGTCAAAATAATCGGCCGGCAGGAGCAGCACCACGATTGGGGTGATGATGAGAAAAGCGAGTTGGAAGTAGTCGAACCAGTTGGCGCGCTTCATAGACTCAGTTTCTGTAGTAATCCGGCATCTTAATCAAAGCATGTATTAATGCGGCAAGCCATCCAATGGCAGGGATGAGCAGGCAGAAAAAGCTTCCAATCACGACAGGTACACCAATAATAATTAGATTGATAATCCAATCCCTGCCTTCCCAGCCTGATAGCAGGCCCATCGCCAGCCAGCCGCAGCCCAGTACTGCAAGTAAGATGTAAAGTTCTTGTGGCAGGTCTCCACCCGATGCGGGCGATTTCCCTTTTTGAATTTCATGCTTCACTTTGGCCTGCGCGGCTTTCAGCGCCAGCGAGTTTTTCAGTCCTAACCGCTTGCCGGTTACTTCCTTGTACTTCGCCGGCGTCAGGCTGAGGAATTGATCCATGCCCATTTGCATGAGTTTCGGATCAATTGCTTGGACGTCCGTTGCGCTGCTCAGGTCAGCCATTTTGACAGGTTTCGGCGTAATCTCCGCGGAGGCGTAACCGCCGAGGAACAATACGCAGAGCGCTGACAAGATAAATTGTTTCATAAAACAATAGTTTAGGTTATTGGCCTACTCTATTCAAGGCTTTTCGGCTTTCGCCCGCATGCCGGCATCCGCCGATTCGCAGGGCAAATATAGCAGAAGTGCGCATTTAAAGTTAAAAATATGAATCTTGAAATTGCAGGCCCCGAAATTTGCGCACTGCCTGAAAAAGCGGAACTTTGCGGAGTACTAGTCCGCTAACATGAAAATAGCAGTTTTCCCAGGTTCATTCGATCCCATTACGATCGGGCACGTTGAGATTGTCAAACGCGCGCTGCCGTTATTTGATAAAATTGTCGTCGCGGTCGGAGTCAACTCCAGCAAGCGGTACCTCTTCAGCATGGAACGCCGCCTGGAATGGCTGCGCCTGGTCTTTAAAGACGAGTCAAAAATCGAAGTGGGGCAGTTTGAAAAACTCACGGCGCATTACTGCCAACGTATCGGCGCGCGTTTCCTGCTGCGCGGCTTGCGCAATGCCTCAGATTTTGACTACGAAAAAACGATTTCCCAACTCAATCACATTGTGGGCGGGGGCATCGAAACCGTATTTTTGATCTCGCAACCCGAATTTTCACATATCAGCAGCACGATTGTTCGGGAAATTATCGTCGGCGGCGGCGACGCGCAGCCCTTTGTGCCGCCCGGACTGGATCTTTCGCTCCGACCATAACCATGCTCGGCGTCTTGCTGTTCCGGCAGACGTGCGATCAGACGCTCTAACTGATAAAATAATAGCCACTATGTCCGACGCCATTTTCTCCGTTCCTATGCCGGTCAATGAACCGGTGCTGAACTACGCCCCGCAATCCCCCGAACGCGCCGCGCTCAAAGCGGCAGTCGCTGCTTTAAAAGCCGAGACAAAAGATATACCGATGTTTATCGGCGGCAAACGCGTTTTTACTGAAAAAAAGGCCGCAATGCACCCGCCGCACGATCTGGCGCATCTGCTGGGACACCATGCCGTGGGCGATGCCAGCCACGTGCGCGCTGCGATTGACGCCGCGTTGGCGGCAAAATCTGCCTGGGAGGCAATGCCTTGGCAGGAGCGCGCTGCGATTTTCCTGCGCGCCGCCGACCTGCTGGCCGGGCCGTACCGCGCCAAAATGAATGCCGCCACCATGCTCTGTCAAAGTAAAAATCCGTTTCAGGCGGAAATTGACAGTGTGTGTGAATTGGTCGATTTTTGGCGATTCAATGCGTATTTTATGCAGGAACTGTACCGGCAACAGCCCATGTACAGCCCCCGCAATACCTGGAATCAGCTTGACTGGCGGCCGCTCGAGGGATTCATTTTCGCCCTGACACCTTTTAATTTTACCTCTATCGCCGGAAACCTGCCTACGGCGCCCGCGATGCTGGGCAATGTGGCCGTCTGGAAACCCGCCGAATCGCAAATCTACTCCGCCGCCGTCATCATGGAAATCCTCGAGGAGGCCGGCCTGCCCGCAGGCGTCGTGAATTTGGTGTACGTGGACGGCCCGACCGTGGGCGATGTGGTGTTCTCGCACCCGGATTTCGCTGGTATCCACTTCACCGGCAGCACAGGGGTTTTCCAGCGCATCTGGAAAACCATCGGAGAAAATATCAGCCAGTATAAATCTTACCCGCGTATCGTGGGCGAAACGGGCGGCAAGGACTTTGTCGTGGCGCACCCCTCCGCCGACCCCAAAGCGGTCGCCGTGGCCCTGACCCGCGGCGCATTCGAATTCCAAGGCCAAAAATGCTCGGCTGCCTCCCGGGCCTATATCCCGCAAAGTATGTGGGAAACAGTTCGCTTTCACCTGCTGAATGACCTGAAAGATATGAAAATGGGCGATCCGGAGGATTTTTCCAATTTCTTCAATGCCGTCATTGACGCTCGGGCTTTTGACAAAATCGCCGGATACATCGCCAATGCCAAACAATCCGACCAGGTGGAGGTGATCGCCGGCGGCCATTGTGATAAATCGAAGGGCTACTTCATCGAGCCCACGGTGCTGCTGGCCAAAGACCCGCATTACGTCACCATGTGTGAAGAAATATTCGGCCCTGTGCTTACGGTATATGTCTATCCGGATGCTGCCTTTGAAGCCACGCTCGATCTCGTCAATACGACCTCGCCCTACGCGCTCACCGGCGCCATCTTCTCCCGCGACCGCGCCGCTGTCGAACTGGCCAACCGCAAGCTCCGCCACGCCGCCGGAAATTACTATATCAATGATAAACCCACCGGCGCCGTCGTCGGCCAGCAACCCTTCGGCGGTGGCAGGGCCTCCGGCACCAACGATAAAGCGGGCTCTATTATTAATCTGTACCGCTGGGTCTCCGCCCGTACGATTAAGGAGAATTTTGTTTCACCAACGGACTATCGGTACCCCTTCCAATCCGAATAGGGGAATACGCGGAAGGGGGTTCCCGCAGAACGCGCAGAATACGCAGTCACACTTCCCGCGAATTCCGCGAATTCTGCGAATTCCGCGGGAACCCCAATCCCCAATCCGCAATCTGAAATCCGCAATTCCGCAACCATGTTGTTATTACGACTTCCAGGATTTGAGTACCACGATCTGTATCGGCCGCACAAACTGGCCGAGCTGACCGATGTTTTCTTTAAATCGGTTGCCGCGTCTGATCCGGAACTCGCGGCGGCATTTGCGGACTATCGGCAACATCAGGGCGCTGGTCTGACGCCGGTTCAGGTGTCTGATCTCTTGGTGCGCATGGCCGAGCAGCTCGGCGCCTTCCTCGAGCGGCTGTTTGGCGTGGAGGATGCGTGTAAAAAAGCTCGGATTTTGGCAAACCAGCATGAGACGATCTTTGCGTTTAAAAAGGATTTTTTTACCCGCCGCGCCTTGAAAAAACACACGGCGGAAACGGTACCTGCCGATTTAACGCGCGCCAACCGCCAAATGGAAGCGCTGCTCCGGGGTTTTTCGGGTATTCCGACGGACGATGCGGAACTGGAAACCGCCGCCGCCGCGCTCGAACTCGCCGCCTGGGAAAAGAAACTCCGCGATGGCATGACGGAGGAGGGCCGGACGTATCTGCTTGGATTCCTGGATCGGGTAGGGGAGGGGCCGGAACTGGCTGGCCTGTTGCCAACCAGTCGGGAAGACGGAAATCTGCTCCAGTTTCTGACGAATTCAATCGTTTTTGTGGAGCAATGGGTGGTGGCGCAGTATTACCACCGCCCGCCCGCCACCCGCGACTGGGTCTCTTTCAAACTTGCCGCCAAGGTGGACTTCGAGCGCTTGGTTGAACTCGAACCCGCTCCGCTGGCAGTCCCCAACGCCTTCGTCGGCCCCAGCCAACATTACCGCCGCCGCGACGGCTTCGCGCTCACCGACTCCCGCTGTTCGCACCGCGAGGCCGCCTCCGAAGTGGATTACTGCGTGATCTGCCATGAACGCGACAAGGATTCCTGCTCTAAAGGTTTTCCGGAAAATGGCGGATACAAGAAAAATCCGCTGGGCTATCCGCTGAAAGGCTGCCCGCTGGATCAGAAAATCTCCGAGTCGCACCTGCTGCAAAGCCGCGGGGACAATATCGGCGCGCTGGCGATGATTACACTCGACAATCCGATGTGCCCGGGGACGGGTCACCGGATTTGCAACGACTGCATGAAGGCCTGTATCTACCAGAAACAGGAACCGGTCAATATCCCGCAGGTGGAAACCCGCATCCTTACGGATGTGCTGAACCTGCCCTGGGGTTTTGAAATTTATGCCCTGCTCACGCGCTGGAACCCCCTGTCTGTCCGCCGCCCCCATGCGTTGCCCTACAACGGCAAAAAAATCCTGGTGGTGGGAATGGGCCCGGCAGGCTATACCCTGGCGCATTATCTCCTCAATGAGGGATTCGGCGTGGTGGGGATAGACGGACTTAAAGTGGAGCCGCTGCCGGCCCCGCTCACAGGCGACGGGCAAACGCCCTTCGAACCGGTGCACGATTTCAATACCCTTCGGCAAAACCTCGATGAGCGTGTGCTGCTGGGTTTTGGCGGCGTGTCGGAATACGGTATCACCGTGCGCTGGGATAAGAATTTCCTGACGGTGATTTATCTGAACCTGCTCCGCCGGCAGTATTTCCGGCTGTTCGATGGCATCCGCTTCGGCGGCACGCTCACGGCCGAAGACGCTTGGGCGCTCGGGTTCGATCATATCTGCCTGGCTACCGGCGCCGGGAAACCGACCTTCGTGCCGATGAAAAACAACCTGATCCGGGGCGTCCGCAAAGCCAGCGATTTCCTGATGGCGCTCCAACTCACCGGCGCCGGTAAGAAGAATACCCTGGCCAACTTGCAGGTGCAGCTGCCGGCCGTGGTGATCGGCGGCGGCCTCACCGCCATAGATACGGCCACAGAACTCATGGCCTATTACCCCGTGCAGGTGGAAAAAATGAAGGCCCGCTACGACCGGCTGCTCGCAGGAGGCGGTCGGGAAGCACTGGATCGCCTGTTCAATGCAGAAGAAAAACAGGCGCTGGATACCTTCCTCGAACACGCCGACGCCCTCGCTGCCGAACGCGCCCGCGCCGCCGCCGCAGGCGAAAAACCCAATTTCATCCCGCTGCTGCGCCAATGGGGCGGCGTGCATGTATTCTACCGGAAAAAAATGAGCGACTCGCCGGCCTATCGCCTCAACCACGAGGAAATCGTGAAGGCACTGGAAGAGGGCATCGGCTTCGTGGAAAAAATGTCGCCCCTCGAACTCGTCCCGGATGAATATGGTGCGTTGCAAGCGGTTATTTTTGAAGAAACAGCGCAAACTGATGGCAAATGGCGAGCCACCGGCGTCACCCACCGCGTGGCCGCAAAAAGCCTCCTCGTGGCCGCCGGCACCTCCCCAAATGTCATGTACGAACAGGAACACCCCGGTACGTTTCAGCTCGACGATTGGGGCGATTACTACCGCCGGTATGTCGCCGACCCGAATCAGGAAGGCAAACTGGTACAGGCGGAAGTCCACGAGTCGGGA
>JBEIDF010000224.1:0-5545 GCA_040383605.1 Lewinellaceae bacterium
TGGCGCCGCTCGTGCAAATTGCCGGCCCGCCCACGCCGCCGCCCCGCGCCGCCGTGGCTGCGGCGGAAAAAAAATCCTTCGTCCGGACGATTCCGATTGTGGATATCAACCGCGACAGCGCCGAGCGCTGGGATCAACTTCCGGGCATCGGCCCCGGCCGGGCGCAGCAGATCCTCCGCTTCCGCGACCGGCTGGGCGGATTCAGCGCGGTGGCGCAGGTGGCGGAGACCCGCGGACTGCCCGACAGCGTATTCCAGGCCGTGGCGCCGTATTTGGTCGCCTCGCCCGTTTTCCGAAAAATTCCGCTGAATACCGCCACCCGGGTCGAGCTGACCGCCCACCCGTATATTTCTTTCAAACAAGCCGACCAGATACTCGCTTACCGCGATCAGCACGGCCCGTACCGGCAGGCTGATGACCTGCGGAAGATTCCTCCGTTGAATGATGCCGTTTGGCTTGAGAAAATTCGGCCGTATTTAAGCGTAGAATAGGCGCGGGCAGCCAATGGTTATCTTTTAAAAATACTCTCAATCCCCTTACCCAGCGTCTCGATCCCCTTATTAATAGGGCCTGTAGGAATATCCTCATAGCCCTCGTGCATGCCCGATTCAAAGGCAAACGGCTTCGGATAAATCACAATTTTGTTATTCTCTGCGAAATAGCGCTCCATTTTTGCAGGGAGATTGTCGAGCAGGCTTTGGTGCGAGACTGACCCACGCCGGGAGGAGGCCAGCACGAGCAGATCCTGGTCTTGGATAGTCCGGGACAGCACCAGAAAATCTTCCCAATCCGTGAAGACGACAAACTGAAATCCGGCGGAATAGCCGCTTTTTTTGATTAATTTTTGTACCGCCTCGTGGGTGCGCGCATCGCCGTAGAAGTGCACGGGCACGCTCAGTTCCTGCGCCAGTTTGGCGATTTTTTGGAGCCAGCCTTCGAACCCGTTTTCGTGTTCTGCCAGCGGCGGCGCGATCAGGACGATCCGTTTATTGGCGATCAGCGGTTTTTCGAGTTGGCAGACAAAAAGCGTTTTATCCATATTGGCAATCAGGATATCCAGGTCTTCTCCGATCAGCTTCTCCAGTAGTCCGGCCCGGCCCGGCCATTCGGCCACCACCAAATCCGCCATGATTTCTTTCGAGGTGCGCGCCACCCCGCTGGCGACGTTATGGTCAATTGCAGCGATCACGTGGACTTTGCTTTCCGTGGCCGAGGCTTGTTTTACGTAGGCTTCCAGTTGGTTTTTAGAGCGCGCGATATTCGTTTCGGCTTCCTCGTTGTTGGGTACCACGGAGAGCAGCGAGATCGGGTTGGCCGATTTTTTGTCCTTGA
Organism: Lewinellaceae bacterium; assembly: GCA_040383605.1. Taxonomy (GTDB): domain Bacteria; phylum Bacteroidota; class Bacteroidia; order Chitinophagales; family Saprospiraceae; genus M3007. The sequence continues at coordinate 1,333 of JBEIDF010000224.1, forward strand.
TGAGCAGGGCAAAATCGAGCAGTTTTTCCATGTTTTGAATGTTGGAAATGGGGATCAGGATATGCTCGCTGGTCAGGGCGCCGGCGGAAGGCAGCGGCTGGGCGCCCTCGGAATCGTGTAGCAGGATATTTTTAGCGGCCCGTTCCGTTGCGATAGAGGCGACGATGCACGTAATCAGGATGAGGATAATCGTGCCGTTCAGGATATTTTCATCGAGAATACCCGCCTTAAAGCCGACCAGAATAACCGCGAGCGTGGCGGCGGCGTGGGCGCTGCTGAGGCCGAAAACGAGCTGGCGCTGGGCGGCGGAAAACCGGAAAATCCATTGGCTGAGCGCCGCAGCCAGCCACTTGCCGATCAGCGCCACCACGGAGAGCGTAGCCGCCACGATCAGGGCCGTGGAGCCGTTCAGCAGCACGCGGACATCCACGATCATCCCCACCGAAATCAGGAAAAAAGGGATAAAAAGCGCATTGCCCATAAACTCAATCCGGTTCATCAGCGCGGAGGAGTGCGGAATCAGGCGGTTGAGCGCCAGCCCCGCCACAAACGCCCCGATGATCGGTTCCACACCGCCCACCTCGGCGAGAAACGCGGAAAAAAACACCACCGAGAGCACAAAAATATAGTGCGCGTGCTTTTCGCTTTCCAATTTTCGGAAAAACCACTTGGCGATCCGCGGAATAAGTAAAAACATCACCGCAGAAAAAATAGCCAGCGAGCCGCCCAGGCGGAGCCAAAAACCGCCGTCCAGACTGCCCGCATGCTTGCCCATAATAATCGCCAGCAGAATCAGCACGGCGGTGTCCGTCAGAATTGTGCCGCCTACCGCCACGGCCACCGCCTGGTTTTTGGAGACGCCCAGCTTGCTCACGATCGGGTAAGCTACCAGCGTATGCGTCGAAAACATACTCGCCGTCAGCAGCGCGGCGTCGAAATCGTACCCCAGATAGTAGCGGCAAACCGGAAACCCGATCGCCAGGGGAATGATGAAGGTAAAGAAACCAAAAATCAGGCTCTTGTTGCGGTGCACCCGAAACTCATTCATGTCCAAATCCAAGCCGGCAATAAACATGATATACAGCAGCCCAATCGTGGAAAACAAATCCACCGCCGAGCTTTTGTTGAGGATATTCAGTCCGTGCGGCCCGATCAGCATCCCAGAAACGATCAGCCCGATGATCCCAGGCATGTTCAGGCGCTTGAGCAGCATCGGCGCCAAGAGGATAATAAACAGGATCAGGGAAAAAATCAACACCGGATTCGTCAGCGGCAAATCCAGTTCGTGGTACAAATGGCTGAAGAATTCACGCATGGAAAAACTGTTAAGATGGGCGCTTTTTCGGCAGATTTCAAAGATAATCGTTTTTTTTCAACCGGGGGGCAAATCTTGATGCCGAGGCGAAATTTTTATTTTTTTAAAAAAAAGAAGGTGAAAAATTTTTTTTATTTCAACAAAAAAATTTTTTTATTTTATCGCAAAAATAAGAAAATCAATATTTTAGAAAAATAAAAGCGCTTTTTAAAACCTAATTTTCTTCAACAAATTCCATTTTTTGTACTTTCGGAGCACGCCGGGGCGCCGCACTTTTGTATCGTTGAAACGGAAGATGGTGGACGAGAGACAGCAGTAGAGCGCCGGTTTCAACTACGGATTCGGAGACTTTTCATGAGATTATATACGGGAAACGGCCGCGCAGCAAACGAGTTGCGCGGCTTTTTCTTTTTTGGGGCTTTTTTCTGCGAAGTTAAAAAACTTTTTGTTTTAAAAATTTCTCCTGCCCGCAAATTTCCCCATCTTTGCCGCAAAACCGAACTTTGCGCCATGGCAAAATCCAAGAAAGATACTTCTGTCCCCCCCACGACTTCCGCCAACGGCGAAGACCACGTGATCACGCTGTCGGGGATGTACCAAAATTACTTCCTCGACTACGCCTCTTATGTAATCCTGGAACGCGCCGTGCCGGCGGTGGAAGACGGACTGAAACCCGTACAGCGCCGGATTCTGCACGCCATGTTCGATCAGCACGACGGGCGCTACCACAAGGTGGCCAACCTCATCGGCCAAACGATGCAGTACCACCCGCACGGCGATGCTGCCATCGGGGACGCCATGGTGAACCTGGGGCAAAAGGACCTGCTCATTGACTGTCAGGGAAACTGGGGGGATTTCCGGACGGGCGACTCCGCCGCCGCCGCGCGCTACATCGAGGCGCGCCTGACCAAATTCGCGCTCGACGTCGCTTTTAACTCCGATACTACCGTCTGGCAACTCTCGTACGACGGCCGCAAGCGCGAGCCGGTCACCCTGCCGATGAAATTCCCGCTCGTGCTCGCGCAAGGCGTGGAAGGTATTGCCGTCGGCCTGAGCACCAAAATCCTGCCCCATAATTTCGTGGAACTGATCAAAGCCAGTATCGCCGCGCTCAAAGGACGGCGGATGGAACTTTATCCCGATTTCCCGACGGGCGGTCTGGTAGACGCCCGCGATTACAATGGCGGCGGCCGCGGCGGCAAGGTGCGCGTGCGCGCCCGGATCCGCGAATTGGACAAAAAAACGCTGCAGATCACCGAAATACCCTTCAGCGTCACGGTCAGCGACCTGATCGAATCCATCCTTAAAGCCAATGAAAAGGGGCAGATCAAAATCAAACGGGTGATTGATAAGACCGCTGCCAACGTGGATATCGAAATCGAACTACAACCCGGCATCTCCCCCGACGTCACGATTGACGCGCTCTTCGCTTTCACCGACTGCGAAGTGAGCATCAGCCCCAACTGCTGTATCATCGTGGAGCAAAAACCGGTGTTCACAGACGTTAATGAACTGCTGCGCATCAGCACCGAAAATACTAAAGACCTGCTCCGACAGGAACTCGAAATCCTGAAGCAGGACCTGGAGGAGAAACTCCACTTCGCCTCGCTCGAAAAAATATTCATCGAAAAACGTATCTACCGCGATATCGAAGAATGCGAAACCTGGGAGGCCGTGATTGAAACGATTGATGCCGGACTGAAAAAATACATCAGCACGCCCGCCGATCCAGGCTATTCCAAAGAAACCCAAAAAATTAAACTCCTGCGCGATATTACGGAGGAGGATATCCTGCGCCTGACGGAAATCCGCATCAAACGCATCTCGAAATTCAATACCTTCAAAGCTGACGAGGAAATTGCCAAACTCCAAACCGAACTCGAACAAACCGCGCACCACCTCGCGCACCTCACCGAGTACGCCATCGCCTACTTCGAAACGCTGCTGAGCAAATACGGCAAAGGCCGCGAACGCAAAACGGAAATCCTGACCTTCGATACCATCAAAGCCACGGAAGTGGTGGCGAATAACGCCAAATTGTACGTGAATCGGGAGGAAGGCTTCATCGGCTCCGGATTGAAAAAGGACGAATTCGTGCAGGACTGCTCGGATATTGACGATATCATCGTGTTCCGACGCGACGGCGTCATGAAGGTCGTCCGAATCGGCGATAAAATCTTCGTGGGCAAAGATATCCTGCACGTGGCCGTGTGGAAAAAGAACGACGAACGCACAACGTATAATATGGCGTACGCGGACGCTAAAACCGGCCGCGCATTTGTCAAGCGCTTCAACGTAACGGCCATCACGCGCGACAAAGACTACCAGCTCGGCTCCGAGGCCAAAGGCTCGAAGCTGCTCTACTTCACCGCCAATCCCAACGGCGAGAGCGAGGTGGTGACCGTGACGCTCAGCGCAGGCTCGACAGCCAAAATTAAGGTATTCGACTATGATTTTGGCGAGATGGCCATCAAAGGCCGCGACTCCCAGGGCAATATCCTGACCAAGTACCCGGTCAAAAATATCCGCCAAAAAGAAGTAGGCAAATCCACGATCGGCGCGCAAAAAATCTGGTTCGACGAGGTGACCGGCCGACTGAATATCCAGGAACGCGGCAGGCTGCTCGGCGATTTTGATACCGGAGACGGGGTGCTGGTGCTGTACAACGACGGCAGCTACGAAGTCACCGACTACGACCTCGCGCAGCGCTTCGAGCCGAAGGAAATCCTCCATATCGGCAAATTCGACCCGCAAATGGTCCTAAACGCCGTGCACTTCGACGGCCACAAGGGCTGGACCATGGTGAAACGCTTCCGCGTGGAAACGACAAAAATGAAAGAAAAATTTTCTTACCTGACCGACCACAGCAAGTCCAAACTCCTGTTCGCTTCCGTAAAA
>JBEIDF010000225.1:0-5539 GCA_040383605.1 Lewinellaceae bacterium
ATATTTCTCGCTAATATGAAAGTCTTTTTCAGCCAACCTTCGTTCCTTTTTTTCGCCGTAATTAGTCCCATTACGCCTGCAAAAAGCGCCTTGTCTGGCTAAAAAATCCATTTCATATTAGCAGAGAATATAATTTTAGACTCGCTCTTAGATACCCCCCTTATAAGTGCTATCCAGGATTTTCTGCTCCATCGGCAGAAAATCCTGGACACTGTCTTCATTATTTCATCCAGACGCCCCCGACGCCAGCCTCCCAGAGCAGGCGGTTAAAAGCCGGGATATCCTTTTCCAGGAATGCGTCTGCCCGCGCTTTGAGCGTAGCCCATGCCGCATCGAATTGCTGTTTCAGCGCGATATTGGGTTGATTGACGCGTGGGATATCGCTTTCGGTTTGGTTGAGCAGGAACATATAGTTTGCGGTAAACTTGTTCGGGAAATTTTCCACGTCGTCGTAGGCCTTCGATTTGCGTTGCACCATCTCCTCATCCCAGGTTTTCATTTTATCGGATAGCGCTTGTCCCGTTGCGCGCAGCGGGTCGTAGGGCGCGCCTGCCGGTAATTTTCCGAGCAGTTCGTCCAACTGGGTTCGTTTGGCATACAATTCATTCGTCAGGCGGTGCATTTGGGCGATGGCTGCTTCCATGTCCGACATAATCTGGCTGTATGCCTCGTATTCGGCGGCGGTGGTTGGATACAGCGGGTTGGGCAGGATTTCGGCGGCGGCGGCGGATTGATCCTGCCCGTACTGGATCAGGAAGTTATATTTGCCGGGCGGCGCTTTGTGGCCGGTGAAGCTGTTTTCGAAATAGGTATTTGGGATGCCGGGCAGGATGGGGTGGCGCATATCCCATACAAAGCGGTTCAGGCCTTTTTTGGCCGGCAGGATCGGCGTGGCGGGCGGGCCGCCTTCCCAGGTTTGCTCGAGGCTGTCTTTTTTAGAGGTAAAACGGCGGATCAGTTTGCCGGCTTCGTTGCGAATTTCGAGGGTAAGCAGTTCGTTTGAGCGGGTTTCCGGCAAGTGGTAGTACAAGACGATGCCGTTGGCCGGGTTGACGCCGCCCCGGGCGTTCATGCCGCTGAAGGCGTCGTTGCTGCGGTTGAGTTCGCTACCGCCATTCGCAATAAAAGCGTTTTCCGGCGGAAAGAGTTGAAACTTCTCAGGTGTTTGCGGGAATTGGCGCAGCAGCCCGAGATCATCCAGGATCCAGAACGCACGCCCGGAAGTAGCGGCAATGAGGTCGCCCTGGTGAATTTTTAAATCGGTGATCGGCGTAATCGGCAGGTTTAGTTGGAAGGACGACCAATTTTTGCCACCGTTCCAGGAAATAAACAGTCCGGTTTCCGTTCCGGCGAACAGCAAGTCTTTGCGGACGGCGTCTTCGCGGACGACGCGGGTGAAGCAGGAGTCGGGGATGCCGGCGCTGATATTCGTCCAGGTTTTGCCATAGTCGGTGGTTTTGTACAGGCCCGGTCGGTGGTCATTGAATTTATAACGCGTGGTGGCGAGATAGGCCGTGCCTTGGTCGTGCGGCGACACGTCGATCGCATTAATGAGGCATTCCTCCAGACCTTTGGGTGTGACATTGTGCCAGTTGGCGCCGCCGTCTGTGGTGAGGTGTACGAGGCCGTCGTCGCTGCCCGTCCAAATCACCCCTTTTTTGTGGGGTGATTCGACCACATAGCTGATCGTGCCGTAATTTTCAGCGCCTACGGCTTCGTTGGTATAGGGTACGCCTGGCTGGCCTTGTTTCTCTTTTTCGTTGCGGGTGAGGTCGGGCGACACCTCCTGCCAGCTTTTGCCCAGATCGGTCGTTTTGAGCAGCACATGCGCGGCGTGGTAGTACGTATTGGGTTCGTGTTTCGACCAGATAATCGGCGCATTCCAGTTGAAGCGGTATTTGAGGTCTTTGGCGGGCAGTCCGAGATACTGCAGCGGCGCGGCCATAATATTTGTGCCGGCCTCTGCCTCCATATCCAGCGCCTCGATTGTACCCTGGTAGCTACCGCCGAACACATAGCGCGGATCATCGGGGTCGAAGGCCAGGAAGGCGCTTTCGCCACCGGCGGCATAGCGCCAGTTGGAGGGACTGATGGTGCGGCTTCCGAATTCGCGGTGCGGGATCGAGAGCGCGCCATAGTCCTGTTGTCCGCCGTAAATCCGGTATGGGAACTGATTGTCGGCGTTAATCCGGTAGATTTGCGCGGTCGGGATATTGTTTTGCGGGCTCCAGGTTTCGCCGCCGTTGACGGTGACGGCTGCGCCGCCATCGTTGCCGATGATCATATTGCGCGGGTTATCCGGATTGATCCAAAGGTCGTGGTAATCGCCGTGCGTGCCGGAAAGTTCTTCCCAGCTGACGCCGCCGTCGGTAGAGCGCAGGGCGGGCGCGCTGAGGACGTACACCGTTTGGTCGTCCTTGGGGTCGGTGAACAGTTCGATATAGTACCACGCACGTTGGACGAGGCGGTGGTCGTTGGACACGCGCGACCAGCTGGCGCCGGCGTTGTGGGAGACGAACAGTCCGCCCGCTTCTTTTTCCGAATCGCTTTCAATCAGCGCATAGACTTTATCGGGATTAGACTGGCAGACGGATACGGCCATTTTGCCCAGTTCCTTGGGCAGGCCGTTTTCCAGGCGCGTCCAGGATTCGCCGCCATCGGTGGATTTGTACAGTCCGCTTCCGGCCCCCCCGCTGATCACCTGCCAGGGTTTGCGGCCGTGTTCCCACATAGCGGCGTAGAGGATGCGCGGGTTACGGCGATCCATGGAGAGTTCGGCGCAGCCGGTATTTTCGTTTAAGTAGAGTGCTTTTTTCCAGGTATTGCCGCCATCGGTAGATTTAAAAATGCCTCGTTCGGCGTCGGGGCCGTATAAAGCGCCTTGTACGGCCACCAGCAGGAAATCGGGATTGTGCGGGTGCACGATGATCCGGGCGATGTGCCGGGCGCCTGCCAGGCCGGTTTTCTTCCAGGTTTTACCGCCATCGGTGGACTTATACATGCCGTCTCCGTGGTGGGTCATGACGCCGCGCACTGCATGTTCGCCCATACCGACATAGAGGACGTTGGGGTCGCTTTCTGCGACGGCGATTGCGCCCACGGAGCCGGTGGTAAAATAGCCGTCGGAGATATTCTGCCACGTCAGGCCCAGGTCGTTTGTTTTCCAGACGCCGCCGCCGGTGACGCCCATTAAATACGTGCTTATATCACCCCGCACGCCCGTGACTGCGCCGGAGCGGCCGCCGCGGAAGGGGCCGATGTTGCGCCATTTCATGGGTTTGAGATAGGTGTTCAGGTCTTCAGCCGGCGTGGTCGGCTTTGGATTTTGCGCGTGCGCATCCAGCGCAAAAATGGTCAGGAACAAAAAAAGAAGGCCTTGTTGTAGCATGCGGTATGAAAGAAAATTTAGGTGGGGAAATTCGACACGCATCCGGGATTTTCTGCCCAGGCAAAAACAGGCCATGCTTGTCCTCGGCAGAAAATCTCGGAGAGGTTGCGTGCAGGATGCTGCGACAAGCAGCGTGCGTACAAAGCGCTATTTGACGTCTTCCGGTTTTTTCCCGGCTGCTTTGATCAGGAAAAACAGCACCGTGCCGATGAGCACAAAATTCACCACGGCATTGATAAAATTGCCGATTTTAATGGTGCCGATCACCAGCGAGGAGAAGTCCGGCTGGCCGATGATTAAACCCAGCATCGGGGAGACGATGTCGTTCACCAAGGAGTCCACGATTTTGCCAAAGGAGCCGGCAATAATGACGGCCACTGCGAGCGCGAGTGTCTCGCCGCGCAGGAGAAATGCTTTGAGTTCTTGTAACATGCGTTTTTCGTTTTGTGAAACAATTTCAAAGCGGTAAATTTAACCACAATTTCAGAATTTCACACGTTTGCCACCCAAAACAAATCGGACGCAATTCGGTCGGCCAAAAATTTACCTTCCCGGGTCAGGCGGTATTTTTCGGCGGTTTTTTCCACCTTTCCGGCTGCTATCAAGGCTTGGATTTCGGAAAAAAAGTAGCCAGCCATTGGTTCACCCAGCGCCTGGATGCGTTTTTCTTCACAGCCCCACTGTGTGCGCAGGCCGGTCATGACGTACTCGTTGTATCGTTGCGCGGGGGTGAGTGTTTCTATTTCAAACGGGATCTGTCCCGCTTCAATGGCGCGGATATAGCCAGCGTTGTTCGCCACGTTCCATTGGCGGGAGACGCCGTTAAAGGAATGTGCGGAGGGCCCTATGCCCAGGTAGTGCGCGCCGGTCCAGTAGTTGCTGTTGTGGCGCGCATAGCGACCCGGCAGCGCGAAATTGGAGATTTCATAGTGTTCGTAGCCGCATCGGGCAGTTTCCGCCATGAGCCAATCGAGTTGTCGCGCCGATTTTTGCTCATCTGCCGGCGGCGCTTGTCCCTTCCGCACGGAATGTGCCAGTGCGGTACCTTCTTCCACCGTGAGGCTGTAGCAGGACAGGTGCGGCACGCCGGCGTCCAGAACAGTGCGCAGGTTTTCCCGCCATTGGGCGTCGCTTGTCGTGGGCGCGCCGTAGATCAGGTCAACGGTCAGGTTGTCGAATCCGGTTTCCAGTGCGAGATCGAGGCAGATCCGGGCCTCGCGGGCGTTGTGGGCGCGGTGCATCCACAGCAGGTCTTCTTCGCTAAAAGATTGAATACCGATGCTTAGGCGATTGATGGGTGTGTAGTTTTTCCAATCGCGGAGTTTTTCCAGGGAAATATCATCCGGATTGGCTTCCAGGGTAATTTCGGCCCCGTCTTCCAGGGGGAAATGCTGTCGGATACTTTCAAAAAGCGCGGTCAGCTCGGCTGTTTCGAGCAGCGAGGGCGTGCCGCCGCCCAGATAAATGGATTCGAGGGGGGCGCCTTGCAGGTAGTCGCGCTGCAGGTAAATCTCCTGGCGCAGCGCGTCCAGCAGCGGTGTTTTGAGTTTCAGGGATGTTGAAAAATGGAAATTGCAGTAGTGGCAAGCCTGCTTGCAGAACGGAATGTGGAGGTATAATCCGGGCATATAATAAAGCGTGTGTTCGGCGGGTTGGCCGGCTTGCTAGGCGGGCGGGATTTGGGATAAAAATTGTTGGTATGCGGGTTCCATATCGGCGAAGGCTTGGGCGTCGGGCGATTGATTTCCGTACCATACCCGTTCATAGTGTGCAGTGAGGCCCCGGAATTCATTGCTGAGTCGGTGTGCGCGCAATTCGTGCAGGTAATCACGGTTTGTTTTTTCTTTCGACCAGCGGATGAGTCCGCTCGCCGCCAGGTTCTTGATGATTTGAAGATAATACAACCGCACGGCGAGCGCGTAGTTTTGCGCCTTCAGCGCGGCCTGCAAGAAGGGTGCGATGTCGGTTTCATCCAGGTGTTGTTCCAGGTTTTCGAGTGTGATGACTTCGCCGGCGCGGGTAATTTGCCGGTTTTGGGGTGCGTTCAGCATCCGGAAGATACCGTAGCCGAGGAGTGCGATCGCGGCCGCAACGGCGAGTATTTGGAGCAGATTGCCGATTGTTTCCGTTTGTTGCGTCCAGTCGCGGCTA
>JBEIDF010000226.1:0-5534 GCA_040383605.1 Lewinellaceae bacterium
GTAACTGGTTAGCAGGTCGCGTCTGAGCCAAAAAAGGATCCATTTTTCGCCAGACGAAGCGATTTTTTGCAGGCCATAGCAGCGCTGTGGTCAAAAAAAATCGCAAAGTATGGCGGAAAATGGGACTTTTGGGGCCAGACAGCGATCCTGCTAACCAGTTACAATTTGAAAAAGATGGTAAGGATATGTCTAAAATGACCGCTAGGTTCTTTCTTTGGATTGTTAGAAATCGCCTACCCCCCGGCGAGCAGGGCTTTTAGGAGGGCTACACACCTTAAAAATGGTAAAAACGGTGAAAAAAGGGGGAAATAAGCCATTTTTTACTCGGCCCGGAAATCATGGGCAGTTTTTTATTGATCGTTCAATCTATTGTACGCGTCCGAAAAAAACTGACGCATTTGATTGACCAACCCTTCGGGTTTCAACACCCGTGCATCTGCGCCAAATGAAGCCAATTTTCGGATCAGTTCGGGGTTTATGATCAGATTAAATCGAATGACGATGCGCTGCGCGGAGCGCTCGAGCACCTCAAAAGGTTCAAAGAACGGGCTGCTAAGAAAATATTTTCCTTGTATCGGACTAAAAGCCACTTCCACATTTTCAACCTTACCATTGGGCGGCTTAGTGATTCCGTAAACATGGCGCCAGTAAGACGCGGCGTCATAATCACGCGGTTTATCGTGGCAATAACCGACCATTTGCGGTTCTCCGACGATGCGTTCAAGTGGAAATACCCGGACAAAAAGTTCGTCAGGGTCGTGCGAGAAACCCCCGGCATACCATCGGCGATCAAAATGCCGGAGAAACCACGGGTCGAAAATAATTGTTTTGGATGCGTCGGCATGGAAACCCTGGTACTGGAATTTTACCCGGAAAGATTGATCCATGGCATTGAAGAAAAAGGGCAGGTGCTTACTGCCGTCATACTGTGGCAGCGGATCAAAATAAACAGATTTACCCAGCATATACGAGCCGGCATCCATCCATTTTCGAGCGGCCCGGTGAATTTTTCGAAAAACCTCCGGCAGCTGCTCAAACCCTTTCAAATGATTGACTTTTGCCAGTGTTTCTACAGCCATACGCAAACTGGCCAGATCCTCGCCGGTAAGCGGCAGGTTATCCAGGATAGTGAAATACTGTCCGGGGGCATACCGCCAGCCTTTGAGCATCGTATCATACTCAAGAGGCGCCCCCATGTTTCGGAGCGCGTCCATATCGGTACGTAATTGCCGCAGGCTGATCCCTAATTCGACAGATAAATTCTCCGCCTTGATGACCGCTTGGCCGGAAGCCCGAGACAGGAATATTTCGTTGATTCGTTGAAGGCGATCGAAAGGGTATTTAGTTCGTGGCATGGTAAAAATTTATCGCCTCACCCGGAAGTTTTGTAAAATAGATTGCAAAAGTAGTTTTTTTTCGGGTGTGCAGAGAAACTTCACAGGTGAGGGCGTATATTTGGGGGAGAAAAAAACCTAATTTTCAAGCCATGCTGGATACGCTATACCATTTTGGAAAGTTTTTGTCAAATGACCGTGCACGTGAGGAATTTGATGACATCATAGATCCACCTCCTATTGATGAAAAAGATGTAAAAAAAGGGATAAGGTTTTATTCAGTTGAAATTATTTTCAATCTGGATACAGGCGCCTTCTATCTAAACGAGAAACCGTTTTCCTTTGATGAATCTGATAAAAATGCTCGTTGGTCGCCTTATGCGTTGCGATGCATAAAAATTCAGGCCGGTAACAATAAGAGTATTTATCCTACGGTCAATCCACGTAAATCTTTTGAATCTTGGAAAAAAACTCTATTTGGGAAAAACAAAGATGGGATTCAGCCGAGAACATCGGAATTGGTGGAGGCGATTGAAAAAGAGTATCCCGATATAAAAGACTCTCCGTTAATCCAAGCAGCCAATAGAATTTTTAGGATGCGCAACGAATTTGAAGAACGCTTTCCTGACTGGAAAAAAGTTACGGAAACTTTAAATTGGGGAGAAAAATCGCGCGTTGCCATGCTTTTTGCATCCATTATTTCGGCTGATTTAGGATGTCACGAATCTATGCCAGTAGCAAAACTGGATGGTTATGATGCTTATTTACGCAGGAAATTTATGCAAAAAAATCATGCGCCAGAATCGTCGGGTACTAATCAAAATAGTACTAACAAAATCTGCTACAGTACAGGAGTTATTGATATTAATGTAAATGAGCCTACGTTTGCCTCGCGTTATAATCTTAATAAAATGTTTGTAACCACAACCAAAAACTACGCATCTGATTTCGATGATAAGTCATTTTTTAAGAACTATCAGGTAAGCAATCAAACTCAAGTTTTATTGGAACGTGGATCAGATTATATTTTAAAAAATTTAAAAATAAAAATTGCCGGTATTGATCATTGTATTTTGCCACAATTCAGAAACGGAAAAGTAATTGACATGGAAGAAAACGTTCCGAAAATAAAAGGTAACGCAGAATTACTCTTTTCGATGTCAAAAAAAGAATTTCGAAAAACAACCAATAATATCCGGTCAATTGCAGAAGGAGATATCTACTGGATTACTTTTCTTGGTTACGAATCTGATGGTAATTTTTTCAAAACAATTAATCTTATCAAAGATATCAGTAAGACACATTTTGAAAATATTATTCAGACTATGCGTTCGGTAGATAGTGAAATGGGAGAAATTTTACCGAATTTATGGTTAAATGTAATGACTTATGGCAAAGAAAAAAATGTCATCGACTTCAATTTTTATTTAATCTATTATCTTATTCCTGTTCGTAAAGATGGGGAAAAGAGAAATGCGGCGCTTATGATATTTAAATCTGTGCTGGAACGCCGCCAAATCCCATATGACAAACTAATAGAATTCTTTTCTGAATTGATTTTATGTCATCGTTTTGGGCGATATGCCGGATATAATATAATTCCCAGTTCCAATTTTGACTTTGCCGTACGCAACGCCGTTTTCCAATACCTCGCATTTTTTCAGTTTCTAAAAAAAATTAAACTCTTAGCCATGGAAGAAAAAACAACACCTTCAGCCGCAACGCTGGAAGAGAAAAACACCGCGATCCTTACTTTTTTTGACCGAATGGCCTACTCAGATGATCAGCGAGCCCTGTTTTATTTGGGTAGAGTACTCAATAGTGTTGGCCGTGCTCAATTTGATAAAGGACACAAAAACAAACCTATTCTGCAAAAAATCAACTATAATGGAATGGATGCCGCAGCACTAAAACGTTTGCATGCCGATCTTTTTGAAAAATCCAAGCAGTACGAAATAATGAAATATACCGACGGGCCTTTTTCACGGTTTACCGATTTGTTCAAAGACGCGCCAAACGATCGTTGGGATAAACGAATGAAGCCTGAGGAATCGATTTTCTACCTGCTTTCAGGTTATTCCTTCAGAACGCAAAAAGAGGTAGTAGAAGACCCTGAAACTTTGGAAGTATAGCAACAAAATTAAACAAATAACTAAAATCCAGTAAATTAGACCATGCAGACTATTAACCACAACTCCGATTTTTTATTCCTCTACGAGGCTATCCAATGCAATCCCAATGGAGATATTGATCAAGAAAATAAGCCGCGGATGGATTATGACAACAAAATTAACCTTGTCTCTGACGTTCGCGTGAAACGCTATATCCGGGATTATTTAAAAACAACTGGCGCCGAAATCTTTGTGGATATGGAGGGAGAAAATAAAGTTAGTCCGGATAGCAAATTAACAGCTGTTATTGAGCGCCTACTTGCTAACCCGGATGAATTAAAAATTGTATTTTCCGACCGACAGGATTTATACGAAAAATTTAAAGAATTAGAGAAGAAAAATAATACGAAATCGGCTAAAGAACTAATCAAAGTTATGCAGGCGACTAAAGATTTTGGGGAAGTAAATCGCCATTTATTAGCTTATCTAGTGAAACAAAAGTTCATTGATATTCGATTTTTCGGCTCTGCATTTGCTATCGGCGGCTTTACTAAATCTTATGTCGGGCCAATTCAACTGAACTGGGGCTATTCGCTTCACAAAGTAGAACTCATGGATAGCAACTCCATCGTTACTATTATGAACGATGGCAATAGTACAATTGGAAAGGACTATCGCATACACTATAGTTTACTGGCCTTTTCCGGTGCGATCAATAAATATGCTGCGATCGGCACAGGTTTAACGGAAGATGATCTCAGCCAATTCCGAAAAGCGCTCTGGGAGGCGATTCCTGCACTGCCTACCCGGTCAAAACTCAACCAGTACCCAAAACTTTATGTTGAAGTCGTTTATAATGCGGGTTACAATAATGGGTATTTCGGGGATTTGCGCCAGTATGTCTCTACCAAACCCGCCGGGGAGTTGGAAGAGAAACAGATTCGAAAATTTGACGATCTGGTACTCGACCTCTCTAAACTGAAAATCGCGCTCGCAGGTCATGTAGGCCCCGATAAACCGGTAAAAGAGATAAAAATTACCTGCGGTATCGGCGTTCAATTTTCCTTATAACAACCACCCGAGATTACAATCGGGATACAAATCCAGTACATCATGGAAATAATCTCCTTCGATGTCTGTGGAAAATTGGCGCATTTTCGAAAATATTACGCCAACAACACGGCTTTCACTTACTCGATCCCACCGCGCACAACGGTAATGGGTTTGCTGGCCGCTATTATGGGTTATGAGCGCGACCAATATTATGAAAGATTGGAATCCGGACGCCTGCGCGTAGGCATTCGGGTGCTTAACCCCATAAAAAAAACGTTCCACAGGTTGAATTTTTTGAGCATCAAATCCCGAGGGAACGCACTTGAGGGTACCGGTGATTTCACAGGGGCCGGCGGGCACATTCAGACACCCTTCGAAGTAGTCAGCGGCTTGCATCCAGGACGCGATTGGCTCGCCTATCGCATTTTCATCGCGCGCGGGATAGCCGATAACGGCGAATTTGATCTTATCAAGGACGCGCTTTTGAACAAACGACAACGTTTTAATCTAGCACTCGGTACAGCCAATTTTAACGCATGGACTGAAAAAATCCATTTTTACAATCAAGTTGAAACGATTCAGCGCGACGGCTTGATAAAAATTCATTCTGCGGCGCCTTCCGATAAAATCATCAAAATCGAATTTGAAAAAGAAAATACTAAAAACGGATTATCTAACTACCTGGAGGAAGAATTAATGCCCGCTGATTTTGTTGGTAATGGAAATCGAGAACTATCAAAACTCATTCGCGTGCTATTCAGTACAGACGGCAAACCCTTGGGGGCTGAACTAAACGCGCCGGTTTATATAGTTCCGGACGCAAGTGGCGACGAACAAAATATCCTTTTCCTCGAATGAAAATTTTTTATTCACACGCAGGAAACTTCAAAGGGCGTGAAATCAAACCTAAATTACTGCACGACCATATATTCGGTGTAACCAGGAAAGCGCTCGCTCAACTATCAAAAGGCGCGTTTGGGCAGGATTTGACCGATGTGCTCTCGCAGATTGGATTATACCACGACCTCGGTAAATA
>JBEIDF010000227.1:0-5514 GCA_040383605.1 Lewinellaceae bacterium
GTTGGAGTACCTCTTTTACAAAGACGAAAACGGCAAAACGGTCACTACTGACTTTGGGAATTACGCCATCGAAATGGAGACCGGAACAGGAAAGACCTACGTTTACCTTCGCTCCATATACGAACTCAACAAGGTGTATGGGTTTAAGAAATTCATTATCGTTGTTCCATCGGTTGCAATCCGTGAAGGGGTCATCAAAAACCTGCAAATCACCTTCGACCACTTTCAGGAAATATACGAAAACGTACCGGCTAATTTTGAAGTGTACGATTCAAAAAAGTTGGTTAGCCTTGTGAATTTCGCTCGCAGCAATACCATTCAAATCCTGGTTATCAACATTGACAGCTTCACCAAAGACCAAAACATCATCAACCAAGTCAGGGAAAGAGGTGTCAAGCCTATCGAGCATTTGCAGGCAACCAATCCGATTGTGATAGTGGATGAGCCGCAAAACATGGAGACAGATATTCGTAAAAAAGCGATTGCGAACCTGAATCCGCTGTTTACCATGCGCTATTCCGCTACCCATACCAACCTTTACAACCTGCTTTACAAACTCGACCCCGTAAAAGCATACGATTTGGGTTTGGTCAAACAAATCGAGGTGGATTCCGTGCTTTCACAATTTGATAGCGGTGGAGCGTTTGTGAGTCTGGATGGCTTCAAATTAGCGAAGCAGTCCGTTTCTGCCAGTATCACCTTGCTTGTCAACGAAAAAAAAGGCGTTGTAAAAAAGGCGGTCACGGCAAAAACAGGTGATAACCTTTACCTTTTGTCGGGCGGTGTTGAAGCCTATAAAGATGGGTATGTTATAAACTTCATTGATTCGGAAGAGGAGTTGCTTGAATTTTCCAGTGGTAACGTATTGTACAAAGGGCGGCCCCAAGGAGGTTTGACCAATGAAATACAAAAGGAAATGATAAAGGCAACGATTGAAAACCATTTCAGAAAAGAACTGCAATTCAATGAGTTGGGTATCAAAGTCCTCTCTGTATTCTTCATTGATAAGGTCGCCAATTACCGCGCTTACGATGCAGCCGGAAACCCGCAACCAGGGCAGTTTGCCCGTTGGTTTGAGGAACTGTTTGCCGAAATATCCAGGAATCCAAAGTACAAGAACCTCTATTCGCATCCCGTTTCCGACATGCACGATGGGTATTTCTCCCAGGATAAAGGCAAGTTCAAAGACAGTAAGGAGGGTAAAGGCAACAAGGCAGACGACGAAGCCTATCAGTTGATAATGAAGGACAAAGAGAGGCTTTTGGATATGAATACGCCGTTGCGTTTCATCTTCAGCCACTCTGCCTTGAGAGAGGGTTGGGACAACCCCAACGTGTTCCAGATTTGTACCTTGAACGAAACCAAATCCGAAATCAAAAAACGTCAGGAAATCGGACGTGGTTTGCGCCTATGCGTTGACCAAACCGGAGAAAGAAATCTGGAAAGGAGCATCAATCGTTTGACGGTGTTGCCAATGAAAGTTATGAGGATTTCGCCAAAGCCCTGCAAAACGAAATCGAGCAGGATTGCGGCGTGAAGTTCGAGGGTAGAATCAAGAATGCCCGTTCCCGTACCAAAGTCGAACTGAAGAAGAGTTGGCAACTTGACCAAAATTTCCTGGATTTGTGGGATAGAATCAAGCACAAAACAGCGTATCGGGTGAACTACGATACCCAGGAACTCATCAAAACGGCGGCTGAAGGGGTGAGGAATATGCCTTCCATTCCTAAGCCGCAGATTCAGCGCATCAAAACGGAATTGGAGTTTGTGAAAGAGGCGGGCGTGTTACAGGAGGTTGGCGGGACAATCAAAAGTTCCAAGAATCGGGAAATCACGGATACCAGATTCGATATACCGGACTTTGTGGGTTACATTCAGTCCAAGACCGAACTCACCAGGGACACCATTAGCAAAATCATCCTGAACTCAGGGCGTTTGAGCGATATTTTCAACAACCCTCAAATGTTCATGGATGCAGTGGTCAGGGCTATCAAAGATGAATTTGACAGGCTGAAAATCAATGGTATCAAGTATGAAAAGATAGCAGGTCAGCATTACGAAATGAAGCTCTTTGAGAGCGTGGAAGTCGAATCCTACATCGAGCACCTGATAGCCGTCAAGCACCAGGACAAGACGCTTTACAACTACATTCTGATAGACTCGCTTTCTTCACCGGAAAGGAAGTTTGCAGCGGAGTGTGAGTCCAGAGACGACATTTTTTTCTACATCAAATTGCCTTCCTGGTTCGTTATCAAAACCCCTATCGGAAACTACAACCCAGACTGGGCTTTGATAAAAAGAGAGGAGGGCGACGAGACCAAAATCTACTTTGTTGCTGAAACGAAGAGTAGGCAACAGATTGACGACACAAAAAAACTGCGTCCATACGAAGAAATGAAAATCCATTGTGGCGAAAAACATTTTGCAGCGTTTGGCAATGTTACATTTCAGGCGATATCAAGCGTTACAGAATTGAAGGATAAATAGGAGCAGCCGTTTTACGCCACCGGTCACCAGTGCTTTTTTTGTAGTACGAGCATGTCTAAAATTATATTTCTCGCTAATAGGAAAGTCTTTTTCAGCCATACTTCGTTCCTTTTTTTCGCCGTAATTAGTCCCATTACGACTGCAAAAAGCGCGTTGTCTGGCTAAAAAATCCTTTTCATATTAGCAGAGAATATAATTTTAGACACGCTCTAATAATTTATTCTTGCAATACGTTTTTGACTTGTATTATTCCCTTCACGGCTGTCCATTGAACAATAACTAAAAATCCATCCGCACCCGCAGATTCAGTCGCCGCCCCGTCAGGTAATTCGGTACGGCGTACTGGGTGTTTTCGATCGTCTTAATCCAGATATTGGAAGCCTCGTTCGCCACTTTCATGAGGTTGAATACCTCCAGGCTGGCCCAGGTATTGCGGGTAAAGCGGAGGATGTGGTTGGCCCGGCGTTTGTGCGTGTCCTCGTTGTACAGCAGCAGCGAAAAACCGATGTCCACGCGGTGATAGGGTTTAAAGCGATACGGATTGCGGTAAATCAGGTTGTTATTCACGACCCCAAAAGGCAGGCCGGAGCCTACCGTGAAATTCAGGTGCATTTTCGCATTCCGGTTTCGACGCATATAGTCCTGAAAAAACATAGACAGCGTCATGAACCGGTCGGTGGGTCTCGGCACATCGCTGACAGGCGTGCCTTGCCGCTGCCCGACTTTCCGGAACAGGTGTTGCACGCCCTCAATGCTTTCGCGGGTGCGCAGGAAGGACAGGTTGATCCAGCTCTCGGCGCCAGGCACAAATTCGCCGTTCATCCGCACATCGAAGCCGGTGGCGTAGCCGCGGGAGTCGTTGGCGCCGGCGTAGCGCACGCGGACGTTGTCCAGGTCGTACGATACCAGATCCCACATTTGCTTGTAGTACGCCTCGGCAATCAGGCGCATTTTGGTCGGATTGCGTTTGCCCCAGAGGAAATCGTAAGTGAAACCACCCACGATATGCGCGCTTTTCTGCGCCCGGATATCCGTATTTACACTGCCGTCCAGCCGGCGCATTTCGCGGTAAAAAGCCGGCTGGTAGTACAAACCGCCGGCCAGGCGATACGAGAGGTCGCGCTGGGTGTTCAGGGGTTTATACAGCACTTGCACGCGCGGGGTTACGAACCAATCGCCGTTCAAATCCCAATACTGGCTGCGGATGCCGGCGTGTACCTGGATTTCGCGCACACCGTCCTTGCGCCAGGTCCAGGTATCCTGAAAAAAGACGGAAAGTCGGTTGCTGTTCAGGCTGTTTCGGGTTTTCAGCACGTTGCGGACAAAGAGCGCCGTGGTGTCGTAAGGTAGGGAGTAGAGGGCGGAATCGAGGCGCTCCCATTCGTTGATCCGGTCGAGAATTTCCTCGTTTTGCCATTTGGCCGACCATTGCAGGAAGTGGCTGCGCGTGAGGTTGGCCTCGCGGTCGTCGTTTTGCAGTTCGATCCCGCCTTTGTACTCGGCGTTGCGCACGTCGAGGGTGAGGTAGTTGCGCACCCAGGTTTGCTGAGTACCTGATCCGAGCACGTTGATAATCTCACCGAAGTTGTCGGAGCCGAGGTTGGCGTCAATTTCACCGAGCAGGTAATAGCCCAGGATATCGAAGCGTTCGTTTTCCTGGCTGCGCCAGGTGGAAGCCAGGAATTTGTGATACACCGGGTTTTTCTCCCGTTCCGGCAGGTAGGTGAGCGAAACGCCGCCCATGCCCTGCGTAAAATCGTCCACTTCCTGTCCTTCAAAAGCGGTGCGCAGTTGCAGGGCGAAATCAATCAGGCCGAAAGCGCGGGCCAGGCTTTCCGGTTTGTAGCGGTACACCGAGCGATTGAAATTGCCGATCAGGCCAAGTTGCCAGTCGCGCTTAAAATCGTATGTAATATACGTTTGGATATCGTAGAAATCGGGGACGTACTCCCCCACCACGTCCAGGCTGTTCAGCAGCAGGCGGGTGGTTTTATAGCGGGCGCCAACGAGGTAACGCAGGGCGCGGTACTCGTCTTTTTTGGACTTGGCGCTACCTTCCAGGTGGGCGGAAGCGCCCAACAGGCTGGCGCTGGCGCTGGCGCGGAGGCTGTCGGGGCGTTTGTATTTCACGTCCAGCACGGAAGACATTTTATCGCCGTATTTCGCCTGAAAGCCGCCGGAGGAGAACGACAGATCCCGCATCAGGTCAATATTCGGGAAGGAAAGGCCCTCCTGTTGTCCGGCGCGCACCAGTTGCGGGCGGTAGATTTCAAAATCGTTGACATACACCAGGTTTTCGTCGTAGTTGCCGCCGCGCACCTGGTACTGCGAGGTGAGTTCGCCGCCGCTGCCGGCCGAGGTTCCCAGGGCGATATGCGGCAGCACGCTTTCCAAATTGCCGGTGGTGGAGGGCAGGAGGCGCAGATCTTGCAGGTTTTTTTCGCGCACCATGCCGCCGTCGTCGAGCCGGCGCTCGCGGATCACTACTTCCAGGTTGGATTCCGTTGGTGCAAGCGCGAGGTCGAGCGCAAAGCGGGCGCCCGGCGCCAGGGGCAACACATCGGCGGCGCCATCCTTGTAGGCGATCCGACGGAAACCCAGCGTCAGGCGCTGGCCGGCCGGTATCTGGATGGCGTAGTTGCCGCTTTCATCGCTGGATACCGATGTGGCGCCCCCTTTTATGAATACCGTGACGAGCTCCACCGCCTGTCCGTTGGAAGCGTCGGTGATCCGGCCGTACACGATGGCCGTTTGCTGGGCTTGAAGAAGGGCGGGGAAGTAGAAAAAGAGAAAAGAGAAAGCGGAAAAAATGGGGTAGCGGAGGAGGCGTTGTATCATGACGGTCGGATTCAAATATTAGAGCACGTATAAAATTATATTTTATTCTAATATGAAAAGGATTTTTTAGCCAGACAAGGCGCTTTTTGCAGGCGTAATGGGACTAATTACGGCGAAAAAAAGGAACGAAGGTTGGCTGAAAAAGACTTTCATATTAGCGAGAAATATAATTTTAGACATGCTCTTACA